>JAFIFG010000094.1 GCA_020832135.1 Clostridiaceae bacterium
CCTCCTACAATCCCTCTATTTTCTTTAGATATATCTGTCATGTATATCACCTCTCCTTTTATATTTGACTATCTCTAGCCCTAGTATAAAATATGCACTCGCTGTAAAATGGTGCTATTGCTAAAAGAGTTTATTTTATTAGGTACCCTAATTAAAATATTTAAGGAACTAACTTCAATAGATCTGAAATTAACAAAGTTTAACACAATTCGCCACCCAGCATCACATAATAAGCTAAAAGCTTAACTGGTTCGGAAGGAAATCCATGCTATATAATTACTTTAATAATCTAGGTCCAATAAACTCTATAATTGTTGCTTCTACACGAGGAGATGTAAATGGTGATGGTAAAGCTATCAATAGCTTCGTCTTCCGTCATTACAAAACCCATTCTCTTTAAGTCCATCATATATTCCATCATAGGAGTATCTTTTAAATCAGCAAGTTTTCTTATTTCCTCCATAGTCATGCTCTGAGTTTTTTCTTTACTGTTCTCATCCATTACTTTAAGTATTTCTTTTTTTATACACTCCATAATCAACCCTCCAATATGTATATGTAACACCTATTATTATCACATTTAAAAATCCTACATTTTTCTATCACTCCCATGATTTCCATTTCTACTAAATGACCTTGAGTTGTTGATGTAGACCTTAAACCTAGCAGTTTTTCTATTTCCCTAACAGTTAGGCTATAGCCTCCTTTCTTGATGTATCCCTCTATTGCTAATAGCACCTCTAATTTCCTATCCCTATCTTTTATCCTCATTATTAAAGCTTCTATTCCTCCCTTTCCACCTTTTATTTTTTTATATGTACTCTGTATGTAAATTCTTCATCTTCATCTATCTCCTCTGTTTTCTAGGTGCTTTATCGAAGGATCTAGTGGATACCTTTTTAGAAAGGATAGAGGAAATCCTCATCATCAAAATTATTGTTTCTTCCTTAGCAGTAGCTATTTTATTGTATGGATTTTCTGATGGTCTACTAGAAAGGTTTTCCCCTAAGCTCTTTATTGCTTTATGTTATACGATGGGGTTAATTAGTTTTGAGGTGCTAGTAAAATATAGCAATATGAAGGATATAAGGAATCTAGTAGACACTTTTCACCCTATAAGATAGCATAAAACAAAAGATAAAGAGTGATTTACTACTGAAATTGAAATCGCCTTTATCTTCTTTATTTCCATTCAATTCTATTATATTTGCATTACCCACAAACTAGGATTTTGTAATTATCCTGTAAGCTTTAAGCCGCAACCAGAACAATACTTTTCATTCCCATTAGCTTTTGTTCCACATGCTGGACAAGCTTCATCATGATTCAATGTTATTTTACTTTTATTTAATTCTTCTTCCATTCTCTCAGACTCAAATAAATCTATTTCTGAAACCTTAGCACCATCTATCTCTATAACCTGTAAATCATCAGAATTAATCCAAATAATATCCCCTTTTGAATCACAAACGGCCACAGTTGCAATTGTTCCTTCTTCCTCATGTGGAAATAAGTTACCTCCAAAAAAGCTTGGACTAACTGCTCTATATGCCCCGAAGCCAGTTCCTAGCAATATATAGGTTTTGTTTGTATTTTTATCTTTTACAATGACTGACATCCTTCTCACCCCTTTGTTTTATTATTACCCTTATATATCTTTCTTATTGAAACTCGTCCATAGTAAATTGATTATGCAATGTAGTACATTGACTCTCTGCATTCCTTGTATACGTGACAGTTTTAAAAGATATTGTACCATTGACGGAAAAAAAATTTGTAGGATATGTCAAAATACCCTTTTCTATAAGTATTGTAATAAACCTATATATATTGCTCCTAATACGATAAGAAAAATTCCCAAGGTAGGAAATATTTTAAAGTGGATTGCTTTAATCCTACTTCTTACCTCTGTTTTTAATTCTTTATAAAATAGAATCAATTTTTTCAAAAAATAATTCCGTCTCTTTCGGCATCTTCATTCTTTTATATTTTTTAGGATTTGTCTCATAAGAACTTCGTCTACTAGGACCTCCACCATATTGTTTTGTTATCTGTATAATTTCATTAAGCGTTTGGTTTTGCTCTTCTGATAAGAGTTTGTTATTTTGTATATCTTCATTTAATCTAATAAAGAATTCAGTAAGATTATATGATATTCTATGAAAATGCTTATTGAGCTTATTAGTTTCCCGTAGTGTAGAGGTAATTAAGTAAACTCTGTATGTCATCTCATTTATTTTCTGATTTTTATATTCCAAGGTTTCAGTTTTGTCAAAGCTATAGCTTTGTGACACCTCCTCTAAACTTTTAAGTTCCTCTACTAATAAATACATTAATGATGGATAACTATATCTTATAAATTGGTCTTTTGTTTTCATATCTGAATTTAGGTTTACTAAAAAAACCAAATTAAGAAGCAAGGAAATACATAACATAACTATTATATATTTTCTAAACTTTGTTTCCTCTAACATTGGTAAAACCTCCATGTATTTTATACCTGTGGCACCTTTTAAAACATACTATCAAGCTACTAATAATCTCACACTACAGTCTTAGATGAAAAAAACATCAATTTAAATCCCATAGTTTAAATCCTTCATTAATTTGTAAGTTTTTTAAAAATATCATCTACTAATCCCTTATCATCATAATTAACCTTAAGTTTGACTTTATTATCCAAATCCCATAGTTTTGACTTAGGAAGAGTAACCTTCAACTCATAGTATCTTTCATCTTTAAATAATCTCTCTTTATAGCCATTACCCCACTCATAATTAATAATCTCATTCCAATCTATAATCTTACCATTGATCAGCACTCCATTTTCATAAATTATGTTTTTATGCCATCCTCTTTGAAGATATAATACTGATAAACTAAATGAAGCAATAATCCAAGTCACTATACCAAAGAAATTGCTTTCATAGTAAGCTATAGTATTGAGTTCTGTCAACATAAGGTTTTCATAAAAGTACCGTCTTAAACTTCTTAAGTATTCGACATTTAATAATTCAAAAACGCTATCTATATATTCTTCATTTAATAGTTGATACAATTTTTGAGCATTATTAATAAATATAGTTGACCATATAATAAACAATACAGACCAAATAAATCCAACTGTTAGGTTGGTTAAACTTCTATTTAATCTGATAATTTCTTTATTTTTTCTCCGTTTTCTATCAAATTCATATTTGAAAATATTAATGACTGTGAAAATAATTATGCAAGTAATAAGCACAATAAATCCTTTTTCAATATTTATTTAAATCACCTCCTAAATTAAGCTTTTTATTGCCATAATTCTATGCTATGTTTTTTATTACACCTTTTTCATCTGTGTCGACTTTAAAGACATTGAAAACTACTTTTCTTTTTTTCTCTAATTTTTCTAGCCTTCTATTCATTTGTTGCAACACAAGTAAAGCGGGACTTAAAACTCCTAAAAACCCGAATAAAAATGCAAACACTTCTCCTCCAAAGGCAGCTCCTAAATTCATACCTATAAAGCCTGCTATTAGTGATGTAATAAATAAAGACATATCGTTCCCCCTAAATTAGCTTATATTACACCTGTTTTATCCACTACAATATTTACTAATCTAACTTTTTATTGACTTCATCTAAAGTTTTTCTATTTTATTAATCTCATCTCCTCTTTTCTTAATCCATTTAGGTAACTTAACTATCAATTTGAATATTAAATAAACAACCCCAACCAATACTGCAATATTTAAAAGTGAAAAAATAAATGTCCAACTAAACTCTACAATACCAAGTTCCATAATAACATCCTGCTGTCTGCCTATATATTATGTTATTTTAACACCTAATCCATTAAATTCGTCTTAAATAGAAAGTATTGCTCAACACCTATAGCTTTCTGCTTTTTAAACAACTTAGGAATACCACAGACTATACCAAAGGCAATAATAAACCTCATTAAGTCTAAAAGGTACAATCATAAATTAAAGCCATCATGAAACAAATTGTAGGAAAATGCATCTACACCAAGAGCTAATCCTATTCCACCAATGAAACTATAAAGATAGAATGTTAAATTTTATTATCACCTTCTCTTCTTGTTTCATATTTTCCACCTGATGTGTATTTAACAGATGATGAGTAGTATCCAACTACCAACTATTTACAGAAACTATTTCAAGCTAAAATATCATCATTTTCTTGTATGTACTTATTCAATACATCTTTTACTCTATGCATTTTTTCTTTATCATTAACTTCCCACTCAATTTTTTTATTCTCCTTGCTAAATAAAGATTTTTTATTAGTAGTAACTGCTATTATTTTTTCGGTCTTCATAGTGAAACACTTTATATCCTGCCATTTTAATATGCTGAAACCGTCATATATACCTTTTTCTCTAATTTCTTCATCCCTATAAATTAGATAAATAGCTAATAAAATAACAGGAATGGGATAAATACCTCCTCTAATGGATAACATTATTGTGCTACCTCTTTTAAGATAAGTATATACACCGTAAGTATATTGCCCTATTCTTAAAGCAAGTAAGGATACAAACATAAACATTCCAAAGCTTTTAAATACAGTAAAAACCCTATATTCTAATCTACCTAACTGTTTTCTAATATAAAAGAAATTAATTAGCATATACAAAAATATCAATACCACCATAGATCCATTAGTAAATAGTACTTCCTCCATATGCTACCTCCCATAAAATTCAGTTAATGAATTTAATAATGCTGCATACAATTCATCAGCTTCTATACCTTATAATGGTACTGCTTTATTACAAAACTTTCTTTTAAACGTACGTTAAAATTATAAAAGCTATACCTATTATTAAATAAGTAACTCCCGTCCTAGGAAATACTACCTCATCATTTTTCTTAATCCTAGCTTTTAATTCTTCTTTAATTTCTTCATATAAGGGGAGGTTTCTAATTTCCTTCAAACTTATTTCTACGTGATCTGATGATGGTTTCTTGAAAGTTATCTCTTTATCATCAAACTCCTTTAAAACCACAGTATTGCCTTTCTCTACATAATCAATGTCTTTTTCTTGAAGTAACATAGTTAAAATAACATACACCATTTTATGATTGACATTATAGAGGTAATGGGCTCCATTCTCTGTCCTAAGTAATACTAATGGGATAGGTACCAAAAGTATTAATCCATAGGGCGGTATTGATGAATATACATTGATGTTCCTTGCAAGAATAAATAATATTAATGTAATTACCCATATAATTATATATTCTTTCTTTACTATTATTTTTTTTCTAGTTAACAAAATACATCCCTTTACTACAATTATAACTGCTATTAATAAAGCAAAATAATTGCTATCCATTACACTTCCCCCTTTATGCTTCTACTGTATTTTCTATCATTGTGTATGAAATTTCTATTTGACTACTTTATTTAATTCTAGTATTTGCTTATTTCTCTATTTATGCCTTAAAAAACTACATCACCTGTCTTATTAATATAATACCACTCCCCATCAAGCTGAACAGGGGCAAGGCCTTCATTAAATTGGCCAGCATTATCATACTTCGGCTTTACGACTTCTTCTCCAATATCATTAATGAAGCCCCATCTTTCTTCCAATTTAATCGTACTCATACCATCGCTAAAACCTCCTATGGCTTCGTACTTAGGTTCTACAATTAACTCTCCTTTGTCATTAACCAACCCGTATCTTCCATCAAGCACCACCCTAGCAATGCCTTCTGTCATTAGAAAATCCACATCATCAAATTGTGGCTCTATTATGATCTCACCATTTTTATTGACATAGCCGCACTTTCCATCCAGTACCACTCTTCCTGCATATTCGTTGATGAAGTCCATTGCATCATCAAATTGTGGTTCCACTATAATCTCACCATCTATATTTCCATAACCCCATTTTCCGTCTAGCCGAAGGGTAATTATTCCTTCTCTAAAATTAAAGGTACTATAACTTAGGTCAAACCTTGGTTCAATAATAAAATCCCCTTTATAGTCTATGAATCCATAGCTTCCATCTACTTCAACCTGTTTAAACTCATGCCAAATATCTACTACATCATTAATTTCTAAATAATTTGCTACTTCACCTTCCCCGTCTATTACCATCCATACTCCTTCTTCCATCACGATACTATAGCCTTCAATAAAGTCTCCTGCACTATCAAATCTAGGCCCTATTGCAAATCCACCTGTTTTATCTATATAACCATATTTTCTTTCCCCTTCAACCATAACTGCTACTACCGACAACCCTTCAGAAAAAGGATTAACCCTGTGAAATCTTGTGTCAATAACAAGCTCTCCTCTTTCATTCATAAAGCCCCAATTATCCTTCTTTACACTAGCTAATCCTTCTACAAATCCTCCTATTTCTTCATAAACAGGCTCTATTAGAATTTGTTTCTCTAAATTGAATAGTCCACGTTGTTCTTCTTTTGTAAGGGATAAAAAACCATCGGAGGAGGGTAATACTTGATCATATTTAGCCTCTACGATAAATTCCCCTGAAGAATCAATGGCTCCATAATATTCATCCACCTTCACCCTTGCCCAATGATCAACAAAGCTATACCCTTCATCGAATTGTGGAGAGATGATGACATCCCCGGTCTTATCAATATATCCCCATTCTCCATCTATTTCTACAGCAGCCAGACCCTCTGAAAACTGAGCAGCGGTATCAAAGACAGGTTCAATAATGATTTTTCCACTATGATCAATATAGCCAAACTTATCATCTATTTTCACTAATGCAATTTCCTCTACAAACCAAAAAGCTTCTTGAAGCTTTACTTCATTTGCATATACTGCTTCTGTCATAGCATAGCTCTCTGTATATACAATAATATCTTCTTGATTTTCACAGCCTTGTATAACTATCATACCGAAGACAATAGTTATTAATAATGCTACCTTTTTCATATAAAACTCCCTCCGTTTTGCCTATATGTTTACTGATGCTAGATTTGCATATGTTGCATCTCTATAAGATATAAAGTGCAATTATCTTCATTACTCAACTTAATTAATAAGATTTTGATGATTTTGATTTCAATGCAGAATAAAAACCTAAGCTAAATACTATAAGCATTAGAAAGTAAGCAATTTGGAGAGCCATTATCCCTTGGATGTGATTTGTAAATAGTGTTAAGATACGAGACCCCCATCCTACAAAACCTAGTACATAATGTTGAGCTATTCCTCCTAAAAAAAAGTTTCTACTAGTCTCATCTAATAACCTAAATTGCCAAATATATAGACTAAATGAAATGCCCCATGCACTATTCCCTAAAATAAAACTTTTTATTGTATTCATATTTAAACTTCCAAATACCCTTCCCACATAAAACCAAAATACTATACCACCATATATCCAAAAAGATAATACCATACTGGCTATACTTAAATATAACTGATTATTTCTTGTCATTCCCAATCCCATTAACCCCTCAATAAAATAACCTATTATAAACGGTAACAAGACTATCAAAATTAATTTATATTTCATATTTGCTTTGCATGCCATCTGTCCTTCCCCCTTTTAATAGTACTGAATTGTATTAACTAGCATATTTATGTTGGCTTTTTTTATCTATGGGAATTAGGTTCTACTTGATTGTTATTGAAAAAGGCACCGACTTTAGGTAAATCTTTTCCTTCTCCATATTTTTCAAGTAATATATGATGTTGTAGTTGACAACTTTGGTGTAACAGCTCCAAGTTATCATAACCTTCATCTGCACCTAATCTTCTAGGTACAATTTGATTAACTTTTAGTTGTTCTTCTCCTACTAATGATTGATTGCATACCCTACATTTGTAGTTACTTTGTATTGATAATTATCAAGAATATTTATCGCTTTATTAATATCCTTTTCATCTTCTATCCTAAAGTATTGACTGTATTCATTTTCATCAAAGTCATTTGGAAAATAAACAGCTATTCTAATGGCTTCAATGCCTTCCTTATTTACAATAACATGTAACACAATAGGTCTAGTAAAATATAAATAAAAACTAGCTAAAAAGATGCTTGTGAATGCTTATTATTTTTGGTAGTTAACATTGTTTATCTATACGCTGTAACTTAATTTGTTACTTGTTGCGCCTTTTCCATCTGCTAAGCCTTAGACATAAATGACCAGCTACTAAGATTCGGTGTTTTAAATATACTGTAAAATCAAAGGCTGTAATACAGTAAAAAATATTAATATCCAAACAATATTAGGAAGAATCATTTTTTCCCCAATTAAGTAAGCAGTAGGTACCACCAATATAAAAGTATTTAATATTGATGAGAAAGTAGTTGCTTTATGAACTACTCCGCACTTATGGCAAGTATATTCGTATCTATTCTTCAGATGCTGCTTATAGAATTTACAAAATGTTATTTTAGATTTACAGTTACAGGATTCAATAGATTAAAATGTCTGTACTATAAACATTTTGTATTCTTTCTGTTTTTCTTTTTTAGTTGTCTCCGATGAAAAAGATGAAGCAAATACTTTAAGGTGGTATATCCTTAACGGATATATTTATAAGCAGGAGATAACAAGCAGTAAGTAAGCACTGGTGTATGCGGTTTTAAGAGAATGGAGTAATGATAAAGAAATGCTGTTATTTTTCTACATAAATTGCACTAGACCCATGTCCTTCTAATAAATAGGCAACTAAATCTCCTGTTGAATTAAATCCAAGAATATTAAACGCAGAAAAATCATCACCTTCTTTTGTAAATAAAACATATTCTCCTTTAATGTTTTTTACTTGATAATCACCAGAAAATTCTAAAACTTTATCCAAGGTAAGTTCATGTTTATTGTATATAGGTATTGGAATACGGTAATATAATGCTATTCCAGATACTAGATACTCAATATCTTTATCTAAAATCTTTATCCCTACTATCTGAGGAGGACCAAAACCAACCATAACAAAAGGAGTTCTTTCATCGACGGATTTTCTTTGTATTGAAGCTGTTCTTGCCTGGTACAAAGGAAGTTTGAGTAACCTTTTTACTTCTACTACTCCGTATTTGTCTTTTTCTAAATCTTCAAAGATTCCCCCATAATGTTCTGAATTAATCCTTTCTATATTATGAAGAATTATATTATTAGATAATAATCTGTGTGATTTCAATGCATTTTCAGGAGTTAATCTTATCCCAGAAAGCCAATATATTATTAAAAAGAAACATGCTATTATAGGAATATAAACTTTTTTCATAATGATCCCCTTCACTATATAAAAATTCCAATTAATCCATACTACTATGTTGTATCTTTCATAAATTTGATGCCTTGTAGAGTTTCTTATACAAATGAACCCATTAAAAATGGGCACATTACTTTAGTACATACTATGCTAATGATTTTTTATATGTGTTTATCTATTAACTTATATAAAATTCAATAAAAAAGCTAGTACCTACAGTTAGAAGTGTTATGTATATCAACACAAAAATATCATATATATCGATACAGCACTAAGCCATATTAGCAGCTTTTCTTTACAGCATAAATATTGCTAGTTTATTTATCTTTTTTGCTAAATCCCTTTTCTACAAGACGACTCAAAGTAATTATAGTTAAGAATGGTAGTAATATTAAGTCCATAATAGTTGTATTATTTTTTATCTCTTCTGTTTCATTTTCTCTAAGACTACCGTTTAATGAAAAATTTCTCTTAACAAATCTTTTAGTGTACTCCTTAAAGTTATTCGCCATATCCATCATCCTTTCTTAATAACCTAGTATGCTTAATGATCTACCTCTTCTTTAAGTAATCATCTCTTCCAGCCTTTATTAACATATTTTTATGTAATTTATCTTAAGAAGATGGTGGGCAGTGGAACAGAAATTAATAATTTCCTAATCTATAATAGTTTTATACCTTAAAATTATGATAAAATATCTATCTGCTCAATTATTTAATTAAAAGCCTGAGAGACTAACTCCTGCTAAAATAATCATAAGTGAAATGCTCGCAATTATACTGCTTTTCGCTGAGGCATTTTCATATTTTTGTATAGATGCGATTGCACTTACCAGTGAAAACACAAATATAAATGGCCATATAAACCATGTAAAAAAGTAAAATCTCCCTAGGCCTTCCATCAACCCAATTAACATTCAGTTCTCCTCCTAATTCTTATATGACAATAGTTTATAAAAATTTAATTTCGGTTTACCTTCTTGCCAAGTCGTATTTTGCATATAATTCCACTTAACAAGGTAATGCACAAAAGATGATTTATATGAAATAATCTCATAATAATCCCCTTCAACACTTTTAAATTTTAATATAGTTTAATTAATACTTATTTGTACAGAATCATATAAAAATCACCAATAGTGTTTAAATCAAGCCAATATTTAAGTTAAGTCATCATTATATCTCTTTACATTGTCATCTATCAAATTTACTACTTCTTCAATTTCTTTATCTACCATTAACTTAACCGTTTTATTCGTGTTTCTAAAAAAACTTTTTCTATTAGTTTCCAATACTATTGATTCTTTTTCTTTCAGTTTAAAACTTTTTATATCTTTCCATTCCAGGATGTTCTTTTTTGCATAAATTCCTTTCTCTCTAATTTCTCCGTCTTTGAAGGTGTCTAAAATAGACCGTATACATAAAATAGCCCATCCACCTATACTAACTACTCGTAGTTCATGTGATAACTGTCTAACATCCGCTAATTTCGGCCATCTTACCATAATGAATATAAATAAAAATGTAAAAAATGTTAAGTAGGCTATATCAAATATTTTACTTTTTGGAATCAACCTATACTTAAGTTTACCTAAGCGTATTCTTACTTGAAGCACAGTAAAAATCCCATGAAGCACTATGAATATTATTATTGTAATATATATAAGTAACATGATCAGATTTTTTTCCACGATATTTCCTCCCTACAAAAAAACAACTACCTATTACAGAACCTAATGCAGCCGCACTAAAACAAGTAACTAACATCACTAAGTAAAACATAAATGATCCTCCTTATCTTAAAATCCCTCATTACATTAAAGACAAATAACCTGTAGATTTGTTCCCTATTATAATATTTCTTTAAAGCCATAAGGTTAAAATAAATGCAACAGGATATTACTCCATTGCACTTATTATTTCTATAACCTCCTCCACTTCCACATCTTCATTGATGTCTAATGTATTACTAACACCAAAGTAACTACAGAAAATACTAGTATATCTACCAGCAATTCTATTAATGGTATATTCAGTATCACCCACCATTACTTCCTCCACCATACTGTCAGGAGCAACGTTTATAGATTGGCTTGACTATATTCCTTGAACATATTGTGTAAACCGTATTCTTTTTTCACCATAAATATAATATACCTCTAGCAGAGGTATATCGTTACCGTGTATTTAGATCAGCACACTATCTACTTCACTCTTACTTAGCTTATCTCCTGCCTAAAAAAGGAAATTCATCTCCTCTAGCAAAAAATAAAAAAAAGATATAAATTTCAATTGTGAAATGTAGAATTTCTCTTTAAAATAAGCCCCTATTAAAAAATCCCTCTCTAAGAGAAGGATTTACGTTCCACATATTATTCCACCATGTTCTATTATTAATCTTCTAAAAGCTCTAACTAATTTACTGGAAAGCCTAGTTGTTCAAGGTTTACCACAGTATATTCCTCTATTAAAGCACTTAGATTCAAAACAAAGCTTCTCCATTGACCCTTATCCGTAATTAGTTGTTTCCTTACCCAAATAGCTGAAAACAATTTATCTGGTGCAATCCGATTTTGCTTGTCTTCTCTATAGAGTTTAGGCTGAATTACTATGTTTTTATTATATAATCTTCCATAATGAGCACTGACATTCCTAACAAAAGCTATAGTTCGTAGCCAACTCTCAATATAAATATAAGCAGATGTTTCATAATAATCTAATGCTATCTTCTTTTTATCCTTTGACTTCCTTAGTTTTCTTTCTAATTCCTCTTTAAAACCTTGATGAAGTTTAGCATTCAAAAAATTATTTTCATCTAAATATCCCAAAGGACCGTATTTATGAGCAAGCAAATAAGCTATGTGAGTTCGAAAAGCTATTTCTATAATTCCTATTAAATCTAACAGCAAAATTCTCAGTCTTTTATCATATGTATATATATCTTATAGTGTCAAAAGTAACCTTTTGAAAAAATTCATTATTTTCTCTTCTATTCATTATGTTCACCCTCATATAAAAAAAGACTCACCGTGGTTCGCATTGCAAATACCACATTAGATTTTTGTTTCGGTGATGTTTGTTCCCTTCCACTCCTACGGAAGATTGTTTTCTTTGGGGTCTCTCAATAGTCTAGCCCTGGGGTCTTCTTCCCGCTCCTTCCATAGATTGCAGCATCTAGGGATATACGGTTAAGAAGGGCTAAAAACTATTCCGGTCGCTAGAATGTCCTATGAAGTCATCTTTCTTTTATTTATCTCATCTGTTAATGTAACTATTCCTTTGTCCCAGTATAAATAAAACCTTGCTCATGCATTTTTATAAAACTTCCTTCATCCCTGCCAATAAAATTGCCGCATTTACATCGGTAATCCTCTAGGTCTTTTTCCAATTTGTAAGTTCTTTTTATTCTACTTTTATGGCATTTTAATACTTTGCCACTTCCTATTTTTTGATATTTTAAAAGTTTAATTTTACATTTTGCACATTTTATGGTTAACATTTTAAACTTCCTTTTCTACTTAGTTATCTTTTTTGCTGTTGCGCTTTTTATAATAGATGATGTGAGTTTATTTCTTGCAACCATTCTTCTAACATATCTACAATTTCTTTATAAACCTTTCTATAATTCTTTTCTTCCCTGAAACGATGATTTTCACGATTATCTATAATGTCATATAACTCTTTAAGCTCCTTATTAATCTCTGCAAAGTTTTCTTTATCTTCATTTGCATAGCCTCTAGTAATTGTCCTATATAAATATATCATCTGACTTTGTGTTGATTTAGCATAATCATAGTAATAAAATGGAGGGTTAGTGTAAAATGCGTGTTCACCCATAAATGCTACTGCATCTCCTCCTTTGAACAAAATCCCATTAAATTATTTTGCACTATTTCTTGATTTTACCTCTTGCTTCAGCTAATCCATCTAATTCGTCTTTAAAAAAAGTATGCGATGAAAACAGCAAATGACTATTCTATTATCATAGACATCCAATCCATCTTCTGGAATAACTTATTAGATACCTTTACTGCTTCTTTTCTATTGTTAGCTGGAGCTGAAATTAACCATCCACCATTAGAGCTCCAACTCCCACCTTGTTGATTTTTTTCATATACCTGCACAGTTAAGCTTTGAAAGTTATTAGAAATGTACAAGTTACCATAATGTCTATTTAGATATAAGAAAGCAAAATTAGATTTATTAAATTTTAGTGGATGCGTTGAATAGTCAAAGGTGTGGTTATCTATAACAATTGTCCCATTGAATTTTTTTGGTTTTCCAAATAGTGTTGTAACATACCTACCATTAACTTTCACATTAGCAGGTTCTACAATCTCATGACTACCTGCTTGATATCTTATACCTTGATAGTCATAACTTATCTGTTGTGTAGTGTGGCTTATATACATCAATACTAATAAAAATACTATGCTCCAAATTAGTACTAATGAGACTAATGGTCTTTTTTCGTTACAAAAACTTTTAACCGACTTAATCATACTCAAATAGCCCCCTCTATTTCTTGCCCATAATCCATTTATGACGACTAAGACAGACGATGTGTAACAATACAGTTCGCTCAGCTAACGCATCCTTTAGCTTTAAACTAGTAATAACAGTCCATATCGTTACATGAGTGTAAAGTAGCTATGTCGAAACTTATTTACGAATCTCATCAACAATTTTATTGACAGTAATAATTGA
>JAFIFG010000016.1 GCA_020832135.1 Clostridiaceae bacterium
TACAAATTAAATGAAATATATAAAAATAAGCTCCTTCCAGTGCTACACACTAAAAGGAACTTATCCAAAACAAAATATCAAAGAACGTTATTCATTAAAACGATATTACACCTAAAGCAGCTAAAATATTTGTTATAACTATTAATATCGGTATAGACATCATAGTTCTAAAAAGAAATACTTTAGTTACATCCCAAATGCTCAAACCCATTTTACTCTTAACTAAAATCATTCCAGTTTCAGACATAAATACTAATTGGGTAAATGCTAATACACCAATAAAAAATCTTGCAGCTTCAGAAGCCGATCCACCAATAAATAAAGCTGGTAAATACATATCAGCAAACCCAGCAACCGATGCTGGTGCCATGGCTGCTGCTACTTCCTCGCTGTATCCTATTAAAATATATAAAGGCACCAGTGGTGCACTAATGATATTAAAAAACTGGGTATATTCTGCTACCACCAAAGATAATGTTCCAACCACCATAATAATAGGTAAGAAGCCAACATATATATTTATAATATTCTTTAACGAGTCAATTATTACATCTTGAATTTTGGCATCTCCTGCCTGCTTTATTGCAGATTCATATGCATGCTCAAAAACAGTTTTATCTTTTGGAATCTCAATTCTATTAGGAGTTACCCCTTCATAATAAGTTGATGGAAATTTCTTAAGTGGCATTCTAGATGTAATGAAAGCCAATATAACAGTTACTAATGCAATAGATCCATAAAATATTGGGAAAATATGCCCGAACCCTAGCTCTTCAGCTACTGCCGAAGCAAATGCTATACCTACAATAGAAAAACTGGTTGCAATTATATAAGCTTCTTTTCTATTATAGTATCCTCTTTGATATTGGTTATCCGTTACCACAATACCAATTGTACCACTACCAACAAAGGATGTAATAGCATCGATAGTTGAATAGCCTGGTACTCTAAACAACTTTTCAACTATAGAACCTAATAAAGTCCCTAAAAATTCAACAAGTCCAAAATGTGTTAATAAAGGAAGAGCAATAACACCTACAAAGAAGGTTATATATAGTGTGGTTAAAAGACCACCAGCTCCTGCCATCAGTCCGCCAGTATCGCCATCTAAAATCATACCTGAAAACCCATAGTTTTCAAACCAATTATTAACCACCATAAGGTATAAGAATGAGCCTACTACCCTTAATACAACATTCAAAGGTGATGCTTTGAATACAGAATTAACAAACTCATTTTTTGAAGAATAAAAAGTGAAAGGCACAGTTGCAATTAGTACAATCCATGCACAAATAATAGTGAAACCAATAAATGAATCAAGCATATTGCTTGTAATAAAATTTACTATGTGGGATATAGCAATTCTACTTTCACCATTAATATTCAAAGGTATTAAGAAAAAAATAAATCCAAAAATAGATAAAAATACAAACTTTAACTTATTTATCATACTCACAAACCTCCATTTTGTTTAACTACGGTGCACATTTTCTAGAATAACATATGCAGTAGAGTGTTTCAATAGATTTTTGCATATTTTATTGATATTTTGTATAAATATTCAATGTGGCATATATTAACCTCTGCCGCATCCAATAACTCCAGCCCCCCTGAGAGCAACATACTCCACATGAGCCGCTTATTTCATCCATTTATTATATCATCTATATATATCTTATAATATTTTACAACACTTCAAAAACATTGAAATATAAGGAACTAGAAGCTGTATAGCAACTTTATATACTATTCTATTACTCTCTATAATTTTTGAATCGATGGCAAATGGGTTGGATTTTGATATAATACCTCCAAAGTAGACAAAGTAGTTTAATCAAAATCTGATGAATCAAAATTGGATTTACACTCTAGACTACTATCTTTCCTACTCAAAATATCTTGCAATAGATTATATTTCATTAAAGTATTTAGAACTTTGGTTTTTAGTCGCTACTTCATGCAAGAGATTTCTTTATTAAAATTGTTGAAAACAGCTAACTCCTTGAATATAGGGAGTTTGCTACTTATAGTTATCTACGGAAAAATCTCATTTCCGTTAGACCTAACTCAACCCAATCAGCTGGTAAACCGATGGAGGTTTGAATTCTGACAGCGGAAGGATATCATTTGATTTTGAAATACAATAAATTATATCCTATCAAGAGCAAAGCTGTTATCCAAATAAACACTTTTTCTTCAAAAAAGTATGACCTTTCACGAAAAAGTTGAATACAGTGTATTAGTCCAATATGTGAAGGAGGAATAAAGACATGATGCATCCAAGTACAGAACTACGTTTTGTAAATGAAGAAATAGGAGTTGGTGTGTTTGCAACAGAATTTATCCCTAAAGGAACCATTGTCTGGATTTTAGATGATTTGGACATTATTCTTGATGATGAGTATGTTGAATCCCTTGATGAATTTCGCAAAGAAACTATATATAAATACTCCTATGAAGATAATGACGGCAAATATGTTCTTTGTTGGGATCATGCAAGGTATATGAATCATAGTTTCGATCCAAATTGCATAGATACAGCATATGAATTTGAATTGGCTGCGAGGGATATTTACCCTGGAGAAGAATTAACCTGTGATTATGGGACCATGGGGTATGACGAAGATTTTACTTGTGTACCTAAAGAAGGAACATCTAGAACAAGAGTAATGGAAAATGATTATTTGACTTGCTATGTAGAATGGGATGAAATGGCTAGAGAGGCATTTAAATATTTCAATAAGGTTGAACAACCACTAAAACACTTGATCTGTAAGGAATTCGTAGATAAAGTAAATGCTGTTGCCTGCGGTCATGAACCATTAGATTCAATTCTTACTATATTTGTAGAGGACTCTGAGCAAGACGAATTTAAAGAATAGTAATTCAATTTAAAATGCCAGATTACTGAAATTTCATTGTGGGATTTTAATAATCTGGCAATACATATCATTTTAAGTAATCTCAAGGGTGTAATTATCTGATGATGTAACCCTTGAGTTCACTTAAAATTTAATATAACACTTCACACAAATTTAACTTTAGATGCTCCTCCTTCTATCAAGTAAAAGTCCTTCTGTATTTTTATTTTCTCCTATGACAAAATCCTTCATATAATACCTTAGATACTTACCATAATTCACCTTAGTTTTATAAAGCAATTCATCCAAATAGTAAACACCGGGTGCTATATCATCTAAGAGCATCGTTGAAATTCCAGCATACAATCCACAGGCCACCTGAAAGTATGTGGCACTAGTATGATATTCCTTAAATACTTCCTCATTAGTTAATACATTATACATATATCTCTCTTTATCATCGTATACAAGTAAAATGCCTACCAAATCTTCACCTTCTAATGCTGAATCAGTAGGGTCAAGTAACTTCATTGGGTGATTCCAGAGAACATCAAGGTTTTCAAGATTTCTACGTATTAATTCAGTTGTGTGTTCATTTACTCTATAAATAAATCCAAGCTCCATGTCAAATAATTTTCCTAAGGTTATTACTTCTTCATGAGGCATTAGGCAACCATAAAACTGTTTCCCCCCTAATGTTACTTTAAACTCAGACTCATATACTTCATTATACATAAGAAGAGGTGTGTGTTTTTGTACGAATAATGGAAAATTCAAAATCGCTTCATCAAGAAAACATTCAGGTGCCCATGTTATATAAACGGTGTCTTCTTTTACCTGAGATTTGTCTACATAAAAAGAGCTATCATGTTCAACTATATAACAGGCCCGTGGCATTTTATTAGGAGTATGTTTCATTAATTCTAGGGCCATCCATTGTACCACACCTGGATTCATCCCTGAGCCAATAATTGCCTTCATATTGGAAAATTTGTTTTTATGCTCTTCCGTCCTCAAATACCTCTCCAATAAAGTAAATCTTTCAATATCTTCATCTTCGTCAACAGCAATATTCTCTAACGCAGTGTTAATATAGGAAATGCCTAATTTGTTGCAACAAGCCAACATCTCAACCGTATCTGCCCAAGATATATCAACAACAAGCTTTGTGTTGGTTTTTTTAAGATGCTTTTCAAATCTTTTATTGTCATTAAGATCAAATTCATATAAAAATATATTTTTTTCCAGATGTGGATACCTTAGTTTGAAATAATCTATCTTTTTTTGGTTACGGTCAATTAAGTGTAATTGACAATTATTTATAATTTCATAAATAGGATCATTTTTATCCTGTATGGATTTGTTTAATATGGATAATATGGCCTTCGCC
The DNA here is from genome assembly GCA_020832135.1 of Clostridiaceae bacterium. GTDB lineage: Bacteria > Bacillota > Clostridia > Peptostreptococcales > Natronincolaceae > JAFIFG01. The sequence goes on from JAFIFG010000016.1 coordinate 4,252, forward strand.
AATCCACCACTGCTACCTAAAATTGAAATATTATGATGCATGCTCATTAAATACCCTCCTTGTTTTGATAAAATAGCACATTAACTTATTCTTACAAAACATCTTTTTATAAACTTGATATTTGAATAATATAATTTTTTTAGAATGAGTTATTTTGTTTTACTTGTAGTAGTTTTATCCTTTGACCAAAAGAAGAGTTTATCATCCATCTCTTCACCTTTTGCATTTAAGAATGGTTTTGGTGGATCAGAGTTTTGGGTTTTTAATGACACTACAATCATTAAAATGAACCCTATAATCGCAGCTGGAACCAAAGCCATGTATATAGCATCCCAAATAGCCCAATCCATAGCCACTCCAGCTTCAATTAATTCTTCTTCAAAGTTAGCATCTTTTGTTATGGGTAATAACAGCATAAAGGATACTCCCCAAGTAATTAAACCTCCAAAGAAAGAAGCAATAGCTCCTGTACTGTTGGCCTTTTTCCAAAAGAATCCAACTACATATGGTGCAACAATAGTAGCCAGAGAAATAGCACCACTAAATATAATCAGCCTATAAACAGTGCCAAATATCAATGCAATTGTCATAGCTATTATAGCTATTATTGGTATTGCTATTCTCATCACCTTTAACTTTTGTTTCTGTGTAGCTCCTGGTCGAAAATGTTCGTATAGGTTATAGCCAACGAGAGTGGAAACAATCAAACAGCTATCTCCCCCCGTACTAATAATAGCTGCTGCTAGGGAAACGATAAATATTGTTCCTGCCATTGGAGATAGCATATAGTCCGCCACCCATGGTAACAGCATCTCTGTTTGACCCAAAGGTAATTCTAGTCCATAGGTAAACATAGCGATACCCACAGTAACTGGAATCAAACCTAAAACTAAATAGACTACACTACTAATTGCAAAGCCTCTAACAGCTGTTTTCTCATCTCTTGCTGCCAATACCCTTTGCAATAGTACTTGACTATTTATATCTCCTATTCCTAAGGAAGCCCAAGCTGCTAGATAGTACATAATAGCTAATAGACCTGTGTACCATAGATACCCTCCATCCTCAGCAGCAACAGGTATCATTGCAAAGGTAGGTAGTTCTCCCCAGTTTTCCGCTATAGCTAAGAAATTTCTAAATCCTCCCAGTTCCCCCATAACAACTGGAAACATCAACAGTAATCCTGCAATAATCAAGACAAAACTGATGGCATCAGCTCTGGAGAGTGCCCATAATCCTCCAAAGGCAGTGACAATAATGACGACAATGGTGGCGATAATGGTGGCGATAATGGTGGCAACTACCATATTAAATCCGGTTGTGAGATTTACAATAATGCCTAATGCAACCATTTGTCCCCCAAGCCATCCAGTAGCAGCGATAACCTGTATAATCATATAAAGCATCCCCATATTTTTGTTGTATCTGGAGGCAAAAAAGTCTACTACCGTATTATAGCAGGATCTTCTTAAGCGGAATGCAAAGAAAATAGCTACTAAAAACATCATCAACACAGGCCCAAAAGGATCAAAAATAATTCCTTGAAAGCCAAAAAGATAAGCTTCTCCTGCTGCTCCCATGATAGCACCAGCACAAATCCATGTAGCTACAATAGACGGTACTATGAAGGGTAATGACAAGTTCCTCCCTGCAAATGCAAGATCATCAGATTCTTTAACTTTTCTTGAATACCTGAAACCCAGAAATAAAATAACTCCAATGTAAATGACCAATAAAGTCAGAATCAAATCAGCTGTTCCAAAAACACTAATTACTGATTCAGTCATGAAAGTCCCCCCTCTAGAAATGTAAGTCTACGTTTTCGTGGTTTACATTATGCATCTTACATCATTAAAGCTACAATTAATAAAAAAAATCATGATTTTTTTATTACCACGTCTTTAACCCGAGATTCAGAGATTATATGGATAGAATAGTATCTTTAAATATATATGTTGCATAAAAAGAGTAACCTGCATAAGTTAAACTAGGCAAAGGCAGACAGAAAAAAATAATGTAATAACAGGATATTGTAAAGGCTTACTTAGAGGCTGTTGATACACTTTGTTTATACTAATATTCCATACTTCTATAGCTTTTTCTCTTTTTTTATATATTTATATTAAATATTTTAATAGGAATTTAATAAGTAAATTAACAATCCAATGGACACCATCATCATGAAATATACGAGAAATATGTAGGGGGAGACACTATGTTAAATATATTAATCATAGCTTCAGCAACTTATCTTGGAATGATATTTTATGCAAAATATAGGACACCGATTGCAGTATTAGGATCAGCACTGCTGTTACTCTACGGGAATTTATCAGGCTCATTTCCTGCCAACCTAGCATTTCAAAATTTCCCACAGGAAATAGTTATCTTAATCATTGTATTAGGGTTGTTTACAAAAATATTTGAAAAAAGCGGTCTTTTTAATTATTTAGGGTATCGATTTGTACATTATTCTAATGGTAAGAAACTTTTAATTGTAATGTTATTACCTATTGTAATTTATGGGACCTCTTTATTTATGAATAACTTAACTGTAATTCTTTTATTTACGTTTATTTGCTTAAAATTAGCATTAAAATTGAATTTACCTATCACACCATTGCTAGTATCTGTGATTATTGCATCAAATATAGGGGGTGCAGCACTTCCCTGGGCAGATACACCAGCTGTAATACTTACTTTATACACTGATTTCACTTTAGCCGACTTTATACTAAAATTATTTTTACCTTGTTTTCTTTATACTCTCTTGCTAGTTAAATACAGCACTACTTGGTTTCATTATTTAGAAAAAAAAAGTCATAACTTAGAAAACCAGATGCTTTTCGAAAGTAAAAGTGTTGATGACATTACTGAACTAAACTTTAATGAAGAACCGTCACCTAATAATACAACAATTCATTATGTCATAAAACCAAAACCTCATGGTGGAAAAGCATCACATAAAAAGAAAGCTAAGCACCATGAAATTCAACTACCCCACAATAAAAAGATGGAGATTTCTAATGGGTTAGCACCTGATACTTCAATAATCCATTATACTATAAAACCTAAGCCTCATCACAAAAAGCCTCCTTCTATAAAAAAACATAAAAAATTCAAGAAAAAAGCAGGCTCACTTGATATTTTTGATGAAGCCCACAATCATATGAATTGGACAAAAGTAAGATTTCCAATGATTCTATTTTGTCTATTTATTACCTCTGTTTGTATTGGACCATTTATAAATTTATCTATAGCATTTATATCGATGATCTTTGGTTCAATTCTTTTAATAGCCAATGACCACAGTCCGGAGGATACCATAAACGCCATACCTATTCTAGATTCTTTAATATTTATTGTAGCATTATTTTTAATAGGTGGAGTATTGGAGTATAGTGGAATTTTAAATATAGCTGTAAATTACGTTTTAGCATTTACTGGAGAAAGTGTAGCATTAATTTTAATAAGTATTATGCTAATGGCATTTACTATAGCCACCTTTCTCTCTGCCGGTCCTGCAACTGCAACTTTGCTACCAATATGCAATCAATTGAACCCAATGGTGGGTAACAACTTAATATATGCTGCACTAGCTTTAGGAATTCTTGCAGGTAGTAGTATGTTGCCGTGGTCAGCAACTGGAGGGCCTGTATTACTTGGGGAGGTAAATCGTTTTTTAAAAATGCCTCACTTAAAACCTAAAGATAAACACAGAGTAATGGAAATTTTTGACCTTAAACATTATTTGGCATTTTCAATACCGTTCTCCCTTATTATGGTGGTTTTAAACTGTATAATCTTAATGTTATATCTTAAATTATTATAATTTTCACTCAGCCAAAAGCATTCATATATTTAACTAAATTTAGCATGTTAGAAGAAAATCTACAGCAAAAGGATTGCCAACAAGTAATATTAAAAAAATGCTAAGTTGTAATTCAGTTATAATAATATTTAAATTATTATAACTGAATTAGCACCTTATATGGAGGTGATCAATAGTATGTTATTGAGAATGGTAGGGATTTGCCACTTTCTCAGAATATAATAATTTCATTAGGAGGTAATGAATGTGTCTAGAGATTTTTATGTTAAGCGACATCATACTGGAGTAAATGAGACAGAAGATAAAAGAGTGAAAAATACTGTTCAAACATCTAGTCAGAAAGATCAGATAGGAACATGCCAGCAAGTGATTGAAAGTGAGATTTATTTTGCCCCACCTGAAAAAGATAGAGCACTAGAAGTAATTAATATTGAAAAAAAACTTGAGCTATTAAATGTAGAAGTAGTTGAAAACTCGGTATTTGTTAATGGCCTTATACACAAAGGTATTATGTATAAGACCATAAAAGTTCATGATGAAAAAAATAAAAAAGAAGAAAACAAAGAAGATAAGGAAACTAAAAAGAATCAAGAGAATCAAGAGAACAAGGACAATAAGGACAATAAGGAAGAGAAGAAGAATAAAGAAAAGAAAGAGAAAGAAAAACCTACTATTAAGACTAAGGAGTTAATCCCGGTAGCTGTTGATGGGGTTGTTCGTCATACAACCACTTGGATTCCTTTTAGATGTTATGTTCCTATAGAAGGTGCACAACCAGGAGATGCTCATGAAGTCTTATCAGCTGAATTGCTTAATAATGATAGTGTTGCTAAGAATATAAACTATGAAGAAGTAGATGCATCTGTTGCAACTGAATCTACCAATAACGAAAACGACCCTCAATATATTCAGGGAGTAATGGATTCAGATATATTGAAATTTGTAGTAAAAATTATTAAGTCATAGATTTGTAATATTTTGCGGTGTAAAATAATCTGTGCTTAAGTGAAATAAGAAGCTCCTTTCTGGTAAGAATTAGAAAATAATTCCAAGTCAGAAAGGAGTATTTTTATTAGGATATTACCAATAAGAACACCATGAGAAAATAGATTTAATGTTTCCATAATTTTATACATCAATTAGCTGTATCTATGAAAATAGTCTTTCCTCCATGGAGATTGATGCTATTAAAGGAAATTCTACGTTAAACACTAAACTAATGAGTCTCAGCCTTCAAATTTAGGGACAGTCCTTTTTGTTTCAGAATGCGTTTTTAATTGAGAATAACTGTAGATGCAAATTTAATTATATAATGCTGTCACTGAGAGGAGTGCTGTTTGTATATAAAAAGAACACCTATACAGCTGAATAAAAAGCAATTTGACAAAGCTCCTTTATTCTGCGAAATTCCCCCCTCTAAAGCAAAATCCCCTAAATACTCGTCTAGGGGAACATATATACATTATAAATTTTTATCTAGAATCTTCTAAACAACTAATTTCAACCTATTTCTTCTCTATCAAAACTACTGCCTCAACATGCACCGTTTATTTCATCAGTTTATTTTATCACCAATATGTATATCATATTATATTGTTTCATACTCTTGAAATACTGAAATATAGGGAACTAAAGATTGTATAGTAACTTTCTATACCTTTCTATAGTTCCCTATAACTTTTGGGTGGGTGGCAAGTCATCTGAACCATAAGTCCACACACAAAGAATCCGTGTTGATAAAAAATAGACCTGATGGTTTATTTTTTGTTTTATTGGTTTTTAGTATATATCTACTCAATTTCAAATAGTATATTTCCCCATACACCCTGAGTTTTAATAGAATGATGATAATGTTTTAAAAAATTCATGAAATTAGGGTCCCTTTATCCTCCTTGTATTTTTCGAGAAATTCTTCTCTAATGATTTGATTTATTAGCATACTCTATCCAAAGACAAGAGTGCCTCTAAAGGCGGTATTTCTCCAACTAGCCCTACTGCATATATAGTGTAGAAGTTTTTAGGATTCAAGGATACTGGGGGTAAATTCAACACTACTTGATTCGTTCCTGCAACTCTTACTTGTAATTCATATGTCCCTGGTGCCACTCTTATATAGTCAGCGAAATCTTTAAATGACACATTCGCAAAAATTACTGTTCCATTCATTAAGGTGATGTCTACTGCCGGTGCATCTGGAACAGCATGAAAAACTCTTACAGCAGCAAACTTACTACATGTACCTTGTTACTAAATCTTTTATCTTAAGTCTTCTAAGTACTGATTAAAACCAGTTTCTCTCCCGAAACATAACACCTCCTATATGTATTTTTATAGTAAAGAATAGATTTACCCTTAATAGCCAGAAAAAAGTTCTAGAGATTAAATTCTCTAGAACTTTTTAGAAGTGTTAATTATTGAGTGAGGTTATTGCCTTTTTTGATGCTTATTCCTTTGTACTCTATACTATTTACCAACCTCCACATATCCTTGGACCCATAAACAATACAACTAATAATAGGAAGAAGAATAGTAATGAATCTCCTGATATACCGTGTAAAGCACGACAGTTACAGAAGATAATCACTAGTAGCAAGAAGAAAAATAGTAGAGTGCTATCTTTTCCAAATACACCTC
>JAFIFG010000017.1 GCA_020832135.1 Clostridiaceae bacterium
TACAAATTAAATGAAATATATAAAAATAAGCTCCTTCCAGTGCTACACACTAAAAGGAACTTATCCAAAACAAAATATCAAAGAACGTTATTCATTAAAACGATATTACACCTAAAGCAGCTAAAATATTTGTTATAACTACTAATATCGGTATAGACATCATAGTTCTAAAAAGAAATACTTTAGTTACATCCCAAATGCTCAAACCCATTTTACTCTTAACTAAAATCATTCCAGTTTCAGACATAAATACTAATTGGGTAAATGCTAATACACCAATGAAAAATCTTGAAGCTTCAGAAGCCGATCTACCGATAAACAAAGTTGGTAAATGGGTGGCAAATCGGTGGCCATGCCACCCATTTGCTTTTCTATTAATATAATTCTTCACTAATCTCGTACAATATCTCTTAATATTGATAATAGTAAGTAACCAAAAGCTTTTCCAAAGTGGCACTCACTATTCTTTACCTTCGCTTTCCTTTAATAACCTATCGAAATCACTCTCAAACAGCCTATATTGAACAATTCTATATTTTCCAAATTCACTTTCAGCAAAAATTTTTGCTATTTCTGCCGTGACTTTTCCTGAGTTATTTAATATTTCATATTCATTAAATTGCAGAAAAGTATTGAGTCCAGATCGTCGCAATTTCCGACATACTGATTTTTCACCTAGTTTGTCCTCCTTCCCTACATAATTTATTGAATTTTACTCAGTTCATCTATAAAAGCCGGTCTTTTTTTATATAAAAAGAGCAGATCATTTATCATTTCTTGTTGATTTTTTTTACTAGCTATCTTTCCATACTTTTTAATTACTCTACATACATATTGATAGTGTTTTCTATTTGAGGAAGAGTTGGATTTTCCCTAACAAGCTCCATTATCGCTTCAAAATCATTCTCTTCTTTTATAAGCTTTAGATATACATCTCTTCCAAGCCATCCTTTACCCTTCTTTAATTCCTCTTTTAAGTTATTATAGAATATTCTTTTATCTCCTTTAGCTAATTTCTTTAATTCCCAATAGTATTCAAAGTCACCGGCAAATAATAGTTCCTTAGCTAGTTTTTCGTGTTCCTTTTTTAAGGAAAAATTTTTATAAGCTGTGCATCATATCTTTTTCCATTTTAATACCAATCCTGTATACTGTTTATCTTGTTTTTCTCCTTCTAGAGCTAATTCTATTACCTGATAGTAACTTTTATCTTTGAAGCATATATTAATAAGTTGTTCCCTAAAGGATACTATATTGATGTTTTCTTTTATAAATCTTTCGGCTTCTGCTTGGGTGCCATACTCTTCAATCATGTGAAATAGTATCCTCAACAAACCCTCATTATAATAGTTCCCTTATTCATTACTAGAATTTTGATTTATCAAATTCTCAATTTTCATTCTCAGTTTATCCCTAAGTTCTTCGTCATCAGCAAATACAACAGCTATGCTCAATAGGTCAACTTTATATTGGCCCCAATCTTCAAATATATTGTTGTCACTCTGCTCCAATAGCTTATTAAATACCTTCTTTTTCACATCTATATCTATACTTTCAACTTGATCTATAATCTCTTCTATTGATCCTATTACTGTTGATATTAAAAAGTCAATTTCCCCACCTGAATCATCAGTATATTGATAAGCTTCTATAAACTCCTCTAGTACTAAAAAAGCCATATCTAAAGCTAATAGAAGGTTCTCTGTATCTCTTGTCTTTTCTAGTAGATCATCCTAGCTCATTTGTAAAGTCATGGGCTTCCCTATATACTATGAAACCTTCTCTACCTGTGTATTTTCTTACTATGGAATCAATTAATTTTTTACACTGTTCTAGTTCTTGTGCTTCATCATCGACTTTTGAATATTTGAATGCAATCCGATTCTTTAACACATAATCTCCTTCTGTTATATCTAGTATAATATTGATTAATGCTTCTTTAGAAAGGCTATCTAACACTTCTTTTATTTATGGCTGCTTTCTTATCTCTTTATTATCGTTGTGAGGTTTACTGTTTAAAATCTCCATCAGGTAAAAATATGCTGCTACCCGATGCTTACATATATGACCAAAATCATAGGGGCAATCACAATTTGAATAAGTTACTTCTCCATTTTCTTCTAATATCACTACTACTTCATAGTCTGCACTTCCTTCAACTTGAAAAATATATTCGTTGTCTCCTTGACTATATGTTTCAATGATATTGCCGTTAGTATAATATTCGTATCCTCTATCTAAAATTGTTTCATTGACATGGTTTTGAAAGTCATTAATATTCATCTGGTATTCCTCACCACCTCTGTTTTAAAAGGTATTTCTTCATATTTTCCTAACTATAATCTATTCCGTTATTTTTTGAAATTTAGCTATCACTTTTACTGTATCAAACTTTTAGAGATGTCATTCTAGGTAGCCGTATAAGGGGACACATCAATAGGATTTTTAATTCTAACGGTATATAGAAACATATTAATGGTTAAATTTATCATCTTGTTTTATTAGACGAATGGTATATTCGTTTTTTTATTTCCTACCTTGTGGACAAACTGCTACACATCTTCCACAGACACTTTTATTTCCTTCTCCTAGATTTATATTGTTTGAAAGTGTCTGTGAATATTCCCAGCATTTTATAGGATCAAAAAATTCATCTCTATCTACAGATACGGACCACATAGTTCCATTGGAAGCATTAGCAGGGCAAACCTTAACGCATATATTGCACCTTCCACATTGAGATTCAATAACTGGTTTGTTTTTTGTATAAAGCGGATGGTCTACTAATATACTTATTAATCTTACACGTGGCCCAAATTTGTAAGTTATAAGTAAATCAGTTTTGCCAATCCAACCTAATCCAGCTCTTGTTGCTGCAAGCTTATGAGAAAAATCATATCTTATACGACCTTCTACTTCCATTTGATTTTTAATCCAAGGGCTAGAAACAGTAGGAGGTATAATCAAGGTTCTAATAGAATTTTTTATCAATTGACATGATATTTGACTAGCAATGTAAGAAAGTTCATCATTGACATCTAAATAATGTTCAGAGTATTCATTGGTGGGTTTAGAAGTAATTTTATTTACGATATCATCTTCTAATCTTTTTCCAATTACTATAGCATAAGGATTTAAGTCATAAGCTGAGGATAAAAAATCAGAAAGATCTGCAAATCCAAACAAAAAATCTTCTTGATTTGATAATGTGTCTTTTACAACTTTTTTAATAAAACCTTCTATTTGCTGATCATAATAATGCATATTTAAACTACTCCTTTAAAATTAATTTCTATTTATTATATAACAAAGTTAGCTTCTAAACTTTATTCTAATTCAAAATTTTTAAAATTGATATATGTCCACTTCAAAAAAATCTTAACTAAATAATAATCATTTTAACATATTACTCATTACTCCTCCAGTTATTTTGATAAAAGCTTCATAAATCCGACTGGATTTGGTGCTCATTCGTTTATATATTCTGTCCGGCAATTCTTCCGAAAACAATGCATTCTGTAATGGCACAGCTACCTAAACGGCTGGCTCCATGAACACCTCCTACGACTTCACCTGCTGCATATAGCCCATCAATAGTATTGTCATTAAAATCTAGAACCTGTGCTCTTTCGTTAATTGATAGCCCGCCCATAGTAAAGTGTACTTTAGGCCATAGACGCATGGCATAGAACGGTGCCTTTTCCATTGGATAGGCCTCATCCACAATAGGTTTCTGAAAATCATCATCGATGCCCCTTTGAACAAAACCATTATAGCGGTTAATGGATGCTTGAAGGGCTTCGGTATTTATATCATAAAAGGTTGCTAGATCATCCATGGAGTCAAATGTTTTAACCACACCTTTTCGAATGGCTTTGGATATATCCCAACCAGAGTATTTAACGGCTTTATCATCAGCGATACCAATACACGGGTACCCTATATGTAAAATGGCATCAGCCAATTGTTTACGATCGCCCAATTCATTGACAAACCTTTTTCCCGTATGGGGATCAACAATTACACCGTATTGAAATAAAATATAGTCCGCAAAAAGTGGACCATCTCCAAACCCACGTTCGTCTGGTGATGACCAAGCTCCAAGCTGAATTTCCGACAGTTGAACTGATGTAGCCCCAATGTTTAAAGCCGATTTTAAAACCTCTGCTGTCGCAAAGGGCTTATTGGTTGTTTGAATTTTTTCATCCAGCCTTGGGTCTTGAATGGATCGAAAATCTACATCTGCTCCATAGCCTCCTGAAGCGAGTATAATGCCTCTTTGGGTTCGGATATTAGCAGGGATACCTGTATCAGCTCTATAATCATACTCTTTTAAAACAGCACCACCTATAACGTGCCCTTGTTCATCTGTGATGATGGATCGAAAAGAAGTGCTGTAAAGAATAGGAATCCCTAATTCATTGATTTTTTGCAACATCTTTTTAAGAATGGTCCCGCCGGTTACACCTTCTGGTGTATAACACCTTGCGACACCATGACCGCCAAATATATCAACCCGATCCAAATAAGGCACATTGAGGGCATCAATGGTCCATTCAAAAGCACTTCTTGCATTGGATACAACAGTATGCAGCAGTTTAGGATGATTCAATCCAAGGCCTGCCTTTAGCATATCGTCATACATCATCTGCTCACTGTCTTCAATGCCCCACTTTTTTTGCAACTTGGTATCGGGTGCCGCGATTCCTCCATCGCTAATAATGGAATTACCACCCGCACTTTTCATTTTTTCGATGACAACTACATTTTTCCCAGATTCACCGGCTTCAATGGCTGCTGTTAGTCCTGCAAAGCCACTGCCGACTACAAGTACATCGACTTGTTCATTCCACTGAATTCCTTTTTCCATAAGAACCTCCATTCTGTATATTAAAGGGTTTATCGTCTAAGCAAAATTACCGTCTCCACCGTAGAATGTTTTCAATCAAACTTCGTTTCATTCGTTCTCTTGAACATTCCTGACATGAGACGCACATCTGCTTCTTCAGTCGTTCTACTTCCTCACAAGCAGTGTTGCAACTTCCACATGTGCCGTTTATTTCATCAGTTTATTTTATCATCAATATGTATATCATATTATATTATTTAATACTCTTTAAACATTAGAATATAGGGAATTAAAGATTGTATAATAATTTTATATATCTTGCTATAGTTCCCTTACAAAGAATTATAATAACTAGCATAATATCAAAAATCTTTCCTGCCGGTGTGTCGGTTTCAAATATAATTCTATATAGCTTGTCTTTCATCTTATTATCTAGGAATGTCAAATGTTTCACCTTGCCCTTCTAAGTATGTTTAAGCCTCATCAGCCATTTCCCTAAATTGATTAAGGCATACTTCCTTCCCTAAGATTACTATATTATCTCCTGCATTAAGAATTTCATCATTACAAGGCTTAAATACTATATTATTTCTCCCTTGCTTTTTAATAATCAGTACAACAATTTCTGTTTTCTCAGTTATTCCAATCTGCTTTAAGGTCTTTCCAACTATAGAAGATTTTTCACCGATAACGATCTCCGCCATACCTAGCTCACTATTTTCTTGATCAATAAGGGCATCTAACAAGAAAACAACTGCAGGTCTATTCATTAATATTAATTGTACTACTTAAAGCCTTCACTATCAATGGCAACCTATTGAGCATTATTATGAAACTGTCAGCTTTTCATAGATACTGTATGTCTTATCCTCCTATACATTGCCCCCACATGCCAGTGGATGCAGAGACCTACATGAAAAAGCTTTTAATGAGACAAAAGGGATGTAAAGCAGATATTTTAATGCTAAGTAGGGAGGGCATATTAAGAAATCTACTGATTTTATGGGTGGATGATGGAGTAGTTATTACTGAAGCAGAAGAAGAGATTTGTGTTATTCCTATAAAAGATATTAGCACTATTTTTTACCAAAGGATATAACAGAAGGTATTTATCGATATTAACGTTTGTTATAAAGAAAAAGCAACACAGGTAATAAAGTTTAAATTTTATTACCTGTATTGCTTTTATTTCCTTGGTGTAGTAGTAGATTTTATTTTCAAATTATTTTCATCTAGTTCTTTAATTGCATTGTCTCCTCTGTTATAGATTTACTTTTTTCTCTTTAATTCCTCCAGCTCTTTTCCTAGATATTTTGCAATTTCCCTCATCCCTGAGATTCCAGTTAAAGCCTCGGCATCAGGGTTATAATTGGTGTTAGTATTGACATCATAGGTAAATATTTCACCATTTTTATCCATAATAAATTCAATGCCAGCGATATGGATGCCATTGGTTTCAAGGAACTGCTGATACTTTTCTAGGATTGGATTGGTAAATCCATCTATAATTTCAAACTTTGGTTTTTCTATTTCACCTACAGGGCAGAAGACATCCCCTATTTGACATGCATCAGCAGGGCATAATTCAAAACCTTCAGATGTATCTACCTTAACAGCATATAAAAATTTTCTACCAATAAATTCACAACGTGTAATAAATGTCTCAGGAGCTTGAATGTATTCCTGTATTAAGGTGATACCATCAATCGGTTCCTCAAACCCACTTCCCTCTACATATTCCTTTAGAGCACTAATGTTTTGAAATAACTGTACCCCTAGTCCCTTGCCAGCACGATTATGCTTTGTGATAAAGGGTTTATCAAATTCTTCAGCTACTTTAATAATTTCTTCTTTTCCTACAGCAGCTATTGTATGCGGTGTACGAATACCATGGGCATTTAGCGAGGTATATTGTGCCACTTTACTGATTTCTAGTTTCAGTGCATCTTCAGTATTAATCACTTTTCTACCTTTTCGTTGTAGCCAAGACAATACTGCTGCTGTATATTCTGGAGCATAGCGATGACCTCGGGTATGGGATGAGGCACTCATTCGATTATAAAATACCCCTTGTGGTGGTTCTTCTGATAAATCTAACATGCCCTTATCAAGAAACCAATCCTCATAAGATAAGTTTAAATCATCTAAATGCTTTTTTAATGGTGCTGTCCATTCATCGTTTTCATGAATTATAAAAATTTTTTCCATTGATTATCTGCCTCCTTTAATATATTTAGAAAGAAATATTTAGTCTATCTATTAATTTATGTAATTCCTATAGGTTTACTTGTATTTACTTTATTATACACTTCTTTTTAATTTCTATCAATGGGATTCAAATAATTCATAATAAACCATAGTCGTAGTCCCTTAGGTACTCTTTCTACATCTTTTGTGAATGCATCAATTCTATACATAACTTTAGTTTTTAAAGCTAATATTTATATTTTCCTTTAGAAAATTATTTATCATTGTAATAGTAATGCTATTATTTTACAAGTACTTACTTTTTAGTAAGTAGATTCTTACATAATTATTGCTACTAACCAACATAGACTATTGTCTTATTAAACTTTATAAATAAGCTAAGGCCTACTAAAAAAAATCACCTGCTTAAAAACAGGTGATTTTTCATCAGGGATACTATAGAATTTAAGGTCATTCTCTTCCCAATAATCCTTAAACTATTTTGCACTTTCAGGTCCAATTACAACTATTTTAGTATCTTTTTCTAGAAATCTATCATAATCTTGATGCAACTGCATCATATGCTTTCTGCAATAAGGTCAAACAAATCCCCTATTTAATACTACCAATATACATAACTTCCACTATGCGTCTCATTATTTGTTCTAGCTCTCTTTTCTCTCTTAACAACAGATGTATGTGATTGTCCATAAAGCAATATACATATATACTATATTCTCACTTTTCTTTATATCTTATGAAAGTTTGTAATAGTTTTTCTCGATCTTCAGCATCTTGAAATATACTCTGTCGATTTATTCCTCTTAATATTATAAGATATATTTCTGTTTCACTCTTTTTCTTACCCTTCTTGGCATACTTATCACCTCAAGTATTTTTTGTTTATATGTTCTTAGTATAATTAATAATTAAGTGCTTGTTAATCTAAGCTAGTTATATGTTTTTACTATAGGGGAATTTTATGGTAAAGACTACTCCTTTACCCACTTCGCTTTGACATTCTAAGGAACCGATTAGCTTTTTCGTAACAATGCTATGGACAATATTTAATCCCAAACCACTTCCTCCATTAGAACGATTAGTCGTATAGAAAATCTCAAAGATCCTGTCTATATGTTCTTTAGGAATACCTCCCCCGTCATCCTTATATTGTAAGATTAATTGTTCCTCCTGTTGATAAAAGGATATTTCTATATTCCCCTCCTGCTGAGGCAGATAGCCATGTTCCAGTGAGTTTACAATGAAATTTGTGATAATTTGATAAAAATCTCCTGGAGTACCTATTACTCTTAAATCTTCACTACAATGGATCATAACCTTCACCCTTCTCCCTTTAAAGACAGGTTTTAGACTACTGACAATTTCCTCTAGGTATTGCTTCATGGAAATTATTCTTTTTTCCTCGCTAGTTTGGTCTATTGCCACCTGTTTAAAGCTTTTAATGAAGGAGGAAGCTCTGGTTAAATTGTTGTACATGATGTCTAGGCCCTCCTGAAGCTTCTGAAAAAAAATTTCTAGATCTTTTTTTCGTAGTCGCTGCTGTTGATAACGTTCTTGGTTTTCCTTTAACCTTTCCTGCAGATAAGTTGTGGTGGTAATTCCTACCCCTACAGGTGTATTAATCTCATGGGCTACTCCTGCTACCAATGTAGCTACCATCCCCATTCTTTCTGATTCCACCAATTGATCTTGAGTTTCCCTAAGGATTTTTACCGTATCCCTCAACTGCTGATTAGAGAACTCCAATTCAGCAGTTCTAGCAACTACCTTTTCTTCTAAAACTTCATTCAATTTATTTACCTTTTCCTTTTCTTCCTTCAGTCTTTTTTCAGCCTGTTTCTTTTTAATATTAATAGATATAAGTATAGCAATAATAACCATAAGGATTAAAATAAATATGCCTATACTTAGAAAAAGCTCTCTATTTTCATAATAAAATTGATAGGGCTTATTGATTAGGATGCTTTCATCAGGTAGATACTGTGTAGAAATATCGAATTCCTTTAGCACATTATAGTCAAACATATAGTGTGTTGGACTTTCCATTACTATAGGAATATCCTTGGGACTTTCTCCGTTAAGTATTCGCTCTGCTAAAGCTGCAGCCATTTCTCCCTGCGATCTGCCTCCTATCAATTTTCCTCCAACCATCCCTTTTCCCAGCAGCATATCCCATACACTATAGATGGGAGCACTGGTACTACTATAAATATTCTCTATCAAATTATCATAAGAGTGAAATCTCCCTTTAGCATCTGTATTATATGTCATCAACAGGATTAAACTGCCTTCTTCAAGCTCCCCCACGGCTACCTTCAGTTCCTCCATGGTATAATCCTGAAACCATCGAAATTCTACCGTGTCAGAAAATTCTGGTATCACTCCCTCCAACTGTCTTTTATTATTCATCCCTGTTAAGGATCGGTCATTAATAATGACGATTTCTGATGTATCTGGATGAAGTTGTAACATAACCTCAATGGTGGACTTTCCATCAAAATCCTCTACAACACCTGTTATAAAGTCATACTGCTGTTGATAATTAAGATAGTAATTGATACCACAAAAAACAATCGGTACATCGTTAAAAATTTCATATTTCAACAAAAAATTCAATGCATCATCATCAGAAACAATAATAACATCAAAATCAGTATCCTTATATTTATATTGGTAAAGTTGAAAGAGTTTATCAAGATATGCATCATCTAACAAAAGTTTTGTATCCATATACTCCACCATTAATTCATAATTATATAATGTTTCTTTAAAATGATCCTCGATAGCATTAACAATATCATCCGTCCATTGAAAACCTTTATTGTAGGAGTTTAATAGCAGTACAGATCTTTTTTCAGTTTCTCCATAGATGTAATTGCTTTGAAAACTGACAAGGATTGTGACCACAAACAGTAGCAAAAGTAAGGTGCTCTTTAATTCCCTCTTCATTTCCACACCACCTCCTCAACCTGCCTTCCCTAATCTCTAAGTCTACTCCATGTAGCCATAATCTCTTCCTTTTGTTGGAAAAATATCTCTACCAGCTTTGGATCAAAATGTTTTCCCTTCTCCTCCTCAATATAATTCAAAATTGTCTCCATATCCCAAGCTCTTTTATAGACACGATCATTGCTAAGGGCATCAAAAACATCTGCTAAACCTACAATTCTAGCAAAAATATGGATATCTTCTCCCCTTAGACCTTTGGGATATCCAGTACCATCATATTTTTCATGATGCTGTAGGGCAATGGTGGCTGCCGCCATCATAATCTCTCTATTTGATTTTGACAGGATATCATGACCAATGGCTGCATGCTGTTTCACCAGCTGATATTCCTCTTCCGTAAGTTTTCCTGGCTTATTAAGAATTACATCTGGTATTGCCACCTTTCCTACATCATGCATTGGCGCTGCAATTTCTAACATATTAATTTCTTCATCCGATAAGCCATAGCTATTTGCTAATATTTTACAATATATTGAGACTCTCTTCACATGATTACCAGTCTCATAGGACCGAGCCTCTGTTAATTCCCCTAAGGTAAAGACCACCTCTTTTTGTGTATCCTCCAACTCTTTTTTCAAATAAAGATTGTCAAATGCAATGGAGAGGTTTGAACAAAACAGATCAACAAAGCTTTCCTCCACCTCAGTAAGTTTTTTAATGTTCTCAAGGTAGATAATATTTCTTGTATTTACTTCATTTTCAAAATAAGCTATATATTTACCATCCCCATAAATATTTTTCTTTTCTTTTATAGCTTTTTGGATATAATCGCAAACCTGAGAACTCACAACATCCTTTATATTTATGCTGGTATGCTTCTCATAAATCCCCGTGCCTACCACAATATAATAATCATCGTTCCCAACAGTTGCAGCAAATCCATTAACATGACAAAGCATTAAACTGTTGTCCAAATTCAACAGGGCTGTCATCTGGCTTAAGGCTGCCGCTGCGAAGCTTTTCATGGATTGCAACTCAAAGATAGTGGCAGAGGCATGAACAATTTTTTCCAGAGCTCTCCTGTTTTTTTCAATAACCATCATGTCTCGATAGTTTCTTAAGGCAGAAATCATGGTGGTAAAGAGTTTAATGGAAGTCAGCTCTGTTTTTTCTTTATAATCATTGATATCATAATCCAAAATTACTTTTTTCTCCGGTGCTTCTCCAGGATGTCCTGTTCTAAGGACAATGCGAACAAATGGATTGTTTAACTCTTCTCTAATGTATTTTACCACCTGTAATCCTGAATTTTTTTCCTCCATCACTACATCCAACAGCATTACAGCAGTATCAGGATGTTGCCCAATCAGTTCCTTTGCCTCCTTAGCGGTATATGCATGTAGAAAAGTGAGTTTTTTATCGTTAAAGAGAAAATCCTCTAGTACCATTTCTGTTATCCGATGAACCTCTTTTTCGTCATCAACAATGATAATTTTCCAAGGTCTCTCCTCTAAAGTATCCTTACATTCTAACGTTTCTGGTGCAAAGTCTAGTAGATCTGTCATCATAGTTCTCCCCCTTTATTAAACACTCATATTATATAAAGCTTTACCATATATTTCTTCATACTTCGTCAAAAAACCTTTTTCATATAATGAATATTTGGATTGTTTTTTAGTAAACCTTAATGCAGGATGACTTTCGATGAAATAAAGAAAACACACTCCTAGGAGTGTGTTTTCTTTATTATTTAGTAGTTACTATTATTTATTTGTTTAACTGGCCTTGCTTCTATATAACCCCTATAGCCTTGAGGTTCAAGTTGAAACCTTGGTGCTTCATCGTCCGCCCATTCAAAACCATAAACTTTGGGATTGTATTTTTTCATAACGTCCCATAATTCTTCAATTGCTTCTCCAAATTTTTCATCTTCATAGGGTTCTCCTTGGAAAACCATCATCTTGCATGGCGGGAGGTCTATAACATCAAACCCTTCTGGAATCCGTCCTGTATAATGAATCAATACTTCTACACCTTGAATATATGATGATGTTCCTGGCTTAATCAAATTCTGTGGTAGCCACATACCAGCAGGTTCATACATTGCTTCTTTTATACTGGAAAGCACACCCCAAACATCACATCCAACTTCTTCGCAATACTGAAAATAATCTGTAGCCTTGATTCCTCTTTTTAGAATAAGTTTTCTTGCTGGTCTCTCTACCACTTGGACAAATACAGTGTTTGTTATTTTTTTCTCAGACATTATATTCTCTCCTCTTTTCAATGTAAGGTAATACTCACGAATGCGATGAGGTATAAAAAGCTGTATAGGCTCTGGGTTGCCACTATACTTTTTCGGGGATACTCCAAACTGCTTACTGAAAGCTCTTGTGAATCCTTCATGAGAGTCAAAAACAAAATCAAATGCTATGTCTATAATTTTGTGTTGTTCATCCCGAAGCAACAGAGCTGCTTTACTCAACCGCAAAGCTCTCATGTATTCAAATGGTGACTTGCCGATGAGCTCTTTAAAAATTCTTGCAGAGTGCCATTGTGAGTACCCTGCAGCTTTTGCAAGATCACTAAGTGTAATGGGACTATTTAGATTCTGTTCAATATAGTCTTGCATGCGCTGTACTGCATTTATCACTTCCCACCGCTCCATGTTCTCACCTCCTAATGAAAAGGATATCATTCTAAGTTTTATTTTTCTTGACATTCTTTGCTAATAATTACAAAATAATATGTTTATTTGCTACTCTTGGACTTAATGCTTGGGCTATTTAGATTTAACTAAGAGGATCTAATGAATCAAATAATACAGCTTGTTACTGGACTTTTTCCAGTATCTTAAGAAGCTTAGGCATAATTTTAAATGGTGCAGAAGCTGCCGTTACCTGACTTATCAAACACTTTGTCATTGAGTAGAGCCCTCATAAACTCCATTAGATCTTTAACTGTACTATTGCGATCGTTGAAGGGTTGTATCGCTTGTGGTTTGTTGTTAAATGGTGTGTCTTGAATTCACACCGTGGCAACAGGCCCCACCGGTTTTATCGGTTTAAACCTGGAAAGAAGGAGTATCATTTGAAACGAACTAGCATCTCTATAAAGAAACCCCCTAAACACTCGTCTAGGGTAACACAATGATTACAACTTATTTTTACTCTATCAATACTATGTATTCCACATGGGTTTTCATAGAAAAATGATAATATTTAGCAGAATAAATTGAGGGTTCCCCCATCATAAGTTATTTAAAAGCACACCTACTTTCTTTCAGTTGAGGATTATTTGTTTGACAAGCAATCCTTTCGGTAATCCAATCTACATATTTTTTTGTAAATCCTGTCTTGGTTTTATACACGATTGGATTAGAGAATATTGATATTGACTAATCCATCTAGGGGAAATTCCATAGAACATCTTAGGACCCTATGTAGCATAAAACATTTCATTTGCGCTAGTGTAGCTATGGGCTTCATAGTAAATTTCGGCTATTTCTAGAAATCCGATATCTAAGTGGACGGAAAATATAATTTGCAAGACCTTTATTTTCTTCATTTTGTACCGTCTCCCTATCCTTGAGGAAACTCTATTCTTTATCTTTGCTTTTTCATTCAATTAATCTAGTAATAGTACCACTATAATTTTTTAGTGTCCCATAGGTATAAAATAATACCTAGTCCTACCAGACCGAAGACAAACCCTATGCTTTGGTTTATACTGGATATCCATTGACGTATTCCTGCAAATATAAACATTATTATAAAATACTTAAACCATTTTCTCATCTATTTTCTCCATTCTTAAACTAATCCTCAAATAGCTTCTTTATTTTCTCGACATAATCCTGATCATATTCATTGCCCCATTTATCTAAATTAATCCTATCGATCACTTTATTGATGCCCAGGTCTTTTACTTTATCGTGAATTAATAAGAAAGTATCAGCAAAATATAGAGGACTACTGGTAGATTCCTTTAAGTTGATAGTTGCCATGTCTTTAAAGTGAATAATATAGTAATAATCATAATAACGTTTTTTTCCTTAATCCCCACCCGAACTTCTTCTATATCTTCCCAACTATAGATTTGTCCCCTTGGATTGAAAAAGCTATGTTTTACAATGATGTCTTGGTACAAGATGCTGTAGTCGATGAAGCTATAATATCCTGGGAGTAAGGATGCAGCAAGGGTGAGGGAAAGCACCTTTCTTTTATGCTTGCCAACAAAATGCCAATAATCCAAATAATAAGGAGCAACAAAGCAGTTGTTTCTTCACCTTTTACATACTTAATACTTCTCCTAACTAGCATCCGTATGTTGTTCTATAGTGAATTTCATTATTTTTTTGAATCTTTCTCAACTATAATCTATTGTGACTTTTAAAAAATTAATTTATCACTTTTACTGTATCAAACTTCTAGAATGGTATCAATGTATTTAAAATATTAGTTTATCTATGCATTCCTACTTATTATACATCCAAATAAATTTGCCACCCTGTTGTAATAATAGGTAGCAAAATAGTATGTTTTTTAATTTTATAGCCTCTGAAACCCTTCTAGCTTCTAAATATTAGAGCGACAGGTTCTACCCCTATACG
>JAFIFG010000027.1 GCA_020832135.1 Clostridiaceae bacterium
TGAGGAGAAAGCAAATGCCAACAGGACGAAAGTCTAGGGGAAGCCATAACCCGTTGGATAGGATTTCATAATCCACTTGAAAGAGGGCAGACTTCCACAAGGTCATCAACACGAAAGAAAAGGGATAGAAGGTTTTTTAAAAGGAGAAGCATGTTATGAAAACTATTAATAAATCTAATAAGTCGGCTGTTTCTCCACATATACAAAAATGGGAAATGATTAATTGGAAGAAAATTTATGCATATGTGAAAAAGCTTCGCCAACGGATTTTTCGTGCCGAACAGTTGGGTCAAAAAAGGAAAACAAGAAAGCTCCAGAGACTAATGATTAGAAGTAAAGGTAATTTGCTATTGTCAATTAAAAGAGTAACACAGGTTAATAAAGGTAAAGAAACTGCTGGTATAGATGGACAAATTGCACTTACATCAAAGGATAGATTAGAACTATATAACCTTCTTAAGACATATAATATCAAATACATTAGACCACGACCGGTAAAAAGAGCATATATTCCAAAGAAAAATGGGAAAATGCGTCCTTTAGGAATACCTATCATCAAAGACAGGGTATTTCAAAATATTGTTAAAAATGCTCTAGAGCCGCAATGGGAAGCAAAATTTGCACCTTCTTCCTATGGATTTAGACCAAAAAGAAGTACACAAGATGCTCTAGTAAATCTATTCACTAAACTATCATCAAGGAGCACAAGAAAGTGGATATTTGAAGGGGACTTTAAAGGGTGTTTTGATAACCTTAATCATCAATACATTATGGATTGTTTGACGAGATTTCCTGCTAGAGATGCTATACAAAAATGGCTCAAAGCAGGATTTGTTGATAATAATTCCTTTCATGATACAGATGCTGGTACTCCACAGAGGAGCATTGTGTCACCCCTATTAGCTAATATTGCTTTACATGGTATGGAAGAAGAACTCGGTGTGAGCTACTATCAAGATAGAGATTTCCATAAATTATCTAGGAAATCAGTTGGTGTAGTTACATATGCTGATGATTTTGTAGTTGTATTCAAAACAAAAGAAGAAGCAATGAGTATGTATGAAAAGCTTAAACCATATCTAAGTAAAAGAGGGCTAACACTGGCAGAAGATAAAACAAAAGTAACACATATTGAAGAAGGATTTGATTTTCTTGGATTTAATTTAAGACAATATCAAACCAACAAAGGTATGAAATTACTGATAAAACCGTCAAAAGCAAGTGTTTAAAAAGCTAAAGCGACAATAAGGAATGCCTTTAAGCAAATGAGAGGAAAGCCAGTTAGAGACTTAATAATGAAATTAAATCCAATAATAAGAGGAACAGGAAATTACTGGTCAAGTGAAGTCTCAAAGAAGATATTTAGTAATATCGACCATTATATATGGATTAAGACAATAAAGCATCTGAAAAGACTACATAATAATAAACCCTTTAAATGGATTTACAAAAGATATTTCAAACCAGACTATACAGGAGTCAGTAAAGACAGTTGGATATTGACAGATCCTCGTAATAATAAGACACAAATATTTAAGATGAGCTAGATTCCAATAGTCAGACATGCAGTGGTGAAATATAGAAATAGTCCTGATGATGCTAGTTTAAAAGAATATTTTTAAAAAAGAGATGAAAAAGAATTCATAAGAGACAATATTTTGAGTAGAAGAAAATTAGCAAAACATAGCAATTACAAATGTAGGGTATGCAATCAATCATTAATAGGAGAAGAGCAACTAAAAGTTAATCAAATTGTACCTAAAAGATTAGGTGGAGATGAATGCTATGATAACTTGGAGTTGTTACACCAAAGTTGTCAATTACAACATCAAGTATTACTTGAAAAATATGGAGAAGGAAAAGAGTTACCTAAAGTCAATGCCTTCTTCAATAACAATCAGGTAGAACCTAATTCTCAAGAAGGGTATAAATTAATGAAAGAAGCATTCAAGAAATTTAGATACCAACAAGTTTGAGATAAATGATGGCTTGAGCCGTATGTGTGGAAACACACAAGTACGGTTCTTAGAGGGGGAAGGAACTGAAAAGCTCCCTACCTACTCGACCAGTAGATGAAAAATGTGGTGCTAAATTATACAGAAAGGAGTGTATTCATGAATAAGTTTAAGTTTAAATATGTATTTATTGGATTAATACTGCTAATTTTAGCAACATTCATTTATCAAAATTATATATATTATAAAATTCCTTATAATCCATTAGGCGAACTAAACTATCCAGATACTCCAACTGGTTTCCATTTTAGTGAAAATAACCGTAAGCTTAACGAAACAATATCAAAGTCTACTCATAATTTAGATACCACGGCTTACATATTTGAATATTTTAGTGATTTGAATTTAATGCCTTTAAAATCTAGATTAAAGTGGGATGAAATACATAACGATGGCGATATATACTATTCTGGAATGTTTCAATTTATCACCTCACCCCCAACTAATGGAGCACAGATACATATTAGTGAAATATATCTAGATAACCTAACCATCATACGGATTAGTTCTCCTAGACGTAAATTTAAAGATGGGTATTATAAGATTATAGATGATAAATTTGATTACGAATATATTAATGAATTAATTACTAATTCTGAAAACTAAAATATGAGTCAAATCATCTTTTTAAGACGAATTAGGTGTATTAGGTGATATAGTGCTTATCATTTTAGTTACTGTAGAAAATAGTAAAGGAGTGATGGTTTGTATAAAATACGGTACACTCTATTTAATAAAAAGATTTTTCTTGGTTGTCTAGCTTTTATACTTGTTTTGCTATGGTTATCTGTAAGCACTCATGCAGGATATATTTACTTATCTGGAACCGCTACACATGTAGAAATAACAGGTCCTAATATTAATGAAAAAGTAATTACCAAAGATAAAGAAACAATCGAACATTTTTTGAACTTAACTAATGATGCTGTAAAGGATAATAGCGAGATTGGGTTAGTGAAATCTATTGAATATCGAAGAAATGGAGGAGAAAATTGATATCTAGTTCTTTTAAGACGTACTTTTCCTTTTAAAGACATAACTTGGTATATCCTTTCTCTAAACGAGGAAAAGACATATTTGTCTCCCATGCAGTCAAGGGAAGATATATTTGTTATGCCTCTTCTTTTTAAGGCATGACAGATAGATTATACACAATTAACAGTATGGAAAGGAGGACGGAGATGGGTAAAATATATTAAAATCATTAGGGTGTACCTTTGCAGTTTTAATAACTCCTTGGGCGGTACTTGAATTTATAAGAGTATTATTTTGGGACTCTGGTTTGATTTTTTTTAAGCACTATAGCTTGGAGGTTAGGTTATATTTAGGAATTATTTTTACAATTTTTATTTGTACTTTTATTATTGTGGATGAAGTGAGGAAAAACAGAATACCATAGTTTCTTTTAAAAGCATACTTGATGTAAAAGGCGACATCCATATTTTACTTATAGTTCTTTTAATGATGTATATTTGTAAGAAGCATGAGTGGGCAGAAGAAGTTATTATACTTTTAACAAATCAATAAAGTTAGGTATATCCTTACATTATTAGACAGTCA
>JAFIFG010000036.1 GCA_020832135.1 Clostridiaceae bacterium
CCCCCCTAAGCCGCCGATGGCGAAATTGAATTTCTTAAATTCCCCTTGCAAAGGCCATGACTGTAACGGATTTTGCTCCTAGCTTCATCAGCTCTTTGCTGCAGGAATTCACTGTTGCTCCAGTGGTGAATACATCGTCTATTAATAGTACTTCCTTGCCTAATATTTCATAGGCTTTTATGACTTGAAAGGCATCTTCTACATTTTGCTTTCTTTCTGTTTTAGATAAACTGTGCATTATTTTTGTATCTTTTTTTCTAATTAAATTTTTCTTTCCATAGTGTATACCCAAATTCCTGTTAATATATTTAGCCAATAAATTAGATTGATTATATCCCCTTTGTCTTCTTTTGTTGGGATGTAGAGGTACTGCTATAATTATATCGGCTGAAACTCTATGTTTTTTTAGGGTTACCGTCATAATTTCTGCCATGTTTTTAGCTAAGTAGGTGGCATCACTATATTTAAATTTATGTACTAGCCTCTGAATATCACCTTTATATTCCACTGAGGCTATAACTTTATCAAAATGATACCGCATATCACTACATTCTGAGCATCCTTCTGTAGCATCATTTGTATCTATCCTATTAGGTTTTGCACATCTGGGGCAACTATGATGATCTATAAAGGGAAGCTGCTGTAGACAATCTCTACAGATGCCATATTCCCCTTCACCGCCTAAGTATTTGTTGCATAGGATGCAATTGATATTTGGTGGGTAGATTAAATCCAGTAAAGCTTCTATATATTGGGTTAATACTTCCATAGGAAAGCCCCTTTACATTTAACTTTTCTTCGTATGAAACTCATAAAACTTTCCTAATCTATAGCCTAATCCTGAATAGCGTTGAATAACTTTATTGTTTTGCACCATTCGGTTTAAATAGTTTTCTGTCCCCACCAATACCACCAGTTTCTTTGCACGGGTTATGGCGGTGTAGAGGAGATTTCTTGTCAACAGCATAGGGGGTCCCCATGTTATAGGCATCACCACCACAGGAAATTCACTTCCTTGACTTTTATGGATAGTGATACAATAGGCTAATTCTAATTCCTCTAGCTGCGAGAAATTATAGGTCACCAACCTGTTATCATCGAATAATATAGACAGCTCTTGATCTTCTGTATCGACGGATTGTACATAGCCTATATCTCCGTTAAAAACACCTTCTCCTCTGTCTTCCTCTGCTTCTGGATCTTGATTTTTCCATTTCAGGGTGTAGTTATTTTTCATCTGCATGACTTTATCCCCTACTCGAAAAACCTTCTCCTTCACTTCCCTTTCCTGTTTGAAGGAGGAGGGAGGATTGAGGCCCTGTTGCAGTTCTTTGTTAAGGTTAATAGTTCCTACTTCCCCTTTTTTCATAGGGGTCAGGACCTGAATATCCCTTCTAGGATCAAATTTATAATGCTTAGGTAGTCTTTCCTTCACCAGCTGCAGGAGAGTTGTTAGCACCTCTTCCTTTTTATGTTTTGTAATAAAATAAAAATCCTTGTCCTTTTGATTTAACAGTGGATGTTGTCCCCTATTGATTTTATGGGCATTTACAACGATCATACTTTCTTGAGCCTGTCTAAATACTTCATTCAACCTAACTACCTTCACAATCCTACTATCTATAATATCCTTTAAAACATTTCCTGCCCCCACAGAGGGTAGTTGGTCTACATCCCCCACCAGCACCAACCTTGTTCCTGGAGCCACCGCCTTCATAAGGCTGTTCATCAGTAGGATATCCACCATGGAAACCTCATCTATAATGATGACATTGCTATCTAGAGGGTTATCTTCATCTCTTTGGAACATCATGGTATCTTCGTCCTCAGAAAATCCTAATTCCAGTAACCGATGAATAGTTTTAGATTCCTTCCCTGTGGCTTCTGTCATTCTCTTGGAGGCCCTGCCGGTGGGTGCTGCTAAGGTTATCTTCATTTTTAACTTTTCAAACATTTTAATTAAAGTGTTAATGGTGGTGGTTTTTCCTGTTCCAGGTCCCCCAGTAATAACCAGTAAACCATTTTCCACCGCCTGCTTGATGGCCTCTTTTTGATTCTTAGCAAGGGAGATTCCCTCCTGCTGCTGTAGCAGCTGTAGCTCCTCCTCTAAATCCACCTCTACAGGATCCAGTTGTACCCTTGATAACTCTATCAATTTTTTACATACATTGCTTTCCGCATAGTAATAGGGCATGGCATATACAACCATTTCCTCCTGGTGCTTTTCCAGTTGGATACTTTGTCCTAGGGCTAGACCCTGTATTGCATCCTCCACCCTCTCAGCCTCTGCACCTATTAACTCAGCCGTCCGTTCCACCAATAAATTTTTAGGGGCATAGGTATGTCCTTCTAAACTAAAGGTATTCAGCATATATTTGGTTCCTGCATAGATACGATATTTTGAGTTTGGGTCGATTCCCATAGCTTTAGCAATTCGATCGGCGATAATGAAGCCGATGCCCGTAATATCCTCTGCTAAGCGATAGGGGTTTTCTTGAATGGTGGATATGGTTTCTTTGCCGTATTTTTTGTAGATCTTGACTGCATAATTAGGGGATATGGCATATTGAGAAAGAAAGAGAATAATTTCCCGTAGCTCCCGTTGATCTTGAAAGGCCTCTGCGATGGTTTCTGCCTTTGATTTCCCTATTCCGGGGACTTCTGTTAATCGGTGGGGATGGTATTCTATAATATCCATAGCATCTTTCCCAAAATGCTCTACAATTCGTTTTGCCATCTTTTTCCCGATACCTGTAATGATGCCGGAGGATAAATAATTGATGATGCCCTCCTCTGATGAAGGTATAATGGGACGGTATTCCTTTACCTCCAGCTGTTGACCATACATATGGTGTACCTTCCAGTCCCCCTTCACAAGAATCTGTTCTCCCTCCTTCAGGGTTGGAAGATAGCCTACTATGGTTAATTCATCCTCTGGTGTATCCAACACCGCCACCGTATATCCGTTGGATTCATTCTGATATATAATCTCTATTAATTTCCCCTCTAATTCCACCATTGTATTTCCTCCCAAACAACTTCCTGATGCTGTTGTACTCTATATGTATAATAAGTATTATTTTCCTATTTAATATTTTTACCCTTTGAAAGCATATTCCAAGCCTTTTTCCACATACTATAAATTATATCATATTGTTTCTTCTCTGCAATTACTAAAATGATTGATAGGTATAGTTATACATATCAGACAAAAACCTTTATAAATAGGGATTTGCATAAATATACTAGGCAAAAACGACAAAAAAACTGCATAAAAGCTATATCTATACTTTTATGCAATCCTATGTTTTCATCTATTTCTTGTGATGGTCATAGTTTCTATGGATTTTGCCAATTGATGTATGCTAACCGTCAATCCCTCTAGCTTCCCTTCAATTCTTATCAATAAATAAATGGATAGAACAATGGGAAACCCTAAATTAGCAATTTGGTTCAATACTTCATTCATATAGTACACCACCCTTCTTTATTATGGCATCATTATATTTTCTCCTTTTTTTGTTTAGGACAGAGGATTTTTTCCTCTGTCCCTATTAATGTCCTACTGCAGGTCTAATACTTCCTCCTGTGTAACGATAACTTTTGCCTCTTCTACAGCTGCAAACTCTGCCCCTCCTACTTTAAAGATGTTTTGGTCTATCATGTTTTCCATAGCTGTCTTCACATCCTGTGGGGTTAGATCTAACCGAGAATCGTTGACATTGATTCTTGCCAATCTATCATCGGTCTTCTTAAAGGTCATCTGCAATACTCTTCTCAAGTTCTTCACCTCCTTGTTATGATTTTTCTACTGCTGTTACTCTTGAGTTATTTCCTTTTCATCTGTTCTTAGTACCGCCTTTACCGGCTTTTCCTGTAGCCCTGAGATTTCTATAGCTACATTGTACACAGCTTCATCTTCAGCCTCTGGTTTAACATTGCTGTAGCTTCTAGAGGATAAAGTTTCTTTACCTTCATCATCTAGACCTTCAATGAACTGTAATCTCAATCTTGAGCTTGCCCCTACTGTTCTTATTGCCATACATTTCACCTCCCCTCCATGTATTTGTTGCTGCTTACATTTAATAGATGTTTTGAGGTGAAAAGTATTAGCATGTTATTTTAAATTTTTTAATGATTTTTCCAAATTTTTTAAGGCAGTTGCCTTTGTTTTTGCTACGGATATAGGGTGAATGCTTCTATCCCCACCTATTTCCTTAAGGGTTTGTCTTTTGAAATAATATGCATTTATAGTCTCCTGCTGGCGGGGGGACAAGTTCTTAATTGCCGCCATAAGCTGCTGTTTTTCCTCTTTTCTAATGGACTCCTCCTCTATATTGACCTTTTCATCCTCCAGTAAGTCCTCCAGTGTAGCTGTGTTATCTTCTCCATTTATCCTTTGATTCAAGGAATAATGGTACTTTTCTTTTCTTCTTCTATTTTGATAATAATGTCTTAGTTTTGTCGTTATATACCCTAAAAAAGGTATCTTTCTAGATGGGTCAAAATCTTGTAATGCCTTTAAAATTTCCAGTATCCCCTCCTGATAAGCATCCTCATCTACTCCCCTTGTGCCTCCATACCTTTTACTATAGGACAGCACTAGAGGCTTCAACCTATGGAGTAATTCCGCCACAGCCTCCTGCTGTCCCTCTATAGCCTGTGTAACCATTCTCTCAAATTCCTTATTCACCATCATCACCCTTAGGGAAGATGCATCTTCGTTTATTACCGGTGATTTGATTATATAGGAGGAATAGCTCCTAAGCCTAAGTGGGAATGGAGGAAATTGTGCCCAGAATAAGGGGTGTTTCAAAGGAGAATGGAATTGTTTCATGTGGAAAAGCATAAAAAAAAGACCTAACAACTCGGGGAAAACCCCTTATTATTAAGTCTTATATTTTAATCTTTTTTCATTACTGATCTTTAGTTGTCCTTCTACTACATTCAGATGAAACTCAAATATATTAAGAGAATGCATTTGAAAGTATTGTAACAACTCTCGATGAATGGAAATGGAAAATCCGTTAAAAACTTGGTATGTTTGAGCATAGCGAGTTTGCCAAGTTTAGGATTTTGCATTGGAATGAATCATAGAGTTGTCAATACTTGAAATAGCATGAGTGTATATATTTGAGTTTCAACACTACATTTAATAGTAGCACTGAAGTTTATAATATTACTTTACCAACTCATCATTCTTAAGTAATTCTACCTTATCAGTTTTTTCCCATGGAACATCAACATCTGTTCTTCCAAAATGTCCGTAGGCAGCTACTTGTCTATAGATTGGTCTTCTTAGGTCTAAGTCTTTAATAATAGCCGCTGGTCTTAGGTCAAAGTGTTTTCTTATAAGTTGAACCAATACTTCTTCCTCTACCTTACCAGTTCCAAAGGTCTCCACCATAATGGATACCGGCTCAGCCACACCAATAGCATAGGCTAATTCGATTTCACATTTGTCCGCTAGTCCTGCAGCAACGATGTTTTTAGCAACGTATCTTGCAGCATAGGCAGCTGAACGGTCTACCTTTGTTGGATCTTTTCCAGAGAAGGCACCCCCACCGTGTCTAGCATATCCACCGTAGGTATCAACGATAATTTTTCTTCCAGTTAATCCAGCATCCCCTTTAGGTCCACCAATAACAAATCTTCCTGTAGGGTTGATATAGTATTTTGTGTTTTCATCTAATAATTCAGATGGAACAATTTTATCAATTACATGTTCTCTTAAATCAGCTTCAATGGTTTTTCTGTCTACCTCAGGACTATGCTGTGTAGAGATAACAATAGCATCTATTCTTACAGGCTTGTCCCCATCATACTCCACTGTTACCTGAGTTTTTCCATCAGGACGAAGATAGGTTAATGTATCATTTTTTCTTACCTCTGATAATCTTTTTGCTAACTTATGGGAAAGAGAAATAGGTAGTGGCATTAACTCTTCTGTTTCATTACAAGCATAACCAAACATAATACCTTGGTCCCCAGCTCCTGTTGCCTCTAGGTCATCCTGCATTCCACCTTCTCTTCTTTCAAGGGCTTCATCTACACCCATAGCAATATCAGGTGATTGCTCATCAATAGCTGTTAAAACTGCACAGGTATCACTATCAAAACCATACTTTGCTCTTGTGTAGCCAATTTCTTCAATAGTCTTTCTAACAACCTTAGGAATATCTACATAGCAATCGGTAGTGATCTCCCCCGCCACCAATACTAGTCCTGTAGTTACACTTGTTTCACATGCAACTCTTGCCTTTGGATCTTTTTCAAATATAGCATCTAAAATGGAGTCCGAAATTTGGTCACAAATCTTATCTGGATGTCCTTCTGTTACAGATTCTGAAGTAAATAATCTTTTCGCCATTTAAATCCTCCTTTTCTTTAATTGTATAATGTTATTTTCCTATTTTTAATGAAATTTATCCATACTGTCAGTATTTAACCACAAAAAACCTCTTCTCAAAAAGAAGAGGTTACTATCACCTAGTTCGGTCCTCATCTTCCAGAATGAATATCCTGTGGGAATTAGCACCGTACTTTCTACGGTTGCCGGGTTTCGTCGGGCCCATCCCTCCACCACTCTTGATAAGGTATCAAGATTTTTATTTAATTTAACAGATTTTATAATATCATTGGTTATTTTATCTGTCAAGATGAAAATCTCAGGATAATTTTTTTCTGGATAGCAAATGCTATTATTATATTGCAAAAGAAGAATTTTCAACTTAAAAAGGAGGATTTGATTTGAGTTTTAAAAAAGATAGAAGAAGCAGTAATTTTAAAATACCCCATACCTATACCATTATATTTTGTATTTTGATTTTAATTTCTCTCGCCACCTATATTGTTCCTGCTGGCGAATATGAAAGAGCAGAAATAGAGGGAAGAACTGTGGTGGTTCCTGACTCCTATACTGTGGTGGAAAGACAGCCTCAAGGTATGGGAAGTCTGCTGCAGGCTCCCCTTGAAGGTATAGAGGCTGCTTCTGGTATTATAGGATTTATTTTAATTATTGGGGGAGCATTTGCCGTCATTCAAAAAACGGGAGCCATTAATGCTGGCATTTATCGTGTTACGGGAAAAATGAAGGGACGAGAAATTTTTATTATTCCCATTATTATGTTTATGTTTTCCGCCGGTGGTGCTATCTTTGGAATGTCAGAGGAATTGATGCCCTTTGTAGGTATTTTTGTTCCCTTTGCCTTAGCTTTAGGTTATGACACCATTACAGGTATAGCTATCTGTTATATTGCTGGACAGATAGGGTTTTCCACAGCATTTTTAAATCCTTTTACCGTAGGTATTGCCCAAGGTATAGCAGAACTGCCTCCCTTTTCAGGTATTACCTATAGATTAATTGCTTGGTTCCTCACCACCTTATTTGGTGTCATCTATGTTATGGTTTATGCCAATAAAGTAAAGAAAAACCCCGAGACCAGCATTACCTACCATCATGATCAAAAACAACGACAGGCTTTAGATGAAGGATTTGCTACAAATCATAATTTCAATAGTCGTCATGCATGGGTTTTAGGTGTATTTTTCATAGGTATATTAGCTTTAATCTACGGTGTTATTCAGTATGAATGGTGGATTAATGAGATTTCAGCTATTTTCCTAGCTATAGGTTTAGCGGCAGGTATTGCTGGAAAATTAAGTGCCTCTGAGATTGCCGACTCTTTTATAGATGGTGCTAAAGATTTATTAAGTGCTGCCTTGATTGTAGGTCTAGCAAGAGGTGCCCTTATTCTCGCTACAGAGGGAAAAATTATAGACACGGTTTTAGTAAGCATTTCCGGTGTAGTTGGTGCTTTCCCTAGACTGATTTCCGCCTATATGATGTTTTTTATTCAGACCATCCTTAACTTTTTCGTTCCCTCCGGTAGTGGTCAAGCGGCATTAACCATGCCTATTATGGCTCCCCTAGGAGAGTTGGTGGGATTAACACGACAAACAGCAGTATTAGCCTTCCAATTGGGGGATGGCTTTACTAATATGATTATTCCAACCTCCGGTGTCCTGATGGGTTCTCTAGGCTTAGCCGGCATCACTTGGGATCAATGGGCAAGCTGGATGTGGAAGCTACAAGTTTTATTTTTAATTATTGGG
Source organism: Clostridiaceae bacterium (assembly GCA_020832135.1). GTDB lineage: Bacteria > Bacillota > Clostridia > Peptostreptococcales > Natronincolaceae > JAFIFG01. Next base: position 8,116 of record JAFIFG010000036.1, read on the forward strand.
TGTTTACTATTAACTCCTGCGGTTCTCATGAATTTTGGACCCTTTTAAATGCTCACCACAACATAGCTTAAAATAAACATAATGATACCGGCAATACTGGCTCCAACAGCAATGGATGGCAAGGCATATTTGAAGGGGATATTGAATAAACTGGCGGCAAGACAGCCACTCCACACACCGGAAGAGGGCAAGGGGATTGCCACAAACAGTATTAAACCTATAACACTATACTTTTGTATTTTTTTACTCTTGTTGACTGTTCGCTTTATAGTTTTATCTATGAAACTTTTAAATAATGCTGTGTTTCTTAAATAATCAAATATTGGTTGAATAAATAATAGTAATAAAGGTACTGGTATTAAGCTTCCTAGAATACCTAATAATGTTGCATGCAGAGGGTGCATGCCTAAGGAGATACCTATAGGTATGGCTCCTCTGAGTTCAATTAAAGGCATGGCGGCTATAAGTAGTACCATTATTTCACGTGTTACACGATCTAATAAAGCTTCCATAAAGTCACCTCTATTTTCATGGTAGGTAAATATTTTTAACAATTTTGTAATGTTTTTTTAATGTTTATCTATAGTAAATTATGCTATAATGTTTTATAATAATAGTATAGATTTTCCAAAGGGTTTATGTTGATTTTTGACTTATAAATTTCTACAAAATTCGTGTTTATTTTATACAATTGCTTCTTGTTTTTGGGGGGAAGTTGTTATAATAATTTAAATCTAATCTGACGATAAGGGGTGTATCTATGAACAGAGTAGAGGAATTAAAAATAGAGATAGAAATATTGAGAAGCAGACTAGGAAAATACTTAATCAACAATGAAGATTTCGACAAAATGTTTAGCCTAAATATAATGTTGGATAAACTCATCGTAGAGTATCATCGTTTAACTATGTCTAATTAAAAATAATAAAATAATATATAAAAATAACAACAGCAGAGAATGAAAAATCTGCTGTTGTTATTTTTATATATTGAACTGTTGTTAGATGAATAAAGTTAATAAAGGAATAGTAATGAGGGAAAGTAACGTGGTAATAAATATTCCCTTTGATGCTAAATAATAATCGGAATTATATAGGGTTGCAAATACTGCGGTATTAGCTGCAGCCGGCATTGCTGAAATTACTACCGGTACCCCCAGTAATAGTCCACGAAGCCCCATCACCCATAAGACCCCCATTACAATCATTGGAATTACAATGAGTCTAGCAAAGGAAAGCCATAGGATTTTTTCTTCATTCATCACATCCTTAATGGACATATCCGCCAGCAAAGATCCTATCACGATCATGGATAAGGGTGTTGTCGCATCCCCCACGGATTCCAATGCTACCAAAATAGGTGGCGGTAATTCTATAGAAAGCAGGAAGAAAGCGAATCCTAAAATCACCGCAATGATTCCTGGGTTCAATAAAATCTCCATAAAATTTATTTTAGCACTCCCCCCATCATCATTACGACAAAAAACATAGACACCAAGACTTAGAAGAATAAAGTTAAAGGGTAAATTATAAAGAGCTGTATAAAAAACCCCTGTATCCCCATAAATAGCACTTACAACGGGATACCCCATATAACCTACATTAGAGAAAATCAAGATAAACTGAAAGACATCCTTTTTTTCTCCCTCCACCTTTAAAAGCTTTGGTATAAGGTAGGAGATACCTATGGTAATCGCATAGATCAAGAAGGAAATCAGTATCATTTTTATACTGTCGATCATCAGCTCTCTAGAATATTCAAACTGCATGGATCTAATAATCAAGGCTGGTAGTGTTACCTTTAGCACCAAATTACTTAAGCCTTTGTTTAGTGTGTTATCTATAAACTTTAATTTTTTTGCACCATAGCCCATAATCATCATAAGAAATAAAGTTAAAATTGCATTAAATGTATTGAAAAAAGTCAAACCTATTCCCCCTTTTCGTCCTTTAGCAAACTAGGAAATGTCGAAGAAATCCACTTGCATTATTATAATAACAGAAGCAGAGAATTGACACAACGAAAAGCCATAAAACAAAAAAATAACAAGGGACCACTGGTCCCTCGTATCATTAAAATTCTATGTCTTCTCTTGTTAGCGGTTCCTCTATAAAAATATGCCCCATCAGTGTTTCTCTCTTGCTACCATCCACCAATATTTGTACCCCTTGTATATTCTCTAGCTCTAATAGAGAGTACACGATTTGTTGTAGGACTAGTGACTCCTGCATAGAGCCTCCGCTTAATTGCTCACTGGATAAATTAACATAGGCAATGTTTTCTGCTGTCTCTACACTTAGTATTCTTATATTTTCTAAGGCAGTAGCTAACTCTTCATCCTGAGGTTCCTTTTGTAATTCAGCTAGAATGATTTCCTCTAGTGGTCTTTCTCCTGCTGTTACTGTTTTTTCCACCGGTATGATTCTTTCAAGGGAATCGTCTCCAGTCATAACATACTCATGGTTTACAAAATACAGTGTTACTTCTATTTCTTCGACCTCTGGCTCAGGATCCACCACAACATCTCCATTGCCATTTTCCTCTACTTCTCCATTTTCTACTGGAGGTGGATTTTCTACTGACCTTCTACCACAAGCCCCCAAGGTTACGATCATTGCCATAACCAACATAATCAACATAATTTTTTTCATATTTATCTTCCTTCCTATTTTGTCTGTTTTTTATTTTCTCTTTCTGTAATTCTATTATATACTGTAACTTTAAAGATGGAGTGAAGAAGTGTAAAGAAATTATAAAGAATTCTTTAAAGAAGTATTAGGAATAACGATGGTAATACTTGTCCCTTCCTTTATCTTGCTTTTAACCTCCAACTCCCAGTGATGTAGCTTTACCACTCTGCTGACGATGGAAAGCCCAATACCAGCACCTCCAGTGTCTCTGGACCGCGAGAGATCCGTACGATAAAACTTTTCAAAAATAGATTGTAGTTCCTCTTCCTTAATACCAATACCGTTATCTTCTATCGTAATTTCATAGCTATATTTTTTTCTTCTTCCCTTTATATATACCCTATTTTGAGCTTTTTCAACATCCCTGTATTTCATTGCATTATCTATAAGGTTAATAAACACTTCCTTGATCCTATCCCCATCGCATATTATATTGGGGGTGTCTTCAATCATTGTCACCACTTCAACACCATATTTTTGTGCCAAGGGATTTAAAATCTTTACACTTTCCTCCACCATTTCCTTTAGAGAAAATATATCCTTCCTTATTCCTGTCTCCTCAATTTTTGTCAAAGTAAGCAAAGACCCCACCAGTGCCGATAATCTATCTATCTCTGAATCCATATCTCCTAAATATTCCCTATAGACCTCTATATCATCCTCACCATATAACAAAGAATCAATCAATGCCTTCATAGAGGCTAAGGGAGTCTTCAATTCATGGGAAACATCCCCTATAAATTGTGTTCTTCCCTTATCTATTCTGTGAAGTTCTTTGCTCATATAATTGAAATTCTCCGCCAGTTGCCCTATTTCATCTCTAGACTCTATAGAAACCGTCTTCCCCAACTGTCCCTCACCTATTTTCTTAGCTACCTTAGATAAGGAAACAATAGGCTTAGATATGCTTCGGCCAGCAAATACCGCCACCATCATAGCTAAAAATGCAGCCGTCACCGATAGTATCATTAACCGTTGCCGGAAGTCATGTATGGTCCTAAAAGCCTCTTCAACACTCACTGAAACTAACACAGCTCCTATGGCACTTCTACTGTCTCCCGTAGTCTCTATAATAGGCACAGCCACCTGTAAAATATATTTATCAGTTTGATAGTAGCCTAGTTTTTCCTTCATTTGCAGGGCTTGACGAACCTCTTGGTTGTTTATCACTGTATTTTCCAAAAGGTTAGAGGTATCCACCATTACCCTGCCTACATTATCCAGGACTAAAGTCCTAGCTCCACCACCCGTCATATACTGATTTATACTTCGTTTCAATGCTAACGGCTGTTGTATATTATTCCTGCTTATACTAGAGACAATGTTGGCTGTCTTTAGGGCATTTACCTCGATCTCCCTTAGAATTGACTCCTGCATGCTTTCTACAGCAAAAAAGTTAATCATAAAGAGGGGTATAGCAATTAATAGAATATAGATGAAGGTCAGTTTTTGCTTAATGGAGGTAAACAATCTAATCAATCCCTTCTAAAATAATAACCCACACCCCATTTTGTTTGAATCATAGGGGAGTTTTTATCTATATCCTTTAGCTTTTCCCTAAGGTTTTTAATATGCACATCAATGGTTCTAGTATCCAAACAGGGTTCCTGCCACACCAATCTAAAGATTTCTTCCCTAGGGAAAACCCTTCCCTTGTTTCTAATCAACAAATGTAGTATATCAAACTCCTTCGGTGTTAAATCTATCTCCTTTGAAGCCTTCTTTACCACTCTATATCCAGGATCCACCTCTAGATCTCCAAAGGTATAAAGATCTTCCCTAGTTTCCTGTTGATTTTTCTCCATTCGTCTAAGTATTGCCCTCATCCGTGCTATAAGCTCTCTTGTGTTAAAGGGCTTTGTCATATAATCATCCGCCCCTAGCTCCAACCCTAATATTTTATCTATATCACTATCCTTCGCCGTCAGCATAATAATGGGAACATTGCTTTTTTGTCGTACCATCCGACAAACACCAATACCATCTATTTTAGGTAGCATTAGGTCCAATATTAAGATATCAAAACCTCCACCTTCAAAGATAACCAATCCCTCTTCCCCATCATAGGCAACAGAAACCTGGAAACCCTCCTGTTCTAGACTTTTCTTTAGCCCCTTTACCAGTAATCTCTCATCATCAATAATTAACACCTTCATGGACTATACCTCCTACATTTCTCTATATACCTATTATACAACTTTTTATGACTTTCAAACAAAAGAAAATAACAGAGAATAAATCTCTGCTACAGTTTTTTATCCTGTGCTGCTCTGTTTTTTCTCCTATAGATGTCTTCTGTAAATTTACTTAATAAAATAGCTATAGTAATGCCTATCCCATCTATAAAAACATCCATGACTTCACCGCTTCGCCCAGGTATGAAGTTTTGGTAGGTTTCATCCAAGCTTGCACATAAAAGTGCTATCAAACCACTGTAAAGATACTTCCTTTTTCCCCCTAATCCAGTGAAATGTAGGGCTGTAATTATGAAGAGGGTTAAAGTAAAGTATAAAAAAGCATGGGCTTTTTTTCTCACCAATCTGTGTAGATTGTTTATCTGAAAATAGTCTGTCGGCATCCTCGCCTCAATAGCCTCCACTACATCCTCTACCCTTTCCACAACAATAATGCTTTTTTCCCTTGACACTTCTGCAGGGTCAGAAGAGAAACTGAAAATCAGAAAGATCCAGCCTATCACCAGACACCAAGCTACTCGTTTCTTCAATATAAGGTTCCTTTCTCTGCTGAATAAATCAATTATTTTTTCCATTTATTAGTATATGCTCCTTCTTTAAGAATTATTACATTGGTTTTAGAACCTTATGGTTTTATTTTAACATAAAATTGCAATCAAATTAGAGGGAGTTTTTATCCCTGCAGGCCAAATGTGATAAATATATAATCTTAACCACTAAGTTAGAGAAACAATAGGCTTAGCATATTAAAGCCCTGTCTTCTAGAATGAGGACAGAGCTTAATAGTGGTGCTTCGCTAAAGTTTAATTTGCTTATTTATATACATCTATTTTTACATCATCAATCCAAACTGTAGGATCTGAACTAACTACAGTCATATTTATTTTGGTAATTTTCTTAGGTGGTATATCAAAATTTATTCTTTCCCATACCCCGGTTAGTCTAGGATAGTGTTGTATAGATTTTTCAAATATTACATGCTCGTTATCATATCCATGAAAATCCAAATTGATTTTTTCTAGTTTATCTGACATAATCCATAAAAATAGGGTATTGGTTCCCTCTAAGTTTACATCAACATTGTTGAAAGCTATACTTTTGGATAGTCGATCCTCAGTACCTTTAAATTTCAAAGAATATACTCCATTACGAAGTGTACTTTTATCAGCCATTGTAAGTTCTGAAGTTAAATAGCTGATATTAAGCTTCTCAAGACTCTCTGAAGCAACATGATCTTGCTGTAACTCATCTAACCCTATGTTACTTTCTGTATCATCACCTTTTGCATTGATTTTCCTACTATAACCTTCACTCCAGTTGTTATGTTTATCTCTAACTTGTAAAGAAGCTTCATTCATACCTTTCTCTTTTTCTGTTAAAGTTAAGTCTTTTGAAGTCTCACTTAAAAATATTTCATTTTCTTTTTTTATCTCTTCAGTGATATTTAAAACCCTACTTGCTGCACCTGTCCATAACAAAGCACTTGATCCTATGATTAATCCTACAATTAGAGTTTTTTTAATATAAGGGAGTTTTGATTCTTTCATAAATTGTTTTGCATCATAATTATTGTCGTCTTTTGTCCAAATATCTTGGGTGGTTTTCTTTAAATCTAAACTACTTAAAATATTAGTGTAAATTTGCTCAAAATCTTGAAATATATCACTTAAGCTTTTATATTTATGAGTGTTGTACTCTAGGTTGCTTATAAGGGCTATAATCTCGCTTACATCAGTATGCTTATCTCTGGATGTTATATTCGAGAAGAGAATGGTGGCAAGTACAGTACCGACACTTTGTGCTACCTTTTTAAAGTTATATTTTTTATGACCCTCATCTTCTTTTATAAGAAAAACTTCATTAAATGAAATATTTTTATCTTTCATCACTATCTGGGACTCTTCTATTAACATATCTTTAATATCATCAGGAAAGCCATCATACTTAACTATCTTCCCTAGATATTGATAAGCTAAATTCAACCGCTTTTTTATATCTAACGTATTTTGTTTAATATATTCCTTTAGATCTATTCCTTGATTAACACTTGTAGCAAAAACAACCTCATCTCCAAGTTCTTCAAAGTAAACTAAGTTTTGTAATCGTTGTAATTGATCTTTAAATTTCTTCTGTAAAAACCTTTTATCACGTAACACATTAATTATAACGTATTCATCCTTCTTCCCTTTGGGAGAACCAATGAATATATTTTGAATATCATTAGTTTTAAATATTTGATGAATATCAAACATTTGAATATAATTACTACTCATTTGTAAACCTACCTTACTTATAAATTTAGTTAAATCTAAAGAAAGTATTATAATAAATCAAAATTCTACATTTTTTTACTAAATCCTCTAACATTTACAAGATAATTTAACTCAAGGTACAAATGCTTGCTAGGATTGCAATAAATAGGACTGAAGTACTATGAAAATAATATGTTTAAATTCGTAATAAGATGGTATATACATAATAAATAGAAACTCATACCCCCCTCTATTTATCTAAAAGGGGCTATTTCATATACTGGTGAAATAGCCCCTTTGTTTAGTGTGTGTATGCTTTTTATTTTAATATTATTTTTTTAAAAAAATATATATAATTTTCAAAATAATATGTTTAAAGTGAAAGAACAGTGGTATATATGAAATAAATAGAATCCGATAACTCCCTACCAATCTAATAAACTTACCAAATATTTAATTTATAGGATGTTTATTAGGTTACTAAAAAAAGAAAGGATAAGCTGTAGCAGAGAAACGTAAGAATAAAAGGTTTTATCTAAAAGGAGGCGTTGCTGAAGAATATGACTAACGAAAATCCACCGAAGTCACAGGAAGATTGGTATAGTTATTTCCGATTCTATTTTACCTAAAAGGGGCTATTTCATATGATGATGAAGTAGCCCCTTTGTTTTTTGTTTTAATATAGCCGTTAACCATTCAGAACATTTATTGATTGCCAATTTGTGCTGTTTTCTTTTTGGTTGTTAACTAATAATTCATAAAGTATGTCATAGCTTTTTTTGAAAATTTCTGGATCAAGCTCTTTTCCTTGCATTTGTTCCATAATCTCTAGTGTGTTATGTATTCTAAAAGTTCTATATACCCTAGGCTGAATCATAGCTTCAAACATATCTGCTATCTTTATAATTCTACTATGTAATGGGATATCTTTACGTGAAATTTTATCAGGATAGCCTGTCCCATCCCAATTTTCATGATGATGTCTTATTGCTTTAGCGATCTTTATTGTTTCATCGCCTAAGCTTTCCACACTTAAATATAGTTCCTGGGAATGAATAGCATGTTTCATCATGATGCTCCGTTCCTTAGTAGATAAACTCCCTTTTTTGTATAAAATAAATTCAGGAACCTTACTTTTTCCAATATCATGATATAATGCTGCTTCATAAAGATGTGGCTTTTCACTATTACATAAATCTATGGCATCAGCTATTTTTAGAGCTATATTAGCAACATTACTAGAGTGTATAAGTATTTCTAAAGAAAAATCATGTTTTGTTAAATTAAAATAGGTGTCTTTTTTAATGCTCTTCATTGTATCCGTTATCCCCTTGTAACTGTTTTAGTATTTAAATTTCGCGATACTTCCTTGCATCTCTTCTGCTAATCGTGCCAATGCATCACTGGCATTAGCTATTTCTTCCATAGATGCAGTTTGCTCTTCTACTGATGCTGAAGCTTCCTCAGTACCTGCTGCATTTTCTTGTGAGATAGCCGATAGGTTCTCAATAATGCCTATGATTTCGTCCCTTTTGCCTTCCATGCCTCGTCCTGATTCATTGATTGACGTTATTACTTCCTTCATCTTTTCAATTGCATTATCTATCCCTTCGAATTTCTCATTAGTCAATTCTACACTTTTTGTTTGTGATGCTACAATTTTACCTACCTCTTGCATTGTATGAACAGCATGTCCTGTTTTATCTGTTAATTCCTTAATAATACCAGCAATTTCTTCTGTAAATTCATTAGATTGTTCTGCTAGTTTTCGTATTTCTTCTGCTACTACTGCGAAACCTCTACCGGCTTCACCAGCTCTAGCTGCTTCTATAGCTGCATTTAGTGCCAATAGGTTGGTTTGCTCTGCAATATTTTTAATCATTTGGCTAGCATTTTCTATTTTCTCTGCACTTTCATTAGTATTTACAATAATCTCTTGTACTTCTTTTGATGACTTATTATTCATATTTGTCTTTTCCACCAAGTCTTTTACTATTTCAAATCCTTCATCCTTTAATATGGTTACATCATTAGTAGAGCTATTTAACTGCTTGATGTACTGTTGTTCCTTTTCTATTAATTCACCTAATGCCGTAATATGCTCTACTCCCTTTTCTGTATCCTTTGCCTGATCATTTGCTCCTTTAGCAATTTCTTCAATGGTTCTAGCTACTTCATCTGCTGCCGTAGCCGACTGCTGACTGGTGGCAGTAAGCTCTTCTGAAGAAGCTGCTACCTGTTGTGAGGTGTCTGCTATATTTTTTATTAGAAAACCCACTTGCTGAAACATAGTGTTTATCATATGAGACAGTTCTCCTATTTCATCCTTAGAAGCAATGTCTGATCGAACATTAAAATTTCCCTCAGCACCTTCAGAAACTATTTTTCTAAGAGACACAAGAGGTTTTGTTATTTTATTTGACATTGACAATCCACATAGTATAGCGACAATTAGCATCACCAAAGCTACTACCATACTTCTGTAGGAGGCTTCAATAAAATTACTTAAAGCTGCATTTCTATTCTGAATAGCTATTACCCCCCAGTTATCCGATGCACCCGGCAGTTGTATACTAGAGTATGCTACTACTAACTCATCTCCGTTTTTATCTTCAAAACTGGTTGTGCCAACCTCTCCTTTTAATGCTTGTTCTGCCAGTTCCCTATATTCTGGTTCTAAATCTATCGTTACGACTTCTGTTATATGGCTTCCATTTTCATCTAATACTGGATTATTATTATTGTCATATACTAGCACTGTTTTTTCATAGGTTTTTAGATTATATAATTCTGATACATAGCTTCTATCTGGGTGTGCAACTATGGTTCCTTCTCCATCAATAACCAAAGAATATCTATCCTGTGAAGAATAAGCATCTATAATGTTTTGCACCTCACCCAACAGAATATCTGAACCCATAATCCCTACAAGTTCACTTTCTTGATTGTGTATAGGTATAATTACTGAAGTTACAGGCATGTTACCTGTTATCGAATAGTAGGATTTACTTACGAAAGGTTGTCTCTCCTCCATTGCCTTAATAAACCACCAACGAGTAGATCGATCGCCATTCTCTCCAGAGGATCTTGCCGTCTGCATACCATCTGTTCCCTGAATAAAAAACAAATCAAAAAATGGGTACTTTTTAATAGTATCCTCTAGAAAGCCTCTTTGATTGTCAGGCTCAAACTCATAAATATCTCTAGAGGATTGTATGTTATCTGTTATTACATAGGCTTTTTCAATAAAACCAGTGACATTGTCCACTATTGTATTAGCATAGAACATATGCTCATCCTTAATATTTTGCTCTTGTAAATTGAGAGTAAAATAATAATTTGAGAATGTAACAATAGAAACTGCCGCTACTAAAAGAACCACTATTAACCCCACTATTTTTCTTTTCAAAGAATTTTTCACCATTTAACACCCCTTATAATTAGTTTTTTTGATAATTCCCACTTTATAATTTTTATAAAATTACAAAAAAAGAAGACACACGTAATAAAGGTGCCTTCTTCAACTACTAATGATTCCATTAGTATGTTTTTGGAAACCTGGCAATCATAGAAATGAAAACTTCCTTTAGACCCATGGCTTTGCGTCCTTATTTTTCAATAAGTTTGCCTTTATCAATGTTGTTGATATAACTATGGAATTTTTCATCAATGGGAACTAAGCCCTAGAAAAGGTTGCTACAAAATAGCACTCCAGACTTAACTTCAATGACATACTTCGATATTTATCTTGCAATTCCTTCTTTTTTTACTTTAGTATAATTTTTTTAACCATTAAAAAATTTATATGTGAAATATTTAAAAAGTGTAGAAATTTGACGATTTATTAGTTATAATGAAAAAAAATAGGACCTAAGCACTACGTTGATCGTTTCTAGATTATCAAAGAATAAACTTGAAAACTAATTCTTAAAAAGTGGATGAAATCTAGCATTCTTAAGGAACACTGCATTGATTTGACTCTGTGGTTTTCAAAAACACTAAAAACATAAGGAGGGATAGAGATGTTATCAAACTCTACGAAAAATCAATTTAAAAAAAGTATTGTAACAGAGATTCAAGAGTTAAAAAGAACCTTAAAAGAAGTTAAACAGAAAAGTATAAATGAAGAAAATAGCTTGTTACTCCAAACCATTGATGCTAGATTAAGTGAAAAAATAAAGGATTGTACACTGCCTAAAAATTAATTAAGTAGCAATAAATATCATACATATATAATTAATTATAGTACTAGATACTAGGATCCCCACAGTTATACCTATAATTTCAAACATGAGTATTCAGTAATGGGATGACTTGAAAATACTATATAAGGAAGAATATAAAACAAAGAGGCTACTTCATATAATTATGAAGTAGCCTCTTTGTTTTAGTGTATATATCCTTCTTTCTTTTTTGTGTAATTAGATACTAAATAAAAGATAAGTCCTGTTGCAATAGCTGGTACAATCCATCCAAATCCTTGGGCAGTTAATGGTAATGCCTGCATTACATCACTTACTACTGGGATGGGAATATTGAAGCTTCCTAAGACATCAAGCAAACTTACCACCAAGGTAGCAAATACTGCTCCAGTATAGATAGCTTGACTCTTCATATATTTATCTAAAAATGCCAATGCCACCAATACAATAATAATTGGATACAATACCAATAATATAGGTTCTGCTAAGGTTATAATCCTATCAACTCCAATGTTGGAAATACCCATACTAACCAATGCAGTAGCAATGGCTATCGTCTTGTAGCTTAGCTTTCCATTGGAAGCTTTACTAAAATATTCTCCAGCCGTGGCTGTTAATCCAATAGAGGTGGTTAAGCATGCCATTCCAACAGCAAGTGCTAATAAAACTTGACCAAAGGTTCCCAGCAGATTGTTGGTAATACTTATAATCACTTGCGATCTAGATATATCCATTGGTAGTTCTCCAGCAGTTGCCCCCAGGTAGGCTAGTCCACCGTAGACAATTGCCAACCCTGCTGCCGCCACCATTCCTGCCTGAACTGTTAATTGTGCTATTTCTGTATTTTCCTTGTATCCTTTAGCTCGAATTGCCCCCACGATAATTCCACCAAGAATAGTAGCCCCCATGGCATCCATTGTTTGATATCCCTCCGCAAAACCATTAGCAAAGGAGATATTCATACCAGTATCTATAATCATACCCTGTGGTTGAAAAACACCCTTTACAATAATAGTAATCATCGTAAGTAGAAGAATTGGTGTAAGGATCTTACCAATATTATCAATTAAGGATGAAGGCTTTAAAACAAAAACTAATACAATAGCAAAGTATATGGCTGAAAAAAGAATGGAATTAAAATTAGGAAAAAAAGGCAGGATACCCATTTCATACGTAGTGGCACTTGTTCTTGGAATTGCTACTAATGGTCCTAATGTTAAGATAACTGCAAAGGTTAAAAGCTTTCCAAACCTTTTATTCGCCTTTGATGCCAATTGCTCTAAATCTCCCCCAAACTTAGACACTGCTATAATTCCCATAAGTGGTAGCCCTACCCCGGTTAAGAGAAAACCACCAATAGCTGGTAATAGGTGTTTACCAGCATTCTGTCCTAAGGCTGGTGGGAAAATTAAGTTCCCTGCTCCAAAAAACATTGCAAATAAGGCAAATCCAATAACAAAAACATCCTTTGTTTTTTTATTCATAAGTATACCTCCTGTTGTTAAATATTTATCTATTTGACATTGATTTCTTTTCTCAATTATAATTATAGCATAGGTTTGTTATAAAAAATGGCTTTTGATAATAGTCGAAATAGAAGTAATATCAACAATTATTTAAATTGTTAAAATTTAATGAGTAGTTGATAATGAATTTCATATAATGTAGTATTTTGAAACTACTTGATAATAAGAAGTAAAAGGTAAATATAAAAAGTTTTTTCGTTATTTTTTTATCAATGATATTTATTGAATTTTCTGTAAAAGTGAATTACAATTTAAGATATCAATTGGATTCATATAATAAAACTTTGGAGGTGTTGTTTGTGCCATATTTTGTAGCTTTTCTAGAAACCATAGATCCTAAAAAGGATGCAGAAATTCTTGATGTTCATAAGGCATATTTAAAAAAATACATAGAGGAAGGAAAGATTTTCGCCAAAGGTCCCTTTACGGATCATACGGGAGGCCTTATTCTTTATAAGGCTGGTTCCTATGAAGAAGCCAAAACAATAGCAGAGAATGATCCTGTTATCAAGGAACAAACCAGAAGGATGATTTTCAAACAATGGAAGAGTACTTTGCCTGAATAATTATCTTATTACATATTTATTTTTTTATTATATGTATAATACTGTAATATTTGGAGATAATTTTACTAATGAGAATATATTGACTAGGTATTTTAGTCCCCCTTTAATCCTAGTCAGTCCCTATATTCTCATTTTTTATTGCCTTTTTTCCAAAAAAAGAGAACCTTTTATATGGCTCCCTCTATCTGTTGCATAATAGCTGATCTTTTTTCCTTTATCCTGTTATTATAGGTTGCTACTATTTCCTTCATTAAATCATCCGATAATTGATTCTCTTGAAGTTCAGCTTCCATTTCCTTTATAATATCCTGAAATATAGCCTCCATGGATTCCTCCAACATATTGGCGGCCTGAAGATACTTTCTAGCCAGCTGTGTTTGATTTAATTGATTTCCAGACTTTTGCTGCTGATACTCTTCATATGCCCTTTCAAAAAGTACCTCTATCTTTTTATCTGTCACATACTCCAGTCTTTCTAGTTTTCCTATATATTTGTTAGGTATATCTTTTTCAGGATTTTTATTTTCAGTAGAAGGTTTTAATTGATTTGATGCTTCCATATCACCAATATCTTGTAAATCTATGTCCTCAAAACTAAAAAAGTCTTCACTAAATTCCTCCTGCAATTGGGTTCTAAGATTATGGTCCACACCAAAGAAATAATTATAACCCCAAACCCCAGCACCTATAGCAACCACCAGTACACACAAGACAATAACAAGTACTTTTTTCTTCATCCATATGCACTCCTATTCCTTTTGTTATAAGTTCTACATAAATTGTATTATAACATTTTGTCATAGGTTTATACAGTTACTATATTTACCTTTGAAAAAAATCCCTTTATCTACTTAGCTCTTATAACCTCTACATCATATCCATCTGGATCCGTTACAAAGTAATATCTTGGAGGACTGCCAGGAAGTCCCATTAACTCTGTAACTTTATATCCCATTTCTTGATGCCTTTTTTGCGAAGCTTCTAAATCATCCACAGCAACTGCTGTGTGGCTAAAACCATTACCTATTTCATAAGGTTTATCGGGGTTGTAGTTATAAGTTAACTCTAATTCATACTGACCTGACTCATCACTTAAGTACACTAAGGTAAATTCATGTTCTGGAAAATCCTTTCTTTGTGTTTCCTTTAATCCCAGTGCTTCCTGATAAAATTTCAATGATTTTTCTAAATCCATGACTCTAAAACAAGTATGAAGCATTTTGTAATTCATAAATTTATCTCTCCTTTTTCTATAGGCTTTCTATGTACACATGTCACCTAACAGAGGTGCTATCTTTATTATATACCCTTTCCTCTATATGTAAAACCTACTCTTTGAAACTCCATCATCAGTAAAATCAACAAGTCCTTTAAAGGATTCTTTCCTTAAAGGACTTGTTGGTTTTACTTACTTCTATTCTTCATAATTTGAAAGTGTTCTATTAGCTGTTGTTACAGCGTTATCTATGGCAGCTATAGTACTTTGTATCTGGACTTTATTTTGTTGCTTTTCTACAGTTTGTAATGCTTGAGTTAAATTGTTTTTACAAGTTTCCAGTTGAGTGTATACCTCTTGTACCTGTTGTCTTGCATTCTTATTATTCATACTGATCTTCCTCCTAAAAAATTAATTTTAAAATAATTTGCCAAATTACTTTAAATCTCACTTTATTATTTGTTTTTTTAGGTAAAATATTCTCAATTTAACTCTACAATATTGTTCCTTTATTCCACACCAACAGTAAGCTTTTCTATTTAACCTTTAAAAATTGGGTAGTATATATAACAATAGAAATTATATTTTGTACTCAATAGCAGAGAGGAGGATTTCTATGGATAAGAAAAACTATATGAAACCTAGTAAAGAAGAATTGCAGAAAAAATTAACTCCCCTACAATATAAAGTCACTCAAGAAAGTGCTACAGAGACACCTTTTTCTAATGAATATTGGGATCATAAGAAAGAGGGGATCTATGTAGATATCGTAACAGGAGAGCCTCTTTTTAGTTCATTACATAAGTATGATGCCGGCTGTGGATGGCCTAGCTTTACAACTCCTCTTACTAAGGAAAGTCTTCAGGAAAAAAAGGATCGTAGTCATGGTATGATACGTACCGAGGTAAGGAGTAAGCATGGTGACTCTCACCTGGGTCATGTTTTTGAAGATGGCCTTAAGGATAAAGGTGGCTTAAGATACTGTATTAATAGTGCAGCATTACGTTTTATTGCTGTTGAAGATTTGGAGAAGGAAGGATATGAAGAATACCTTCAATTTTTTAAAGATAGGAAGAAAAAATAGCATAAAAATAATACTGTGCATAACTATCACTAATGATTATTAGTTATGCACAGTTTAAGCTCTTGATTCACAGTTTTCTGTGGATCTACTTACATGCTTGAAATTTATCGCCTTGAGGAAACAATCCAAAAATACCCCCTGTATGAATAAAGAGGAGGTTCTTATGTTCTTTAAAGGTTCCTTTTTTTATTTCTTCCACCAATCCATACATGGCCTTTCCTGTGTACACCGGATCCAGAATCACTCCCTCTAGCTTAGCTAAATTATGAACAAAAGCTAATTGCTCAGAGGTGCTTAATCCGTACCCTTCACCTACATATCCATCCATCATATGAATACTGTCTTTTGTAAATTCTAATTCATCACCAGTATACTGTAGACTTTCCTTCACCAGCTGTTCTACCCTGTTTTTAAAATGATCTGCACTATCACATACATTTACTCCATATATCTTTGCATTGTTTTTCTTTATCTCATTGGCATAGAATAACCCTGCATAGGTACCCCCTGAACCCACTGCAGTAACAATGGCATCGAATTTTACACCCATTTCCTTCTCTTGATGTAAAATCTCCTCCATTGCCTTATAATATCCGAAGCTACCAATTCCGTTAGAAGCTCCTTCCGGTAGGATATAGGCTTTGTGTCCCCTTTTGGCTAAATTTTCCTTTATTTCCTCCATAATCTCTGTTCTTTTTTCCTTATAGGCTTCCGGGGTAATCAAACGAGTCTCCGCCCCTAAGATTTTATCTAAAAAATAATTTCCTTCTACACCATCCTCTTCACTGCCTCTAAGCACCAAATAAGCACCTATTCCCAGCTTGGCAGCAACAGCGGCTGTAGCTCTAGCATGGTTGGATTGAATGCCTCCACAGGTAATTAAGTAGTCACAACCTTCATCTAGTGCTTCCTGCACAGCAAATTCTAATTTCCTTACCTTATTTCCAGCTACTTCCGTTCCAGTTTGATCATCTCTTTTTATATAGATTTCTATATTGCCTAAACTCTTGCTCAACCTTTCTAGCTTTTCTATTCTAGTAGGTAAATTTGCAAGATTTATTGACTTTGGTAATTTCATCTATATCCCCTTCCCTTCATGGTAAATTTTATCTATTTACAATATATCATCCTACTTCACAATTTCCCACAGTTTTTTGATACTCATTTCATAATTTCATACCATACTATTAATTTCTAAGAAACATTAAAAAGAGCATCTACGACGCTTTCGCTAGGAAACCCTAGGTTCCCTTCGACGACAGCCAAGCTGTCTGAGCACCTTCCTGAAAACGGGCAGGGGATTCCATCCCCTACAACCCCTTTTTTATTTAATAGGAAAGTAGAACTTTCCTATTAAATAAAAAATCCTTTAAAGACTTCCTCTTTAAAGGATTTTAAAATTGACTTTTATTTGTGTATAACCACTGAAAATCATTTTAGTTGTGCACAATTTATGGTTCTTACCCACAATATTTTGTGGTTAACTTTTCTTCTATATCTAAATATTGTTTATAACTTTTTATCTTTATTTAATTGCCCTCATAATATAAGCCGGCAGGAAATACTCTTCACTTTCTTCAAACTTTTTTAAGAGTTCCTCCGTTAACTCAGTATACCCTTGAATGAGCTTTTCATTATGGAGATCATTTCTTCCTTTAATGAGGGATTGCTTTCGCTTATCTAAAAACTTGATGGCCATTTCAGAGTTTATTTTTTCTTTAAACTCACGAGATTCCACCTCCATAAACCCCGCCGTTTCCAATACTTCCTTTAAATCCTGGGGATGGATTTCATTAAAATGTGCCATTGCCTTCAAGGTATTAATACTTTTAATGATTCTAAGACGCTTAGACCAGTATTCATAATCCCCTACATTCACAGACCAAATGGGCATCTCTTCATTAATTAAAAGTTTTCCACCTGGTTTTAATACGCGATAAAATTCCTTCACTGCCTTAACGGCCCTTAGAGGAAATTGGTTGACAGAGGATAGGGTATAATTACAAATAATAGCATCTACAGATTCAGAATCCATAAAATCAAGATTACTTAAATCTCCTTTAATTAAAGCTAGTTCTTCAAAATCATCCTTGAGTCTTTCTTCTATCTCTTTAAAGTGACTATCATCAATATCTACAGAGAAAAGCCTAGTTTTCCAGCCATTTTCTCGGACCTTCCTTGCAATGATGGAGGTAGTGTTCCCCCAGCTAGTGCCCCCCTCCAGTACGATCTTTCCATCTAAGTTGACCTCATTCCATAAATACTTATCAGCAGTGACAATCTTATACATTATATCCCCTCCCTAGCATTATCTCTATTCAAATTTCTATATTTATAGTATATGATTTAAATGAATTTTTTTATTAATCTTTTCTATTCAAATCTTCATCAAATTCATTTCTTAAAATAAGCAAGGCTTCCATCATTCTAGGAAATCCAGCAGATGGTGCCACCAACAGTATGGCATGCTCTATTTCATCCCTTGTACATCCAGCCTTTGAAGCCTTCCATATATGGGTTTTTAATGCATAGGAGTAACCCAGTGAAGCAGAAATAGAAATTTTAATTAACCAACGATTTTTCTCCTCTATAGGCCCCTCCTTCTCATGAATTATTTTCCCATAATTGGTATAGGCCTCATACACATCCTTATGTCTCTCCATAAGATACTGTAAATTTTCTTGTATAACATCCATAATACACATCTTCCTTTCTTATTAACTTTAATTATGTGATTTTTAATTTTCACTTTCTCTAAATCTCACAGCAATCTTCTCTCTTAATAAATATTCACCGTCTTTAGCACTATATTCTCCTATCTCCAAACTTCCCTCTTCCGTTTGTGGTGTAGGATAGCTTACTTCTGCATCAAAGTCTCCCCAATAAGGTCCACCAGCATAGGCCTGCATAGGTTCCTCATGAATAAGCTCTTCTTCTTCATCTAGAATTCTTACAACAAAAGCACCTTCAAAGGCAATAATTTTCCCCCGAACCCTTACCGGATTGAATATTGCTTCATTGTCTTGAGGTGTTTCCAGATTTGCAAAAACCAATGTAGACTCCGACTCAAGTACCTCTCCATCCCCTGTTCGCACTTCATATTGACTGACGGAATCAGATATAATAGCCAATGTAGCAGAAGGATAAGTCTGTACTTGTGTGACTAGTGCATCTTCATCAGGTGCTATTACCTCCATAGTTATAATCCTTGGATACTCTTCTTCATCATAATCCTTTATGTGAATTCCATATCCTCCTGTTGGTTGTGCACCAGGGTTAATTCTTATGTAGGTTATCTCGGGATGCTCAAAAACATAAGCACCTTCTTGTGTCTCATCAAATTGTTGGAACCATTCTCTAGCCTCCTGCAATACCTCCTCCTCTTCCACTATGGTGATTCTATCCTCTAAGCCTTCCTCTATTGTGTATTTTTCAACAACAGTCTCACCTTCCTCAGCAGGCTCTTCTGGAGGAGTAGGTGCTGGCTCTGGCTCTGCTGCACAAGCTACTAAAGCAACTATTAGCAACATACTTATGATTAAGATAAAAAATTTTTTCATAAAAACCCTCCTCTCTTTTTACTAGTGTTTGATTGTGGCTTATATATTATTTACCCAAATAAAAATAAGTCTCCCAAAGATTTTTGATCTTTAGGAGACTTTATGTTGTTATCGATTGACTAGCTAGGGTCAATCAACCCACTCATTCTAATAATTTCAATACCCTTTTCCTCTAGAGCCTTAGCCAATTGATTAATTCCTACGGAATCACTGGCCATATGACCTGCCACTACTACGTTTCCTATGTTTTGTTCCTTAACAGCTTTAATAACATCCTCAGGCATATGCATTGCTACTAAAGTACCTACACCGGCTTCAAAATATGCCTTATGTACCTTTACTCCACCACCTGTGCCTCCCGCCATGGTAACAAAGGTTTTTCCAGCATAGTCCTCTTTGCCTCCTACACGAATGACTGGCTTAGCCATTGTTTTTTGATATTCTGGCAGGGTTTCCAATGCATCTACCACGTCCTGCAGAGTAGCCTTTGGCTTATCCTTAAGCTTTTCGTCTAAAAGACTTTGTACTGTACGTTCTGCTAAGATATCTGTTGGTGTGTGGATCCCCATGAAGGGCATGTTCAATAACTTAGCTGCCGATACAGCTCTATCGTAATTAGAAACATGAAGTGCTCTTTCTATTTCTCCCTTTTTTTCTGACAAAGCTTTTTGTGCCTTATTAATAGGTACTCCAGCCCTCAACATACTGTCAATTTGATTATCCATTACCTTGTGTAGGTTGATTCGAGGACTTCCCCCCGATGGATGGTGGGTAATAACTAGATCCGCACCTAAGTCCCTAGCCAATAGCATTTCCGCCAATTCCATATCTACACCAATAGCTACCTTTTTAATATTTTCTCCCTCAACAATAATACCAGTATCCTCCGGCATGTCCTCCAGACCAGCTAGTTTTAAGGCAAGGTCCATAATTTCTTGTGTATTCATTATTTTAGCCTCCCATCAGTAAATTCACATCTACAATGCCACTCCTATCCATTATATGTTAAATCACATGTAATAATCAAATCAAAATTCAGAAACTTAAGAAACAACCCTAAATACTCCGCTACTTAAGGATACAACAGCAATAGCTGCTATTAAATTCCCCACTAAAAAGGAATTTTTCTTACTATCATTGTATGGTTTATTCTTTAATTGCACACACTATCCTTGATATCGTTTCAATAGAATGGAGGATAACAATGAAAAATATTGCCACCAAAGAATTAAATTATTTAAAGGACTTTCTATCTTGGGAATTGCTGAGTGTGAAAAAATGTAACCAATATGCCCAACAGGAAACCAATCAACAAAGAAAACAACTATTTCTTGACACTGCAAATATACATCAACAAAATTATATGAATCTATTAAACTATGCTAAAAAACAAAGAAAGCAGAGTGAATTCTGCTCTCTTATTTTATTGTTATCCAAGCTTTACTTGTAAGCTCTTCTTATAGGATTGTCTCTTCAGTAAAATCATAAACCAGGCTACCAATATAATTCCCTTCAGGACACTACTGATACTAATGCTCCACCAAACCCCATTTAACCCCAATGCCGTTGAAGAAAGAATTAATGCTGCTGGTATTCTAAGGCCATTCATTGTAATTCCTACAATAGAAGGTGGTATGGTTCTTCCTAATCCATTGAAGGCTCCAGATGTTGTGATTTCAATGCACATAAACAGCTGAGACAAACCTAAAATCTGCAAATATACGATGCCATAGGCCACCGCCTCCGGCTCCGGTAGAAAAATACTAAAGATGGGTCCAGCAGCAAATATTAATAATGCTGTCACCCCTAAACCAAATACACTTACAATCTTCAGGGCAGTATAATACCCCTTCTCAACCCGCTCCCATTTTTCAGCTCCATAATTTTGCCCCACAAAGGCACTAAGGGCAGTTGAAAACCCTCCTGCCGTCATCCAAGAAAGGGCTTCTATTTGAGATCCTACCCTTTGTACTGCAATAGGTACTGCTCCCCACTGGGCAACAATTCTCGCAATAAACATGGAGAATATAGTGAACAAAGCACTCTGTAAGCCCGCCGGTAAACCTAGCTTAACAATAGACCTCATATGGCTTAAATCAGGCTTTTTCAAGAGGGCAAGACCAGAAAAAACTTCTCCCTTGACCTTCATAATACTATATAGAAAAATCATGGTTACAGATGACTGAGCTATCACTGTGGCTATAGCAGCTCCCTTTATTCCCAAGGCTGGAAACGGACCTAGCCCTAAGATCATTAAGGGATCAAGCACCATATTAATCATCAAGCCAATACCATTAATCATAAAGGGCGTTCTACTATTTCCATAACCATTTAAAATACCAGTTAACACTGGATTGGTGAAGTAGAAAACCATACCAAAGGATATGATAACCAAATAGGATATTGCCATTTCAGTTACTTCTACGTTGTCTATATTAAAGAAGCCAATTAAAGATCGCCTAAATACTATAAGTATAGATCCATAAAGAAGAGCTAGAAAAACAACCAGCTGAAGAGTATGCCGGATGTAGCGCTTTGCCTCCTTAACATCTTCCCTTCCAATAGATTGAGATACCCCTACCTCTGCACCTATTTTAGGAATTAAAATAAATGCAAAGGCTAACCAAGTAAAGAAGCCTGCAGTCCCTATAGCTGCTACAGCATTACTTCCTACTCTACCTATCCAAAGCATATCCGTCATATTATAGGCCAATTGAACAAAGGATGTTCCCATAATAGGTATAGCTAATTTTACTAAAGCTTTTGAAATATTACCTTCTGTTAATTTATTTTTTCCCCCCACTTTTCATCTTACCCCCTTCTACATAATGCTTTAAAAAAGCATCACACCCTATATCAGCCTAAACTCCAGGAAATAGGGCACTAAAAAAGCCCTTTAAAGAATTTTTCTTTAAAAGACCTTTTGCACTATTTATTTTATAATTTTATTATATGCCAATGGAGTGAGAATTACAATATACATTAAATATACTCTCTAATATTTCAAAAAAGGACATTGGTGCTATCTTAATAGATAACACCAATGTCTATATGTGAATATGGGGAAACTAGCAACTTTATGCTTTACTACCTTCAATCTTCCATATATCTCTTGCATATTCTTCTATGGTTCTATCACTACTAAATTTGCCTGCAGACACCATATTTATCCAACATTTTCTTGCCCATGTCAATTCATCTCTATAGGCTGTATCCACCTTGTTTTGAGCCTCTCTATAATTTTCAAAATCCTTTAAAAGGAAATAATGATCAGCTTTATGCCAATGGGCCCCCTTCAATAAAGCATCATGTAATTCCTCGAACATACCTGTACCACCATCATCAAAGGTTCCGTCTATCAAGGTATCTACTACTCTTTTTAATCCTTCAACTCTTTGATAATAGTCCTTAGGTTCATAGCTATCCTGCATAGCTTCAAACTCCTCTAGCTTCATGCCAAAGATAAAATTATTTTTCTCTCCTGCCTCTTGAACTATTTCTACATTTGCCCCATCATAGGTGCCAATGGTGGGAGTGCCATTTAGCATAAATTTCATATTTCCTGTGCCAGAGGCCTCCTTACCTACGGTGGAGATTTGTTCAGAAACATCAGCAGCTGGAAAAAGTTTTTCTCCATAGGTTACATTATAGTTTTCTACAAAAACCACTTTTATTTTATCCTTTGTTTGAGGATCATTGTTTACCAATTTGGCAATCCCATGAATGTATTTTATAATTCCTTTTGCCCGAACATAGCCCGGAGCTGCCTTTGCACCGAAGATAAAGGTTCTAGGAACTATATCTTTAATAGGTTCTTCCTTTACTCTATAGTATAAATCTAAGATATGAAAGGCATTTAATAATTGGCGTTTATACTCATGTAATCGCTTGATCTGCACATCAAAGATTGAGTTTGTATCAAGAAGGATACCTTCTTTTTCATAAACATATGCTGCCAATTGTTTTTTCTTGGTGGTTTTAATAGCTATAAATCTTTTTAGCATTTCTTCGTTATCAGCATATTTCTCTAGTTCCTTTAATCTAGATAGATCAGTGACCCATTCCTCTGTATCTAAAAGCTCTGTAATCATGGAAGCTAGCTCTTTATTACAGAGACTTAGCCATCTTCTTGGTGTGATGCCATTGGTTTTATTTTGAAATCTTTCAGGGTAAAGCTCATACCATGCCTTCAATTCTTGATGTTTCAATATTTCCGTATGAATTTCCGCTACACCATTGGTGGTGTGGGAGCCATGAATGGCCAACCATGCCATATGGATTACTCCGTTGTCTATAATTTTCATGCTCTTTATTCTTTTAGCATCATATCCCTTTTCTTTTAAGGAAGTAACAAACCTTGCATTAATCTCTTTAATAATTTCATAAACCCGTGGAAGTATTTTTCTATAAAGATTTATGTTCCACTTTTCTAGGGCCTCTGCCATAATGGTATGATTGGTGTAGGAGAAGGTCTTCAGGGTAATGTTCCAGGCTTCTTCCCAATCTATCTCCTCGTGATCCATCAGTATCCTCATGAGCTCTGGAATAGCTACCACAGGATGGGTATCATTTAATTGTATAGCGTGGTATCTAGGGAAATCTTCAAAATGATTTCCATGGTTTGCTTTAAATTGTTTCACTACATCCTGTAGCGAGGCGGAAACAAAGAAATATTGTTGCTTTAACCGTAGTATCTTTCCTTCTCTTTTAGAATCATTTGGGTACAATACCCTTGATATATCCTCTGCTCTATTCTTCTCCTTCACCGCTCCATCATACTGTTGATCATTAAACAGCTTAAAGTCAAAATCCTTGAAGGCTTCACTTTGCCACAGCCTCAATTTGTTGATGGTTTCGCCTTTATAGCCAATAATAGGTGTGTCATAGGGCACTGCCTTTACACTGCCATCCCCAAAGTCTACCTTTACTATGTCCTCTCCACGTCTCAAGGACCAAGGATCTCCTTGTTGTAACCAATCGTCTCCTTCTTCCACTTGAAAACCATCCTCAAATATTTGTTTAAAAATTCCATAATTATATCGAATGCCGTAGCCGGTTACAGGTAAGTCCATGGTGGCACAGGAATCTAGAAAGCAAGCCGCTAATCTTCCTAATCCCCCGTTACCCAATCCAGCATCTTCTTCTATTTTTTCCACACCATCAATATCTATTTCCAACTCTTCTAAAGCCTGCTTTACCTCTTCATGGATACCTAGATTTAATAAATTGTTTCCAAAGGCTCTTCCCATTAAGAATTCAGCAGAAAGATAGTGGGCCTGTTTTCCCCTACTATGTTTTTCCTCTGTTTCCACCCACTTTTCTAGCATGTTTTCCATGATGGCTTTTACAACGGCATAGTATTTTTCGTCCCCTGATGCTGAGCCTAGGTTCTTCCCAAAATATCCTTTAAGATTTTTCTCAATACTCTCTTTAAATTTATTCCTATCTAACATCTGCCTCCCTACCTTCCGTAAAGCTTTGTAATTTCATGAATTTTCTCAGCTAACTCTATAGTTAAATCTTCTCTTTTTACTCTCCAATGCCAATTACCACCAATGGTGGAGGGTATATTCATTCTAGCTTCGCTCCCTAAGCCTAAGAAGTCCTGTAGCTGTGCTATAGCTAAATCTCCTACAGAACTCCAAGCCCCTCTAATAAATCCCCAATGATAGCCTTCCTCTTCATTAAGTTTTAAATATCTTTCAGCAAACTCTACATCCTTTAGGGGTGCCGTATGAAACCACCCCGTCACCGTATCATTGTCATGGGTTCCAGTATAAACTACACAATTTTTATCGTAATTATGGGGGAGATAATCACTTTCCTCTCTAGTATCAAAGGCGAATTGTAACACCTTCATGCCAGGATACTCTGTTTTCTCCCTTAGGGTAATTACCTCCGGTGTTAAAAATCCTAAATCCTCTGCTATGATGTTTACATCCCCTAGTTTTTCTTTGATTGCATCAAATAATTTTATGCCAGGACCCTTTACCCAAGCTCCCTCTTCAGCAGTTTTTTCTCCGTAGGGTACTGCCCAATAGGATTCCAATCCTCTAAAATGATCTATCCTTATAACATCATATAGCTTCATACTACCTTTGATTCTCTCTATCCACCAGTCAAAGCCCCTACTTTCTAGAAGGTCCCATCGATACAATGGATTACCCCATAATTGTCCTGTTTTAGAAAAGGCATCCGGTGGACATCCCGCCACCTTGATAGGTCGCTTGTTTTCATCCAATAAAAACACTTCACTATTTTTCCATGTATCCACACTGTCTTCCGCCACATAGATAGGTATATCTCCAATGATACTGATGCCACTGTTGTTAGCATATTTCTTTAATTCCTCCCATTGCTGAAAGAATAAAAATTGAATAAAAATCCAATATTCTATTTCCTCCTGCAATGTTTCTTTATAGTAATCCATGGCTTCTTTTTCCCTAAACTTAATGGCCTCATCCCACTCCTGCCACGATGTTAAATCAAAATGAAACTTTAGGGCCATATATAAACCATAGTCCTCTATCCATTCTATGTTTGCTTTTTCAAAGATCTCTACTGCTTTTTTGTATCTTTCTCTTCCTCTCTCAAATGCCTTTCTCAAAACCCATAATTTATGATGAAGCACCTTGTTATAGTCCACTTTTTCTGGGTTGTTACCAAAATCCAGTCCTTCAAATTCTTCTATTTGTAGTAGATCATCCTCTTTAAATAGATCTAAGTCTATAAAAAGAGGATTTCCTGCAAAAGTAGAAAAGGATTGATAGGGTGAATCCCCATATCCAGTAGAACCTATGGGCAGAATCTGCCAATATTTTTGTCCCGCCTCCACTAGAAAACCTACAAATTCGTAGGCTTCCTTCCCAAAGCTTCCTATACCATAGGGACTAGGTAAAGATGTAATATGCATCAATATCCCGCTACTTCTCTCCATAATTTTTGTTCTCCCTCTTTCCCCAAGATTCTAGTCATGTATTACATCAATTGTTTGCTTCCTTCTATTACCTCTTGTATCTATCACTTCAACATGTAATTTTTCTACCGTCCTATTTCCCCGATTTTCAGCCTTGATTTTAAAGATTTCCCCTACCTTCTCAATTTCTACTATAATTTCAGTATAGTTTCCATTTCTAAACTCCTTCGTTTTTCCATCGTCATCGTAATAGATATAACTGGCCTTCGTATCCACAAAAGCAATCATCTGTAATTCTCTGTGATCTAATGCTTCTACATTTAATCCCGTTTTTCCCAACACTAGCATTTTGTTTTTTCTTATAAATATAGGGGTTTCCTCAAGGGCTACTTCTAAATAATGGTCTCCCTTTTCCATAACCCTATAATTTCCTTCATGGTTTTTATGAACTCCCCATAAAAGCATCTCTTCCGGTAGCCAAACATATCTCCCTATGGCATTCTCCTCATATAAGGGTGCTATCATCAAGGTCTCCCCAACCAGTAGCTGATCTTCAACCCTTCTAGATCTTTCATCTGGGTATTGAAAGGCCAGTGGTTGAAAATATACATCCTTCTTTAATAGAGCCTTCATATACTCCGAGTAAATATAGGGTATTAATTTATACCTTAATTCAATGGTACTCCTTAGAACTTCTATTGTTTCCCCATCAAAAGCAAAAGGTTCCTGCCTTCTGGTCCCCATAGCTGAATGATTTCTGAATAAGGGGGTGAAGATACTGAATTGTGTCCATCTAATCATTAGCTGTTGATTTACCTCTCCACTGAAACCACCGGTATCTGCTCCACTATATAAAAAACCACACATATTTAAGGAGGGCATCATTTTTATATTTAATAATAAATGCTGCCACCAAGAATGATTATCCCCCGTCCATATACCTCCATAGCGGTGCATACCTATGTAAGAGGCTCGAGAAAATAACAGAAACCGTTTATTAGGATCTATCTCCTCAAACCCCTCTGCCGCTGCCCTTGTCATGTTATAACCATATAGGTTGTGAAGTTCATGGTGATTCACTAATTCTCCCTCCACCCTATGGTAAAAGCTTTGATAATCCTTCAGACTGTTGGATATTCCCCTAAAGCTATCCATAAGGTGAAAGAAGCTATGGATGTCTAAATTCTTGTTTTTTGATGTTTCTGCTGTTTCGATAGCTTCCTTTAAGCCCTCCTCCGTATAAAAGATGGCGGGCTCATTCATATCATTCCAAAATCCTTCAATACCATCATTTATTAAATCTTTATATTTTAATCCAAACCATTTTCTTGCCTCAGGATTTAAGAAATCTGGAAAGTGTACCTTTCCTGGCCATACTGCCGCCACAAAGGGTTTCCCCTTCTTATCAAGACAAAAATAGTTGTTGGCAATTCCTTCTTCATAGACATCATAGCCCTCTTCTATTTTTACCCCGGCATCAATAATGGGTATTAGCCGAAAACCCTTCTGCTTCATTCTATTTACAAAATCCCTAAAGTTCGGGAAATTTTCTTTACTAATAGTAAAATCCTTATAATCCTCCATATAGTCAATATCTAAGTAAATGCTGTCACAGGGAATTCTGTTGTACAGGAGATCCTCTGCTACTTTCTCTACCTCCTGTGCATCCCTGTAGCTCCATCGACTCTGCTGATAACCAAATGCCCATTTCGGAGGTGCATAGCCCTCACCTAATATTGCTAAAAATTCCCTTGTAATTTCTCTTGCATTCTCGCCTTTTATAATATAAATATCTACATCTGTAGTTCCAATAGTGATTTCTAAAATATCCTTATGGGTAAAGCCTACATCAAAGGTCACCTTCCCGGGATAGTCAATAAAAACTCCAAACCCTACTTCACCATCCATGATGAAAAAGTTATGGGCCCCATAAAGAGATTTCTTATCAGGGGTATGATTGGGATCATCAGAACAATAGGATTCATAAACCCCACCCCGTTTGTTCATTCCCCTTTGATTTTCTCCTAAACCCCATACAATATCTTCCGAATCCATTTTGTATTTTAGGCAAAGTTCTTCTTTTTCCTCCACTTGAAAATAATCTATTTGTTTCTTTTGAATAGGCTTTCCTTCCTGCATGACTGCTTCGGTAGCAAAAGGCTGACCTATAGTGTACTTAGTTACATATTGTTTAATTTCATATACCTTCATCCTATATCACCTTCATTTATTATTTACTGGAACCATCCGTAACACCCTTAATGATGTGTTTCTGTGCAAAGAAATAAAATATAATAATTGGAATCATGGCTATCACCAAACCAGCTAAAGCTAGATGCCATTTTCTAGAATACTGTCCAAAGAAATAAAACATTCTCAAAGGTATAGTATGCCATTCAGGTCTATTGATGACTAACTGTGGTAATAGGAAGTCATTCCATATCCACATGACATTCAAAATACTCACCGTCACGGTTATGGGCTTTAATAATGGAAATACAATATACCAAAAGGTCTGTAGCTTGTTGCAACCATCTATAACGGCTGCCTCCTCCAGTTCTACTGGAATATTTTTTATAAACCCATGATACAATATAATGGACAAACTAGAGCCAAAACCTAAATACATAAATACTAAACCATAGGGGTTTAAAAAGCCTAATATCCCCATAATCCGTACCAGGGGCAACATCACCGACTGAAAAGGAATCAGCATAGCTACTGCAAATAAGAAAAATAAAAATGTACTAAGCTTAGTCTTGGTCCTTACCAACATCCAGGCCGCCATGGAGGCAAATATAATAATTATTATCGTGCTACTAACTGTAATAAACAAGGAATTCATAAAGGAACGTATGAAATTTAATTCATGAAAGGCCTCCACATAGTTACTACTACTGAAGTACTCCCCAAAGGGAAGGCTCATTACATTTAGAAATATCCCCTTTTGGGTCTTAAAGGAATTGGTTAAAACTATATAAAAGGGAGATAGAAATAATATTGCTATGACAATAGCTAATGCACCTAATTTTATATTGGGCTTTTTCTTTGTTTTTTTAGTGCCTTTTACTGACTTTTTTTGTATTGGGGGATAGGTAGTCTCTGTTTTAACTATTTGTTTAGCCTCCATTACATTTCCACCTCCCTCTTTTTGCTGTAATAAATCTGGGTTAAACTAATACATGCTACTGCCATTAAAAAGACAACGGCCTTTGCCTGAGCTAACCCAAAGGTATTGAATCTAAAGGCGGTATTGTAAATATGCATAGCCAACATTTGTGTAGAGTTGAAGGGACCTCCTCCTGTTAAAGAGAGGTTCTGATCATAAAGTTTAAAGGAATTAGATAAAGTAAGAAATACACCTACGGTAAAAGCCGGTGCCACCAAGGGAATAGTCACGTGTCTAAGCACCTGCCAATTTGTTGCCCCATCTATTTCCGCCGCCTCCAATAGGGATTGAGGTATATTTTCTATAGCTGCAATATAAATTACCATCATATAGCCCGCCATCTGCCAGGACATTAATATAACTAGGCCCCAAAAACCTGTGCTTGTTGTGGCCAACCATCCCTGTAAAAAATCAATACCAAACCTTACTCCTACTGCATGAAAAGCCCTTGTAAAAATAAATTGCCATACAAAACCTAAAATAAGTCCACCTATTAAATTTGGCATAAAAAATATACTTCTTAAAAAATTACTGATTTTTAATCCTCTTGTTACCAATATGGCTAAGCCAAAACCCATTGCATTGATGGTAATTACTGAAACAATGGCAAATTTAACTGTAAATTGAAAGGCATTTAAAAACTCTCTATCTTGAGTAAAAATTTCTACATAGTTTTTCAAACCTACCCAATCAGCATTGTTGTTGATGCCATTCCAATCAGTGAAGGAATAATAGATTCCCATCATCATGGGTGCAATAACAACCACAATAAAAGATAGTAAAATAGGTCCAACAAAAAAGCCGAACCATAGTTTTGAATGTTTCATGATGACCTCCCCCTTAGATAATAAGGGGAAGAAAAATTCTCCCCCCTATAGGCCTATAACTATCTCATTCTCTCCCATTGAGCTTGTGAATCGGAGATTAATTCTTCCCAAGTCATACTTCCATCTAAGTATCTTTGAATATTTATACCTAGTACATCCATTCCCCAGCCTGTAGGATATCCCATAAATACCCAAGGAGTAGTTTTACCAGCCTCTGCATATCGTTGTACTGCTGCCCCTAGAGAATCTTCCGGTTTGAAGTTTTCATATCCACTTAGCGGTGGAATGAAATAGAATTGATTTACAATGTAATCTTTTCCTGTATCAGAAGTGTATAGCCAGTTTAAGAAATCCTTAGCAACTTCCTTTACTTCTTCACTAACATCTTTATTCACTGTCCAATGCATTGGTACCCCAACAGGAATAACATCCTCTTGACCACCAATTACCGGCATTGGTAATATATCTAAATTATCTGCAACCGCTGGATCTACGCCCTTTACACCACCATAAACCCAGTTACCCTGTTGAGTAATAGCAACTCTTTCTATAGCAATACCTTCCTCCACCTGTGCTGTATAATCTACTGCATTTAAGTTCCTCTTAGAATTTGTATTAGAAGAGTAATCTGCCTGTAAATCTATTAATTTTTTAAAGGCATCTGCATAGTTAAACTCTACAGTGTTTGCATTAAATGCATCGATAGAACTATCAAATTCTTGACCTAAGAAGGCATTAGAGGTATGAAGTCCTGTTACCCATGTTTCTCTTGCTGCATACTCAAACACTGCTTCTAGTAGAGGGTACTCATCCTTTAACTCTCCAGCTTTGATTTTGCTGTCTAAAGTTTTAACTGCTTCTTCTAAACTAGCATAGTCTACAATACTAGCAGCATCAATGCCAGCCGCTTCAAAGATTCCCTTGTTATATATAAATCCATAGCCTTCAATATTGAAGGGAAGTGCATACACTTTACCATCTACAGTAGCACCTGATAAAATACCGTCTAAAGCAAGATCTACCCAAGGTTGATCAGATAGGTCTTCTAGCTTACTCATCCAATCCTCTACATCCTGTGGTCCACCTACGTTGAAAATAGCTGGTTCAGCCCCTGATTGGAACTTAGCTCTCAATGCTGCTCCATAGTCATCTCCACCGCCAACAGTTTCGATATTAATCTTCACACCTGGATTATCGGCTTCATAAGCTCTAGCAGCTTGTTCTAATTCTCTACCAATCTCTACCTTAAATTGAAAAATATCTACTTCTACTGTTTCCCTTACTTCTTCCCCATCTTCCTGTGGAGCACTTGTATCCTGTGGTGTTGATGAGCATCCCGCCAGTAGGAAAGCAGATAAAACCAACATGAAAACCATTCCTAATGCTAATTTTTTTCTCATTTTCATTTCTTTCTCCCCCTTAACTTTTTTATAAGCTAATATTTTCTTCACTGTCATAGTCAAAGATATGACATTTTTCCATATCGAAGATAAAGCCGTGGCACTCTTGCACCTGTAGTCCTTTGGCATCCATAGAATCAATTTTAGCTGTGATTTTTAACCCGTCTACTTCAAAGTAAAGGAATGTTTCACTACCCATATGCTCCAATACTTGAATCCTGCCCAATACTCCATTTTGGGTTTCATGATCGCCTATGCTTATATCCTCCGGTCTAATGCCAAACCATACTTTTTTACCAATATGGCTCCTTACCTTCTCTGCCTTATTTGGTGTTAAAGGCAATTTCACCTCCCCTATTTTTACAAGGATAGTATCATTATTTTTTAACAATTCTCCCTCAATAAGATTCATTGCCGGAGAACCAATAAAGCCTGCTACAAACTTATTACTAGGCTGATGATATAGGTTCAATGGAGTGTCCACCTGCATAATTCTCCCTAAATTCATCACGCAGATTCTATCCCCCATCGTCATTGCCTCCACTTGATCGTGGGTAACGTAAATCATGGTTGTATTTAATTTTTTATGAAGGAGGGATAGTTGCACCCTCATATGTACCCTTAGTTTTGCATCCAAATTAGATAATGGCTCATCAAACAAGAAAACATCAGGGTCTCTGACGATGGACCTACCTACTGCAACCCTCTGTCTCTGCCCTCCAGATAATTCCTTAGGCTTTCTTTTCAATAAATCTTCAATCTCCAATATCTTAGCGGCTTCTCGTACCTTTTGATCTATAACATTTTTAGGCATTTTCTTAAGTTTTAGAGAAAAGGCCATATTCTCATAAACCGTCATATGGGGGTAAAGGGCATAGTTCTGAAATACCATTGCAATTCCCCTGTCCTTAGGTGGCACATCATTTACCACCCTGTCTCCTATAGTAATGGTGCCACTGGTGATTTCCTCCAGCCCCGCCACCATTCTGAGGGTAGTGGATTTGGCACACCCCGATGGTCCTACGAAAACCATAAACTCTTTGTCCTTTATTTCTAAATCGATGCCATGTACAGCTTTAAAGTCATTTGGATAAACCTTCTCCACTGCATTTAAAATTACCTTAGCCATATGCTTCCTCCTGACTATTTTTTTTACAAGATTCCCTCTCCAGCAGCTCCGTCTCTAGAATAAGATGTTGGTGTCCTTGCTTATCTTTTATTACATCAAACAGCACCTCTACACTTCTATAGCCCATTTCCTCACCCGGTTGCTTAACCGTGGTGATGGATGGGTGGAAAAACTCTGAAAAATCAAGGCCATCAAACCCTATGATAGATATGTCTTCAGGGACTCTCAGTCCCCTCTTGAGTATTGCCTTGGCTGCTCCTATCGCCATAATATCAGAGGTAACAAAGACTGCCGTTAAATCCAGCTTTTTATCTAAGAGTCTATTCATTGCTGCAAATCCCGATTCAAAGGTATATTCCCCTATCTCTAAAAATTGAGGTTCATATTCAATGGCATTCGCCTTTAGAGCTTCCTTGTAACCCCGTACCCTTAACTTTCCTATACTTTTATCTTCCTCACCAGTACCAATGATTCCAATGTTCCTATGTCCTAGATTACAAAGATAGTCAACAGCACGAAAGGATGCCTTTTCATTTTCTATGATGACACTAGAAAAAATGCTTTTGTTAACGTTTTCCACAATGTTGGTGGAGGCCAATACAATAGGCGTGCCTAAATCCACCAGCTGTTCTTCATCTAGGTTGTCAAAATCACCACCAAGACAAATTAGACCCTTTAGCTTTTTCTCTTTAATTAGTTCAATCGCCTCTTCAATGTCATTGGTGTTATCATTGTTGTAATGGATAATCATGGAATATCCCTCTCCATCAATTTGTTCTTCAATGGATTGTATGATCTTAGAGAAAAATGGATTGTAGATCCCCTTTACTAAAACCCCAATGTTTTTTGAATTGCTTCTTTTTAAATTTCTAGCACTATTGTTAGGTATATAATTGTTCTCCTGTATCAACTGCATAATTCTTTCCCTTGTCTCTGCCTTAACATCCGGATGATGATTCAAGACACGAGATACTGTACTTACGGCAACTCCAGCCATCTCAGCTATATCTTTAATATTGACGTTTTTCATATGTAACCACCTTTTCGAAAACGTTACCGGTAACGTTTCCAATTCTTAATTTGATTATATCAAAATTTCTTAAAATTTCAAATCTTTTTTTTATTCTTTTGTAAAATTTATTATATCTCTCCCTATTTGGCTAAAAAACAAAGCCCTCCTTCAGGACTTTCATAAGGAAGACTTTATTGAAATTCATGGCTAGTTCTTATTAATATCAATAAATATAGTTCTTCAATATATCCGAAGCTTTTCATTTGACGTTTTAAGGTAACCATCTCCCTCTCAAACTCAACTTCATCTTGAAAATCTCCTAAGAAAATGATGGTAAAACCAATGCAAAAAAAGAAAAAAATAGATATTACTGGACAAAACATTTTAAAAATATTATTAAGATAAATAAAAAATTTCTCAATAATTAACTTGTTTTAAAGTTTAGTAAATTTGTGATATGCACCGGATTTGATAATCATTTGACATTGATAAATATACATGCTAAGCTGAAGAAAAAATGGAGAATAGCTATGAAAATTGGTACTGGCATCTATTTAGAAAAACTAAATCAAAACCCAGATTTTTATCAAGAAGCATATACCTGTCTTGAACTTCAAGATTTTGTTATGCCTAACAATTTAGATGAAAATCGTGACAGTCTCATTGATCAATATACTACTGTGCTAAAAAATTATAAAGGACTTTTAACCATACACGGACCCTATATTGATCTACACCCCACCAGTTTTGATCCCTTGGTTCGTGACGTATGTGTACAACGTTATCGTCAAGCATTGGGAGCAGCGAAAGCATTAAATGCAAAGTTCATGGTGGTTCATTCCAATTATGAGAACATAACCCACTATGCAGGCTATGAAACCTACTTTCTGCAGGAAAGCATTTCATTTTGGAAGAACCTGATTAAGGAATTTGAAGCCTCTAAAGTTACGGCGGTTATAGAAAATATACACAATAAAAATGCTCATTTGATTCGCTCTATCATCGATGCAGTGGATTCTCCCTATTTAGCTGCTTGCTTAGATACAGGCCATGCTCATGCTTTAGGTAAAAGTCAGTTAATTACATGGGTTGAATCCTACGGACAACATCTTCAATATATTCATCTTCACGATAATAACGGAGAACAGGACCAACATTTACCTTTAGGAGAAGGTACTATTGATTTCCAAGTTTTTTTTGCAAAGCTTAAAGAAATACAATATGATTCTGTTATGATTTGTGAGATTTTTGGAGAAATAGAGAGTCAGCAGAAAAACTTAAAACAGCTAGAAATCCTCATGAAACAGCAATAAGAGATTTTTAAACCGAATTATAGTTAAAATAATAACAACAATGGGGGATTATTATGGTTACAATAAATATTTGTATAGGTAGTGCATGTCATCTTAAGGGAGCTTATAATGTAATTAAAGGACTACAAACAATCTTAGAGAAAAGAAACTTAGAAGATATGGTTACCGTAAAGGCTGCCTTTTGTTTAGGAGAATGTACGAAAGCAGTTTCAGTAAAGGTGAATGAAGATAAAGTTATATCGGTTAGTGAAGAAACGGTGGAGGATTTTTTTGACAGTCACGTTTCTAGGAGGTTACACCCATGAGATTCATAAACTTCTCCAGAGAGAAATGTAATAATTGCTATAGATGTTTAAGGGCATGCCCCTCCAAAGCTATATCAGTTCTTGAAGATTCTACAGAAATCCTTGATGAAAAATGTATTTCATGTGGTGAATGTCATGTGGTTTGTCAAGCAGATGCTTTATATATAAATAGCAAGGTTCAGGAAGTAAAAAATGCCATGAAATGTGGTAAAAAGGTTATCGCAAGTATTGCACCTTCCTTTGCAGGGGCTTTTGACATGAAGGAGGAAGGTCAGATAGTAACTGCATTAAAACAGCTGGGATTTGAAATAGTTGAGGAGACTGCCATAGGAGCTGAAATAGTACTTGATTATTATAGGCAGTATGTGAAGGAAGGCAGTTATGATAACTTAATTACCACAAGCTGTCCATCAGCTAATTATTTGATTGAAAAATACTACCCATCTCTTACAAAATATATGATTCCTATAGCCTCACCAATGATCGTTCATGGTAAGTTGATAAAGCATAAATACGGGATGGATAGTCATGTAGTATTTATTGGTCCCTGTATTGCTAAAAAAGAAGAAGCAAAAGATTTTCAACATAGTGGAACCATAGATTCCGTATTAACATTTGAAGAGCTAGATGATTGGTTAAAGGAAGAGAAGATACAATTAAAAGAGTTAGAGTCTGAACCCTTTCATCATGTGTCCTACAGAAGAGGAAGCTCCTTCCCTTTAGATGGTGGAGTTCTAATAAATCCTCCAGAGGAAGCTGAAAAAAAGTATGAAATCATAAGGGTTGTAGGTGTAGATAGATGCAAGGACATATTAGAATGCATTGAAAATAAAAGCATCCATAGGGTATGTATAGAACTTAATATATGTGAAGGTAGCTGTATAGATGGTGCAGGAATGCCTGGTAATACCAACTACTACATAAGAGAAAAAAGAGTGAAAAACTATGTAAATAAAAAAACATGCTACTCAAACCATGATGTTGAAATAGAATATGTTGATAAAAATCTAGATTTTAGAAGAGTATTCTTTGATGAAATGGTTGTTATAGAAAAAGCCTCCCAAGAGGAATTACAAGAAATACTTAGAAAAATGGGAAAGTATAAACCTGAAGATGAATTAAACTGTAATGCCTGTGGCTATCAAACCTGTAGAGAAAAGGCTGAAGCTGTTTTTGAAGGGATATCACAAATAAATATGTGTTTGCCCTTTATGAGGGAAAAGGCTGAAAGCTTAAAAAATGTTAGTTTTGACAATACCCCTAATGCCGTCTTTATTTTAGATCATGACCTACGTGTAAAAGAATTTAATCCTGCTTCAGAAAAAATATTTCAAATAAAAGCAGAGGCTATAAAAGAGAAACCTATCACCATGCTCATAAATGACGTAGAGTTTCATGAAGTTATGGCAACAAAGAAAAGCCTTATAGGACGTAAGGTGATTTACCCCAAGTATGGCGTTGTATTAATCGCTAATATATTGTACTTAGAAAAACAAGATATTATTATGGCCATCATGACGGATATAACACTATCCGAAAAGCATAAGGAGGAGCTTGCAAGGGTAAGGGAAAAAACCTTAGATGCCGCTCAAGAGGTAATAGGTAAACAGATGAGGGTAGCACAAGAAATTGCAAGTTTATTAGGAGAAACCACTGCAGAAACCAAGGTAACACTTACGAAGCTAAAAGGTGTGGTATTAGGTGAAGAGGGTGATATGTAATGGAATTCTTCATTGATGTTGCCCATGACAGTTTAAATAAGCAGGACGAAGAGCTCTGTGGTGATAAGGTAGAAGTTGTTCATACAGATGAAAGTGTAATTATTATATTAGCCGATGGACTTGGCAGTGGAGTAAAAGCCAATATACTTGCCACCATGACAACAAAAATTGCAGGAACTATGCTTAAAGAAGGGGCTAGCATCTATGAAACTATAGATACTATTGCAAACACCCTTCCCATGTGTAATGTTAGAAAATTAGCTTATTCCACCTTTAGCATTATAAAAATCCAGAGGGACGGAAAAGCTTATGTCATTGAATATGATAATCCACCCATGTTTTTTACAAGGAACCATAAACTCATGGAAATTCACAAAAAAGAAATCGTCATCAATGAAAAAAAAATCATGGAGAGTCATATTACCTTTAAAGAGGGAGATACATTAACATTAGTTAGTGATGGAGTTATTCATGCTGGAGTAGGAGGAATCCTAAATCTGGGATGGCAATGGGAAAATGTAGCGGATTATCTAGTAAAGCAAGTTGCAAGAGAAAAATGTGCCAAAGGTATTTCAACAGGCTTAATGGAGACATGTAAATACTTATACAATGGTATGCCTGGTGACGACACTACCGTTGTCACTGTTAAAATAAGAAAGCCTGAAACTATAGACTTATTTACAGGACCTCCTGAAGATGAAACAATTGATGCAACCATCATAAAGGATTTCATGAAAAAAGGCA
The DNA here is from genome assembly GCA_020832135.1 of Clostridiaceae bacterium. GTDB lineage: Bacteria > Bacillota > Clostridia > Peptostreptococcales > Natronincolaceae > JAFIFG01. The sequence continues at coordinate 45,943 of JAFIFG010000036.1, forward strand.
GAACAAAAAAAGTTGTCTGTGGAGGAACAGCAGCCAAAATTGTAGCTAGAGAGCTAAACCAAGAGGTAATAGTAGACTTAGCATCCATGACAAAAGAGGTGCCTCCTATGGCTAAAATAGAAGGTATAGATCTTGTTACTGAAGGTGTCCTTACCTTAAGTAAAGTCGTTGAGAAAATAAAAAAGTACTCTGATTATTCAACAAACGGCTATACAATAGAAAACTTGAATGGCAAAGATGGGGCTTCTAACTTAGCGAGAGTACTTATAGAGGATTGTACTCATCTCAACCTGTGGGTTGGTAAAGCTATAAATCCAGCCCACCAGAATCCAGATCTACCAATAGACTTAAGTATAAAGCTACAGGTAATAAATGAACTTTCTAAACTAATGCAGAGCTTAGGAAAGAAGGTCTGGATAAATTATATTTAATGCAGATACATTAGTTTCGGGGAAACCTTCAAAGTGGTCTCCCCTTTTCTATTAAGACAAAGGTACTCTCTGGAATATTTATTTTACCCTGTGCAATATCTTTCTTTAGCTGTTCTACTGTTTTATCAAAATCCTGTAAAAACTTATCACCTGCATTCTTGGATGCTTCTTCATAGATTTCCGAGAAGGTTTTAAGATTACTCTTCCAAGGCAAATCTTTTTCTGCCTCCTGATTCTTTTTTAAGAAGCTATGATAATTTTTATTTGTCCGCTGAATGACTTCTTCAAAAGCTTCTATACAAAGATCCTTTAGTTGTACTAAAATATCCTCCTTATTTTGTATGAAATTATATAGTATTTATAATTTTGAACCTTAGTATATCATAATATAACCTCTACCCGTTAAGGCATCTTTGTATAAAGTTTTTATGTTCTATGATCAACAACAGCACCTACAATATTTGTCTGTGTATCTTTATATTTTTTTTGAGGATTTTCTAAATCATCTCTATTCGGTATTTTTATACTTCTAAAAACTTTATATAATCTTATAACCATCCCCTTCATAGGCTCAAATAAAAATGCTAAAGGTTCCTCCAAGGATTGAATTTTTTCTATAAACACATTTTCCTGCAAATACATCTCATAACCCTTTTTGATTTCTATCCCTACACTTTCTAGCGGTTCCTGAAATTCAAGCACTATTTCTTTTATTATCTCTAGATATTTTGTACCTACTTCTTTATCAAGAATCTGTAAAGAGCCAATAGCTGCATTATATTTTTCTATCAAATTTTCCATATGCTCTACCAAAGTCCTATCTTCTTTTTTAAAATCCTCCACTGCCTCCTGTAGCTTTCTATGGTCATGATAAAAATTTTTATACTCCTTCCTCAATGCATCCATATGATCGTAAAACAGATCAGAGGAGATTAAGTAATTAGCCGTGGCCAAATTAGTTTGGTTTTTAGTTGCTTTTATAGGATCGATGGCTTCAACTGCTTCAGACCTATCTACAACAGTTGCTCTGTGTACATAACTGTTATGAATTCTACGATTGGCAACAGATGAAACTTTTGAATTTTTTGACATGTACCATCCCTCCTTTTTCAATATATACCCAGGATGCTTGTGTAATACAATTTATTTCTTTAACATGTCTTGATTTCTGCATTTTATAAAAATTTTGCCTTAAGATTAAAATTTTAAATTATCGACAATAATTTTAAGATTTCGACATATAACTCGTGGTATAGTAAAAAAAAATCTTTGTTTTAGGCCTATGGACCTATCCATTTGGCATATTGTATTATTTTTAAAAAAATTAATCTTTTCTTCTTTTATATCTCGACTAAAAAGGAGGCATTAAATTGACGACTCTTTTGCTTGAGGATTCAAATGCTGGAATGAGGATTTCGCAAGATATATTAAATAAAACCGGTATCGTCTTGTTACCTAAAGGTACGGTTTTATCACTAAGTATCATTAACTATTTAAGAAAATGGCATATTGATCATATACATGTAGAAGAAGCACAGGTTCCATTCGTTTCAGAAAAGAAAAAACCACAAAAACAACTATCTGATACCTACAAAAGCACCCTCAATGCTACTACAGAAATTATGGAAGCATTAAAGGGAAGTGCTATCCTAAAGTTAAAAGAAGTCAGAGAAGTCATCTCAGAAATCGGTAATTTTACTGACATCACCTCAACATTAGAGACTATATCCCATCTGAAGGCTCAAGATAAATATACTTATCAGCATAATCTTAATGTAGCCATTTACTGCTTATTTCTTGGACGGTGGTTAGAACTAGATGATACTTCTTTAAAAAAGCTAACCTATGCTGGATTTCTACATGATATTGGTAAATTCAAGGTTTCTGAAGATATACTCCACAAACCTGATAAACTAAATGAAAGAGAATTTAAAGAAATCAAATCACACCCTGTTTACGGATATTCAATGGTGAAAAAAAATCCTAATCTTAGTCAATCTATAGCTTTAGGTATACTTCAACACCATGAAAGGGAAGATGGACAAGGATATCCATTTGGAGTAGAGGGACCAAAAATTCATTTATTTGCTAAGATTATTGCAGTAGCTGACGTGTTTGATGCAATGACTTCAGAGCGCTCCTACAAAGGAAAGCAACCTCCTTTAAAGGTAGCAGAGGAATTAATGAATAATCACTTTAGTGCACTTGATCAAAAGATTGTTAGAACCTTTGTCAATAGACTCTCAGACTTTTATATAGGCTCCAAGGTTCTATTAAGTAATGGTGTAGTTGGTGAAATTGTAGCCAAAAATCCTACATCTCCTGCTAATCCATTAATCAAAATTAATAATGAATTTATCGACTTAAGTGCAGATAGATCAATAACAATAGAAGATATTTTCATGTAAATATTCTTGAAATTCAAGTGCACACCTCCTTTAAAGCCGAACAAACCATTTTTATGGTCTATGCGGCTTTTGTTTTGTTTATATTGCATTGTTTTACTAGTTTAATTTTATAAATATTTAAAATAATAGTTTAAATTAATAGTTAAAAAGATAAAAATCCATTGTCTGAAGTATAGAAATTGAGTATAATTCTTTAGGTGAAGAGTTGACATAAAAATATCTTAGGTTAAGAATCTTATATCATGAAAGTGAGGACAAATAAGTATTTCTTTTATATTCTATCCCTTACGCTTTCATAAAATTCTTTCAAAGCATTTTTGATTCTTACCTACATTTCTTTCAGGTATTCGACTCCAAATGTAGGGTAAGTACCTTTTTTCTGGTTTTTATAAATATACATTTTCTTATCTGCTAACTCTACAGCTCTGTAAAAATCTTCATTGTTTGTAACTTCAGCAACTCCATAGGACATTTCCACATCAACAGTAAATTGATTTTCTTTTCTTAATGTATCTAAAGCCCGATGCATAATAGTATAAGCACACTCTTCATCACACTTGTCTAATATAAGTAAAAATTCATCCCCACCAAATCTGACAATTAAATCATTTTTTCTGATAGAGGATTTAAATGCACTTACAATTTTTATTAATATCTTATCTCCTAAAGTATGTCCATAGATATCATTGATATATTTAAAGTTATCAACATCTATAATAATTACCGATGAAGTATACTCTTTTTTATTTCCTTTTGACCCATGTCTTCTTAGCCATTTATCTAAAAATACTCTTGAATAAGCACCCGTCAAATCATCCCTATAGGCAATCTCTCTATACTTATTCCTACTCCTCTGTAAGAAAGTAGCAATACCAATCAATATAAGAATAATAAGTATTGTTATATCCAAGTATGTCCCCCCCTTATGATAAGTATTTGAAAAATAAAAATTCCCTGTATTTTATTTTAATATAAGGATCATAATTAATAAATTTTCCAACCAGCTACCATACTATCGATGTAGTTTAGGCCCTTGGTTTTGTGTCCTTATTTTTCAATAAGTTTGCCCTTAAAAAATATTAAATTTTTTATTCATCACAACGTATTACCCCTATTTTTAATATACTACCCAATGTTTTTATTAAACAACTCCAAAATAGGACTATTTTACTATAGTATTATTTACATTCTCTATCTTTTGAAAATTTTCCTCCTAATTTATAGTATCATAATACGACTTTCGTTCTTCAATTTTCCGTATATTTCGACATATTTCCTTCTAGTCAAAATTTTTGTCTGCCAAAAGTGTTACCTGTAGCATAAGCTAATGACTAATATTAAATCCCTTCCTATATAAATCTAGGTCAATACAATTAATGTTTTGTTAGTAAAAAGAGGATTTAAATTAAGTTAATAGAAATAATCAGTCATATGAACTATTTTCTAGAGGGATAATCCATGAAGTAGCTAGTAAAGTATAGGGGGAACCTGATTTATGAGAAGAGAAAAGAAAAAAATAATATTGCTTTTGTTAGTCACTCTTATTGCACTCCTTTTCCTACCTTCCTACAATTCTAAAAAAAGCCAGCCAACCTTAGAATCATCCCAGTCTATAGAGGAAATACCAACAATGAAGGAGGAACCTATACCACCACCTCCTGCAGAAATAGTGATAGCAGCAGTTGGGGATATCATGGTGCATGGACCTCAATTAAGGGCTCAATACGACTCTGAAAGTAATCAATATGACTTTACAAATAACTTTCAATTTGTAAAAGATTATTTAAAGGAAGCTGATTTAACCATAGGTAATTTAGAAACCACCTTTGCTGGAGAAGAAAAAGGTTATTCAAGTTTTCCAATGTTTAATACACCCGATGCCTTGGCGGATGCATTGAAGGAGGCGGGATTTCAAATCATTTCCACTGCTAATAATCATACGATTGATACTGGAAGCAAGGGAATGTTCAGGACCGTCGATGTACTGGAAAGCAGAGGGCTTAAGGTGACGGGTACCAGGAGAGATGAAAATACCGATAACTTTATTATAGAAACAATAAACGATATCAAGGTTGGATTAACATCTTACACCTATGAAACACCAAGATTTGGTGAATATAAAACCCTCAATGGAATCAAGATGCCTAAAGAGATTGAGGATCATATCAATAGCTTTTCCTATGAATATCTAGATGAAGATTTATTAAAGATAGAAGAAACCATTAAGGAAATGAAGGGGCAAGGTGCAGAGGTGATTGTATTTTATGTGCATTGGGGGGAAGAATACCAACGACAGCCCAACAGATACCAAAGGTATATCGCACATCAGCTAAGTAACTATGGTGTAGATATTGTATTTGGCAGTCACCCCCATGTAATACAACCTATTGAGTTTATTGAATCAGAAGATGGTGAACAAAAGACATTGGTGGTGTATTCTTTAGGAAACTTTTTATCCAACCAACGCTATGAGATATTGAAAAACAGATATACTGAAGATGGAATTATTGTTAATGTAAAAATTGAAAAGGACTTTAAAGAGGATCATGTAAGTATTAAGGAAGTCAGTTATATACCAACTTGGGTCTATAGATATTACCCCCATGGAAAACCTATTTTTGAAATCATCCCAGTGGTGGAAGCATTAGAAAATCTAGATAGCTACCATATAACAAATCAACAGATGCTATGGAGAATGCAAAACTCAAAAAATAATACAATAGAACTAATAGACTCCCAATCAATGGAATCAGAGGCTATACCCATTTATGTAGAAGGACAAAGCACCCCAAAATAGTAATTCTTTAAACAAAAGGACCACTGATACAGCGATATGGTAAAGCTTATCCTAAATAACATAGCTTTAAAAGGTTCTATATGAATTCTATTAAGAATACATATTAAAACGGAATAGAGAGTTCGTTGCTCGTCTATAGTGAAAGGGACAGTTTTTTCCTCCGTCGAATGATTGAATTTAAGAAATCTATAGACGATTGAATGGAGTGGTATTATTGCTAAGAAACATTCTTATCGGTATAGTGATTATTTTAATAATACTGATATTTTTTTTAATACTATATAAACTACAGACAATAGACTCAAATCATATGGATGAATCCCAAAAGGACCCAACCGATTCAATAGATTCGATTGGGTCCAGTCAAAAACCTCTTGATTTAGAAGAGAAAAATGACGGGAAGGATATAGTAGAGCATAAATACAAACGGGGTGAGTTTCAAGCAGGTATTAATCTGCTTGTTTATGGACATCTCAATATATCAAATGCCCAAAAATTATTTAAACACTTACAAAAGCTAGGGATAAATAGCATCGCTATTGCATACCCTTTTTTCCAGTCAGATTGGCAAGCTGACCAGGTAATGATTAACCCTGCAATAACACCTACTATGGAAGAAATAAAAGGACTTATCTTATCAGCTCATGCTGAGGATTTAAGCGTTATGCTACGTCCCATTCTGGATGAAAAAAGCATCATGTCCTCAGGCCATTGGAGAGGTACCATTGAACCGAAAAACCCCGAGATGTGGTTTGGCAGTTACCGTTCATTGTTACTTCCCTATGCCGAGCTAGCACAAGAGATGAATGTCGAGATATTTAATATTGGCACTGAGCTTAATTCGCTTCAGCATAACAGGTATAGTGATGAATGGTTAAGACTCATCAAGGAAATCAGAGAGGTTTACCAAGGAGAATTAATTTATTCATTTAATTGGGATTGTTTTCGTGAAATCCCCTCGATTGAATTTGTTTCTATGCTGGATTACGTAGGAATTGATGCTTATTTTCCCTTAAATGCTCCAGATGGTGCAAGTGTAGAGGACCTTGAAGAAGCTTGGAAAAAATGGACAAAGGAAACCAATGAGATCCTCATGAATGAATCAATTATCATAACGGAAGTCGGGATGATTCCAATATCAGGTGCCTATCGCAAACCCTACCTATGGAGCATACCTGGTGGAAAGCTTGATTGGCAAGCACAAGCCAACTACTACGAGGCCACTTATAGTGCATGGAGATCTATGACCAAAGGTATCTATTGGTGGAGTGTCACTGTGGATGAATCTGATCCCAATGTTATAGACTACTCACCACTTGGAACACCAACAGAAGAAGTTCTTAAACAGCTTTTTCTGAAAAATACATCTAAAGGTATCAAGGATTAAAACATAAAGAATATAAAAAGACGATTCTCCTAACTTGTGTTAGGTAGAGTCGTCTTTTTTGTAGTGTAGAATAATGATTGTAAATTCTGAAGTTTAGGGCATGTGCGTATGGTATCTTTTGAGTTCATCCTTAATATCTTAATAGTATAGATTCATTATTAAAAACAATTTCTGTTAGAAAGGAGGCATATCAAGTGTGTCTATGTAAAGGAAAAATACGTTTCTTGACCACAATGACAATGATTGGGATTCTTTTAATTAGTCTCTTTTCCACAAACACTAGTGTAAAAGCCGTTGAAGTTTTGGATAAGGAAGCTCCAAACGTACTAGTTATATTCTCATCCAAGAACAATGAAATTGATGAACACCAGCGTATGCTTGATATGCTACTGGGTCACTTTACAGATAACATAGTCTTTAAGGCTAGCTCCCAGGTAGAAGAAAAAGATCTAGAGGAAGTGACCCATCTCTTTTACTATGGGCAGCAAAAGGAAGTGCTACCTCAAACTTTTTTACAAATCCTTCAACCTTATTCAGGAGTTATGGTGGCTATCGGCTATAATGTAGATCAAATAGGCGATCGTTTTTCTTTTCTAAATCTACTTCCCATTAAAGCAGTCATCGATGAAATCACCTTACCTCATAATTCTGATAAACAACTCTCCTTTGTACCACAGCTTATATTGAACATGTACCTAGTAGATCATCAGCATTCAAGATCGTTATTAATGGGAAGAAAGAAAAACAATGAATATCCCCTTTTTGTTCACCAGCATACAAACTACTATTTTGCCTCCCCATATATTATGCCACCTTTTTCTATTGCCTTCGCAGAAGTGCTTTATGAGGTTTTTAAAGAAGAAGGTCAGATGACAAATCCAGCTTATATCCGTTTAGAG
>JAFIFG010000095.1 GCA_020832135.1 Clostridiaceae bacterium
ATGCATCTATGGAACGATATCTCTCTACAACAGTGGTTAAAATATCAAGGTCTGCATCTGGGAAGTGGGGCTGTAGAGATTTAGCTACTTCTTCTGCACTATGGTTTTCAACCCATATCATAGCTTTGTAAATTGCATTTGAAAAGCCTTGAATAATTTCTGGATTTTTTTCTATATAACTCTTTTTAGCACTATAGGCAGTATAAGGTATATAACCACTTTCTTCCCCAACAGAAGCAACTACATAACCGTTTCCTTCCTTTTCTAATGATGAAGCAACCGGTTCAAATAATGTTGTATAATCCGCTTCGCCACCTACAAAAGCACCTGCCATAACACCAAATTGGATGTCGGTACGTACATCGATATCCTCCCCTGGTACTAGACCATTATTTTTTAATACATACTCTAATGTCATATTAGGCATACCACCTCTACGACCGCCAAGAATCTCCTTGCCTCTTAAATCTTCAAAAGTAAAATTAGGATTTGGTTCGCGAGCGACGATAAAGGAACCATCTCTTTGTGTTAACTGTGCAAAGTTGACAGCATAGTCTTCCATACCTTGATTATAAACATAGACTGAGGCCTCTGGCCCCATAAAACCGATTTCTACTTGATTACTTAGTAGAGCTGCCATTACCTTATCTGCACCTTGACCATCAATTAACTCTACCGACAAACCCTCTTCTTCAAAGAACCCCTCTGTGATAGCTACATATTGAGGAGCATAAAATACAGAGTGGGTTACCTCCATTACCCTGATCTTCTCTAGGTCTGATTGAGATGAACAACCAGGTAAAGCTAGGGTAGTAATCATAATTATAACCACTAATACTCCCAAAAACTTAAATTTTTTCATGCAAATCCCTCCAGTTAATTTAAAAGTACCTTTCCTTTCATTATATTCAAGCAAAAAATTTCTGTTACATTTCTTAAAGTGAAACAAAACTATTAAATTTAATAAACAAGTATAGGATTAATCAAATTCACATAAAATTTAATATAGCATAGATGGAGGGGTAAGGATGGAGCTAAATATTAAAATTTGTAGAAATAGTAAAAATAGATATGGTTATATTAGTGGAGAAATAGATAATTTTTATTGGTATGCTTTAGTACATAAAGAAGAAGTGGAGTTTGGTATTAATCCTAATAATTTAACTGCAGGCCAAGGTAGAGTATCTAGACTATGTGTATATAAAGATATACCTATGTACAATTATACAAAGAGACTTATTTATGCAAATTACAAAAGACAATGGGAAGTATTTAATAGCAGTCATGAAGCCATGATCAAAAATCTTGTAGAGTATTTAGATAAGAGATATTCCATCAGACTAGTAAAATAATGGGATCTATTGGAGGTAGAGAAAAGGATACAATATAGTTTGAAAACATGATAACTTATGGTATTATAGTAGAACAGGTATAAAAGCTGTTAAATGCAGTTGTATTGTGAAATGAGGTGCTTTATGAAAAGAATACCGAACCTTTTAACTATAATAAGATTTTTATTGGTGCCTTTATTTATCATGGTCTTTTTTTCTTCTTCTGAAAAAAATCTTTTGTTTTCCGCTTATATATTTATGTTTGCCGGAATAACAGATGTCCTAGATGGATATATTGCTAGAAGGTTTAATTTAATTACTAAATGGGGACAGGCAATGGACCCTTTAGCAGATAAATCAATGCAAATTACAGTTTTAGTCTGTTTAACCATCAGAAACATCTTGCCCCTATGGGCAATTATAATTGTAGGCATGAAGGAAGTTATTATGATTATTGGAGGTATATTTTTATACACAAAGAAAGAAAAAATTGTTATACCCGCCAATAGGTATGGTAAATTAGCTACAGTAATGTTTTATATGGCTATGTTAGCTGTTATATTTGGTTTGAAATATGGAAGACTATTAGTTATACTTACAATCATCATGACTATTTTTGCTTTTATACAATATCTAGTAATGGCCCTTAAGGCTATGAAGGAATTAGAAATGAAAAGTCACCTTGACAAATCCTATTGATTCGATATAATTTAATATAATAATTAAAGAAATAATAAAATGCTATGAAGAAGAAGAGTAAATAATGAACCCTTCAGAGAGAGAAATCCTTAGGCTGTGAGATTTTTCAGGGCAATGGTTATTGAAGGTAGCTTTGGAGCTGCTGCATTGAAATAATAGTAGGTGCAGACGGTGAAAACCGTTACGATAAATAAGAGCCTGTTTGTAATAAACAGGAATTAAGGTGGTACCGCGAAACGAGCCCTTCGTCCTTTTTTTATTGAGGATGAGGGTTTTTTTATTTTCAGGGAGTGATAGATATGTTTCAGATAGGCTTGCTTTTATTAGCCATAGGAGCAGTACTTGTATATGCTACAGCTCCTATAGCTAAAGTGTTTTACATAACAACAGAAAAAGGTATTGTGATTTTGAAAGCAGGGGGCCTGATACTAGTGGTCATAGGAACAGTTTTAGTATTTAGAGGTAAGGTGCCAGAAGAATTGCATTTTATAAAGATATTCAACTTTTAATTCATATAATTCATAAGGAGGAAATAAAAATGATAAACAATTTACCTAAAAATTATGATCCAAAAGCATTTGAAGATCGTATTTATCAACATTGGATGGAAAAAGATTATTTTAAAGGTGTAGTAGATCCAAATAAAAAGCCCTTTAGTATTGTACTACCACCACCAAATATTACAGGACAACTGCATCTAGGACATGCTTTAGACCATACCCTACAAGATGTATTAATACGTTTTAAAAGAATGCAGGGATATGCAACATTATGGCAGCCTGGGACAGATCATGCCAGTATCGCAACGGAAGTAAAAGTAGTAGATAAAATCCGTGAAGAAGAAGGCCTAACAAAAGAAGAAGTGGGACGTGAAGGATTCTTAGAAAGGGCATGGCAATGGAGAGATATATATGGTAGAAAAATTGTAGATCAAATGAAAAGATTAGGTAACTCCTGTGACTGGTCTAGAGAAAGATTTACAATGGATGAAGGATTAAGTGATGCTGTAACGGAAGTGTTTATTCAGTTTTATGAAAAAGGATTAATTTATAGAGGAAATAGAATCATTAACTGGTGTCCAGACTGTAAAACCTCTCTTTCAGATGCAGAGGTGGAGCACGAAGAAAAAGCAGGTCATTTTTGGCATATAAAATATTCAATAAAGGACAGTGATGAATTTATTGAAATAGCAACCACTAGACCAGAAACTATGCTTGGAGATACTGCTATTGCTGTTAATCCAAAAGATGATCGTTACAAGCATTTGATTGGAAAATTTGCTATACTTCCATTAGTGAATAGAGAGTTGCCAATAGTGGCAGACGAATATGTAGATCCTGAGTTTGGAACAGGTGCGGTTAAAATCACTCCAGCGCATGATCCAAATGACTTTGAAATAGGTCTTAGACATGACCTTCCTCATGTTGTAGTGATGAAGGAAGATGCTACCATCAATGCCAATGGTGGAAAGTATGAAGGTATGGCTAGATATGAAGCTAGAAAACAAATTGTAAAAGACCTTGAAGAGCTTGGTCTATTGGTTGAAGCAAAAGAGAGGAATCATAGTGTAGGTCAATGCTATCGTTGTGATACAGTGGTGGAGCCTATGACTTCGGACCAATGGTTTGTAAAGATGGAACCTTTGGTAAAGCCAGCTATAGAGGCTGTTGAAAATGAAAACATTAAATTTATACCACAACGTTTCGATAAAATATATCTTCACTGGTTAGAAAATATTAGAGACTGGTGTATTTCAAGACAGTTATGGTGGGGTCACCGTATTCCTGCTTACTACTGTCAAGATTGTAATGAAGTAATAGTAGCTAGGGAAATACCTACAAGCTGTAGCAAATGTGGTAGTTTTGATCTTAAACAGGATGAAGATGTACTAGATACTTGGTTTAGTTCTGCTTTATGGCCATTTTCTACTTTAGGTTGGCCAGAAAATACAAAAGAACTGGAATATTTCTATCCAACAGATGTATTAGTAACAGGATATGATATTATCTTCTTCTGGGTTGTTCGTATGGCCTTCTCAGGATTAGAGTTCATGAAGGATGTTCCATTTAAACATGTATTTGTACATGGTTTAGTAAGAGATGCAGAAGGTAGAAAAATGAGTAAATCCTTAGGGAATGGAGTAGATCCATTAGAGATTATCGATCAATATGGTGCTGATGCTCTAAGATTCACTTTAGTAACAGGAAATTCCCCAGGAAATGATATTCGATTCCATATGGAGAGGCTTGAATCCAGTAGAAATTTTGCAAACAAGCTATGGAATGCAACAAGATTTGTCCTAATGAATCTAGATGATGAGAAGCCAACCTACGAAGAAGTAAAAGATCACTTAAATACAGCAGATAAATGGATTATCTCCAGATTAAATAGTGTTACAAAAGAAATAACGGAAAATATGGAGAAGTTTGAGTTAGGATTAGCACTACAAAAAACCTATGATTTCATATGGAATGAATATTGTGATTGGTATATAGAATTGGCTAAGACAAGGTTATATAATGAAGAGCAGGATGAAAAGAAGGCTGCTCAATATACTTCAACCTATATATTAGAGAATATATTAAAACTATTACATCCATTTATGCCGTTTATTACAGAGGAAATTTGGCAAAGCATTCCTTCCTTTGAAGATAGTGTTATGGTATCCACTTGGCCTGAATATAAAGAGGAAAATAGTGACCATGTAGCAGAAGAAAAAATGAATCTTATCATGGAGGCAATAAAAAACATAAGAAATGTAAGGGCAGAAATGAATGTAGCTCCATCAAGAAAAGCAAAGCTAATGGTATGGATCGCCAACGAAGGGGTGAAATCAACCATTCAAGAAGGTGAGGAACATTTCGTTGCCTTAGCTGGAATATCTGAAATACAGTTTATAGCTAATAAAGAAGAGGCTCCTAATGATGCTGTATCAACAGTGATCCAGGGTGGAGAGTTATTCTTGCCATTAGAGGATTTAATTGATTTTGAAAAGGAAATTGAAAGATTGGAAAAGGAAAAGAAAAAGTTAGAGGGAGAAATTAAAAGAGTTCAAGGAAAACTTTCTAACCAAGGCTTTGTAAGTAAAGCTCCAGCCAAACTCATAGAAGAAGAACGTCAAAAAGGTGAAAAATATCAAGAAATACTGGATACAGTTCTTGAAAGATTAGAAACATTAAAGAAAAAATAAAGCAGGATGAGGGCTATGGTATACTTGAAGGTTTCAAGTATACCATAGCTTTTCTTTATTGGTTCTGTTAAATTCATTTATTAATTAAACCTTTATCTAAATTTTAACACTATCTCTTGACCTTATCATGTTTTCTGATATTATGAAATTATGTAGATTTTTATAATATATTTAAGGATGGTGTGGGGGACATGAACTATGAACAAGCTTTAGAATATATACACGGTACTTATAAATTTGGTAGCAAGCTAGGGTTAGAAAATATTAACTATTTACTAGAATTATTGGATAATCCACATGAAAATTTAAAGGTAATACATATAGCAGGAACCAATGGAAAAGGGTCTACCAGTTCATTTATACATGGTGTGTTGAAATCAGCGGGCTATAAGGTAGGACTCTATACTTCACCCTACATAGAAGAATTTACAGAGCGTATGCAAATCAATGGAGAAAAGATAAACAAGCAAACTTTAGGAGCTATTACAGCTATAGTAAAGGAAAAGATACAGCGAATGGTGGAGGAGGGAAGAAACCATCCTACAGAATTTGAAGTAGTAACTGCCATCGCCTTTTTATATTTTTCTCAAGAAAAAGTTGACTTTGTAGTCCTAGAGGTAGGCATGGGTGGAGGATTAGATGCCACTAATGTAGTGAAGAATCCTTTGTTGTCAGTAATTACCCCAATAGACTATGATCATACAGATTATTTAGGAGATACTTTAGAAAAAATAGCATTTGAAAAAGCAGGGATCATTAAAGAAAATAATTTTGTAGTGGCATATCCTCAAAATCATGAGGCACTAAAGGTGGTGGAAGATGTTACTAGTGAAAGAAATAGTTCCTTAACTATAGCGAACTTTGATACGGTAGAAGTACATCAAAGGAGCATTTATGAACAACAGTTTTCAGTAGAGATATTTGGAGAAAAATATAATGATGTAAAGATACAATTAACTGGACAGCACCAAATATATAATTGTTGTTTGGCCTTAACAGCATTGGAGATATTAAAAAAACATAGAAATATTGAAATAAGTAAAGAAGCTATATATGACGGGTTATATTCCACCAAGTGGATTGGTAGGTTAGAGGTATTAAGTAAGGATCCTATTACGATTATAGATGGGGCCCATAACTTACAAAGTGCAGCTGCCTTAAAAAACAGTATAGAAACCTTATTAAATGGCCGGAAAATAACCTTTGTTGTGGCTATGCTGAAGGATAAGGATGTGAAGGGAGTATTACAGAATTTGATACCCATTATGGATAAAGTTATTGTAACCACTCCTAATAATCCAAGAGCTATGGATCCCGATGAGCTAGCTAAGGAGTTAGTAGAATTCGGGAAGGACATAGCTATATGTAAAGATGTACCATCGGCAGTAGAAAGGGCCTATGAATTGACCCCCTCAGATGGTGTAATTTTATTTGCCGGGTCTCTATATATGATTGGAGAGGCAAGGTCTACAGTAAATAATAAAGTTACTAATAAATAAAAGGGAAAGCCTTTAGTGAGTTATATTCCTCATTAAGGGCCTTCTTTTTTAAATGACAGCATCTATGATTTTTTTGTAGATATCATCTGGATTCTTCTTCCACTTTTCACATATTTCCTTTGCCTGTTTAAGGGTTGCAACATTTAATTTTAGACTAATAATAGTAATGCTATCCTCAATCATAGATAGTTTCACCATATATTCATTTTCTTGGGTTTCTATATAATCTGCCTTGATTTCACTTCTTTGTTTCAACTCTTCCTTTTTTTTCTCCAAAATCTTATCTATACTAGATTTTTGATGGTTAGGTATTCTATTGTTGAAGTAATCTAAAGTATTTTTCCCTTTATCTGTTATATGACAAATTTTAGATTTTTTGCCATCTTCTTCAATAATAAAACTTGAATCCTTTAACTCCCCTAAAAACTGTTGTAGCATGAAATAATCCATGATGTCATTTTCTAGAACTAATTGGTTTATTTGCTGGTTTGTTAAGGGATGTTGAACTTTATCTAATATATATAATAAAAGTAATTTCTTTTCAGCCAGTTGTTGCGGTGTATTGACAAACATATTTCATCAACCTTCCTTAAAAGTTTCTTACTATTATATTACTGTATTTAAAGAAATTTTGAAAGGGCAAATCATAAGGTTTAGTATTATTTTCATCTTTATTACAATCTAGCAATAGGAAAAATACTTAATGATATATGAATTAAAAAATAAAAAAATCAACAAGCAAATGTTTTTAGTGAATTTATTTTACAAAATTAGAGAAAATAACTTTATAGACATTATGAGGAGGATGCATATGACAGTACATTCCCAAGTTAAACAAACTTTAGCTGCTTTAAAGAGTACACAAGGAACTTTAAGAATGTATTCATTACAGGCAAAGGGTGAAGAAGAAAAATTAGCCTATAAGGATGCACTGAAGACAACAGATCATATCATTAAAGATTTAGAGAATCGGATAAAAACATTAGAATTTGAAGAACCACAATTCAAAGGATTTTAAGGGTGATGAAAAATGAAGGAATGGATAGATATATTACTAAGATCGGCAGGCTTATTTTTTTTGACATTCATTTTAGTAAGAACGATAGCAAAAAAAGGACTGGCTAAGGCTACAACATTTGAATTGATAAATTACATAGTAATAGGAATACTAGCAGCCTTAATATCAGTGAAAGTTATTCCTGATATAAGATTAGGGTTGCTTGCACTGGCTGTATGGATGGGATTTCCAATAATTATTAGCTATTTAACGACTAAAAGCAAAGTGTTGCATGATTTTATTCATGGAAGAGAAACCATATTAATTAAACAAGGTAAAGTGATGGAAGAAAATTTAAAGAAGGCGAAAATGACAGGAGAAGATTTATTGAGTGAACTTAGAACAAAAAATGCTTTTAATTTAATGGATGTGGAGTTTGCTGTAATGGAACCGACAGGAGTTGTAAATGTAGTCTTCAAAAGTGACAAAACACCAATAACTCCCCATCATTTGCAGTGGAAGGTGGCACCACAGGTAGAACCTCAAACTGTTATATTAGATGGAAATATACTCTTTGATGCACTAAATGATCTTGGGTTAAATGATAATTGGTTAAAAACACAGCTTGAAAACATTGGTGTAAGTGTAGATAATGTGTTCATTGGACAAGTAAACAGTAGTGGTGATTTATTTGTAGATTTATTTGACGATACCATTCAATTACCCCAACCTAATGTAAAGGAAATGCTTTATGCTGGTATAGAAAAAAGCCAAGCTGATTTAATGAAATTTGCATTGGAAACCCAAGATGAAAAAACAAAGAAAATATATGGACACAATGCAGAGGAACTTCAAAAGATGATGGAAAAACTTAAACCATATTTACTACGTTAGAAGGTGATGAAATGTCCAGCAAAAAAAATAAAAAATTAACACCAGTTCAACAGGAATACCAAAAATTTGCACAGAAAAGGGAACCTAAACGTCCAGCTTTTACAAACTGTCTAAAAGCTTTTTTAGTTGGAGGTACCATATGTACCATCGGTCAAGGGCTACAATGGATGTTTATAAAATATTTTGGTTTTACGGAAACTACTGCCGGTAATCCTACCGTGGCTACATTAATCATTATATCTGTGTTGCTTACAGGTTTTGGTGTATATGATCATATGGCCCAATGGGCAGGTGCTGGAACAGCAGTGCCAGTTACAGGGTTTGCTAATACTGTATCCTCTGCCGCCATTGAACATCGTAGTGAAGGATATGTATTGGGTGTAGGAGCTAATATGTATAAAGTAGCAGGGCCAGTGATTACCTATGGTGTTTTTTCTGCTTTTATTATAGCTCTTATTAAAATTATTATTATGGAATTAGGTGGGATATAGATGCTAAAGGGACATCAGACATGGGTTTTTCAATCTAAACCAACAATTATAGCATCGGCTGTTGCAGGAGGGCCTTTTGAAGCCGATGGGGCACTAGCAGAGGATTTTGATATTTTACATGCAGATGTATGGTTAGGACAGGATAGCTTTGAAAAGGCAGAGCGGAAGTTATTAGAGGAAGCTAGTCAGCGAGCTATTGATAAAGCTGGTATGAAAAAAGAAGATGTTAACTTTTTTTTAAGTGGAGATTTAATGAATCAAATTACCCCCAGTAGCTTTGCAGCTAGAACAATTGGTGCTCCATATTTAGGGGTTTTTGGAGCCTGTTCAAGCTCCATGGAGGGTCTGGCTTTAGCTAGTTTAATGGTAGATACAGGTTTTGCAAATAATGCTTTGGCGGCAGCCTCCAGCCATAATGCAGCAGCAGAAAAGCAATTTAGATATCCAACAGAATATGGGGCACAAAAACCTCCCACAGCCCAATGGACAGTGACGGGGGCTGGAGCTGCTTTAGTGTCTAGAGAGGGAAAGGGAGGACCTAGAGTCACTTGTGCCACCATTGGGAGAATTATTGATATGGGGATTTCAGATCCCTTTAATATGGGGGCAGCTATGGCTCCTGCAGCTGTAGATACCATAGAAGCACATTTTAGAGACTTAAATATTGATCCCAGTTATTATGATTTAATTGCAACTGGAGATTTAGGTGCGGTAGGACATAGAATTGCTGGTGACTTATTGATAGAGCATGGCTTTAAGATCCCTACTGAAATATTAACTGATTGTGGGTTGCTAATCTATAGGGAAGAACAACCGGTTTTAGCGGGAGGTAGTGGTTGTGCTTGTTCCGCCACTGTAACTTATGGTCATTTTATGAATCGAATGAAAAAGGGTGATTTCAAAAGAATTTTAGTAGTTGCCACTGGAGCATTACTATCACCTATGTCATACCAACAAAAAGATAGTATTCCTTGTATAGCCCATGCAGTAGCTATAGAGATGGATTAGGAGGTGGGGACACTTGGAAAAATTTATTTGGGCCTTTATTGTTGGTGGAGGAATATGTGTTATAGGGCAGATTATGATGGATGTATTTAGATTAACACCTGCCCATACCATGACCACTCTAGTAGTCAGCGGTGCTGTGCTGGGAGGTCTTGGGCTATATGAACCCTTAATTGAATTTGCAGGAGCAGGTGCATCGGTGCCCATAAGTAGTTTTGGCAATTCACTTCTAAAGGGAGCCGTAGGGGAATATGGAAGAAATGGCATTGTAGGTGTATTAACGGGAATATTTGAAGTTACCAGTGCTGGTATATCTGCTGCTATTATATTTGGTTTTATGGCATCCTTAGTATTTAGGCCTAAGGGATAGGAACAGAAAACTAATGCTATAAAGGAGGTGGTAAAGATGACAGTAGGTACTCAAATGCAACAAGCGATAGCTGGACTACAAAATGCAGCTGCTACTATGAAAACTTTTTCCTTAGAAACTCAAGATCAAAATGCTAAGCAAGACTTTCAAAAAATTGCACAGGATCTTGATAATGCTCTTCAAACATTACAACAAAGACAAAAGTACATCGAAGGACAAGAGCCACAATTTAAAAATCAATAGTACTAAAAATAAGGTTGAGAAAAGTCATAACTAAGGTTGGAGTTAAAATTTAGTTTACTTAAACTCAGCCTTTAAAATTGTCATTTTCAGTAATAACAAAAAGAAGATACTACATTGAATGTAGTATCTTCTTTTTGTTATTTTATATTATTCTGTAAAGGTATTTTATACTATTTACCACTCATATTTCTTTCAGCTTGCTCTATTAATCTTTTAACCATATAGCCACCTACATAACCATTGTCACGAGAAGTTAGGTTACCTTTATCAGTTGTGTCGTAGTTAGTTAGACCTAATTCATTAGCTATCTCAGTCTTCATTTGATTTAAAGCTTGACGTGCCTCTGGAACTACGATTCTATTATTATTTCTTGCCATTACTTTCTCCTCCTCATATGATTAGTTTTAATACAACATCTTTTGATGTTGTATTAATAATTTAACCACTTTGGAAAGGAAATATGTTAGTACATTTTTCAATTTTTAAAGATTTATGGTAAAAGTCTTTTAATGTTTTGTTTACACTTGCAAATTTGATATAATAAAATATAAGGAGGCTTGCTTTATGCTTAAACAAAATGAACTTACAGAGATTCTTTTAGATACGGGAGTATCTAAAGTAGGGTATAGTAATTTAGAAGATGTATTACCGGAAGAATTAAAACATTTAAAAAGTGGTATTTCTTTAGTCATAAGATTATCAGATCAAGTAATAAGTGATATAGATAAAGAAAAAGGTCCAACACCAACTTATTTTCATCATTATAGAACCGTAAATACCTTTATTGATCAAGTTAGTCTAAAGGTTACTACACAGCTTCAAAGATGGGGATATTTAGCCATGGCTATTCCAGCTTCACAATCCATCAACAATGATGGTTGGCATTATAGAGGTTTATTTCAACATAGAACTGCCGCCACCAGATCAGGAATAGGATGGATTGGCAAAAGCAATTGCCTTGTAACAGAAGAATTTGGCTCTAGAGTTCGTTTAGGTACCATATTAACCAATATGGAGTTTCAGTATGACACTTCTATAGAAGTTTCACAATGTGGAAAATGCAATTTATGCGTAACAGCCTGTCCTGCAACAGCTTTAACAGGTCAGGAATGGAAAGTAGGAGTTGCAAGGGAAGAATTATTCGATCCAGAACTTTGTAGTCTTCATATGAAAAGAAGCTATAAACATATTGGCAGAGGTGCTGTATGTGGCATATGTTTAAAGGTCTGCCCAAAGGGTAAAGAAATATTAAAAAGATAAAGATAGGGTAGTATATACCACCCTATCTAAGTTAACTTCCTTTTCATTGGTGTTTTTACATCTTTTCTAATGCCGTGTTGGTGAGAACTTTCTAACTGTGCTTTCTGTGACTTAGGTTCACGATGAAAATGACGTTCTTCATACTTGTAAGTGTGGGCACTATATTCCATCATATCACCTTTGATATTTGTCCACTGGCTTTTTCTTATAGACATAAAATCACCTCAAGATTAGTATGGCTTTTTATAAATTTAAAATGTTATTAATAATTTGGAAAACTTGTTGAATATTGAAATTTTTAAAGACGGATTTGTATTTGACAAAACTAAAGGAGGAATTCTACTTGAAAAAATACATATTTGTATTTGTTATAGCATTCATGGCACTTACTTTAACCGCCTGCAGTACAGAGGTTTCCAATCAAATACCTGAGGAAATAGAGGATACTAAAGAAATAGAAGAGGTTATAAAGGATGAAAACGAGGCAAATGAAGAAAATCAGGAAAAAGAAGACCAAGTAAAAGAAATAGATCTCCAGGCTATTCAGCCTAATGAAGTAGGAGAAATTATGGTTTTGATGTATCACCATGTTAGAGAACCTGAGGGAGAGTGGTCAAGAACTCCTGAGAACTTTAGAAGAGACCTACAAGTATTATATGAAAAAGGCTATAGACCCATCAGTTTAGTGGACTATACTACTGGCAATATCACTACAGAAGCAGGCTATACTCCTGTGGTTTTCACCTTTGATGATGGAAATCAAAATAATTTTAATATGATAGAAAATGATGAAGGAGAATGGGTAGTTGACCCTGATAGTGCTGTAGGTATCTTAGTAGATTTTCATGAAAAACATCCTGACTTTCCATTAGAGGCGACATTTTTTATAAATGGAGGAACTCCCTTTGGACAAGCAGAATGGGTAGAATATAAATTAAATTATATTGTAGATAAAGGAATGGATATAGGAAACCATACCTATAATCACATTAACTTTACCAATGCCACTGCTGAGGAAATCCAAGCTCAGTTAGGTAGATTGAATCAAATGGTAAATAGATATTTGCCAGACTATGAGGTAAATACTTTAGCATTACCTTTTGGGTCAAAACCAAAAGATACGGAACTCAGAAGGTATTTAGTAGAAGGAGAATATGAAGGAGAAAGGTATCATAATATAGCTATCCTAGAGGTAGGTTGGGATCCCTATAGATCTCCTTTCCACAAAGACTTTAATGGTAACAGCATTAGAAGAGTAAGAGCCAGTGAAACAAAGGTAGATGGGGTAGGCATGTATGATTGGCTAGATGCCCTAGATAGAGGTACTAGACTACGTTATATCAGTGATGGAGATGCCAATACCATCACTGTACCGGAGGAATATAGAGACAGGCTGCCGGAAGAGATAGATGGGAAAACCATAAGAACATATACACTTGATTAGAGAAATAAGTGACTGTAAAAGTCACTTATTCTATTGAAAAATTTTACGGGTACTGGGATAAGAAGGGACAGATGGTATGAAGGGGAGAAATGATAAATTAGGAACTGAAAAAATAAGCAAGCTTTTATTTAAGCTATCTTTGCCGGCGGCTTTAGCCATGACGGTCAATGGACTTTATAATATTGTAGATGCCATATTTATTGGCCGTGGTGTAGGGGCACTAGGTATAGGGGGGTTGGCCATCGCATTTCCTATACAGATGCTTATCATGGGATTCGCTCAAATGGTGGGCATAGGTGGAGCCTCTGCTATATCTAGAAGCTTGGGAGAAGGAAATGAAGCAAGAGCACAAAAGGTAACGGGAAATGCCTTTGTGTGTATATTTGTATTGAGTAGTTTACTGGCAATAGTTGGCTTAACCTTTACAGATCAACTTTTGATAGTATTTGGTGCAACAGAGAATATCTTGCCCTATGCAAGGGATTATGTAAGGATTATTTTTATGGGAAGTGTGTTTTTTGCCTTTGCTATGGCTTGCAATAACCTTATTCGTTCAGAGGGGAACGCAAAGGCAGCGATGGTTTCAATGATCATAGGTGCAGGATTAAACATAATATTGGATCCTATCTTTATATTTGTTTTAGACTTAGGCATGAAGGGAGCGGCTTTAGCTACCGTAATAGCACAATTCACCTCTTTTATGTATGTCATGAACTACATGCGTAGTCCCCAGAGTTCCCTAAGGATAAAGTTGCATCATTTAAAACCTCAATGGGACATTGTTAAAGAAATACTTTCCGTAGGGTTTTCAGCTTTTGCTAGATCCTCCACCAGTACAATCTTTTCCATTGTAGTAAATAACTCCTTGAGGCTATATGGGGGAGATATTGCCATTACAATTTTTGGAATTGTTAATAAAACCATTGCATTTTTATTTATGCCTATATTAGGTGTAGTTCAAGGGATGCAGCCTATTGCTGGATTTAATTATGGTGCTAAAAAAATAGATAGGGTAAAGGAAGTACTAAAGTTAGCTGTAATGGCAACTACAGGCTTAGCTATTATTGGATGGATTATAGGTCAAGCATTCCCTCATATTATTGTTGGGGCCTTTACCGACGAGGCGGAAATTGTAGCTAGAGGTGGAAATGTCTTTAGAATTGTTACAGCCACGATCCCTCTTATAGGTCTGCAATTGGTGGGAGCTACTCTGTTCCAGACTATGGGGAAGCCTATACCAGCCTTGATTTTATCACTATTAAGACAGTTTATTACGTTAACTCCTTTAATTCTAATCTTACCTAGATTATTTAACTTAGAGTTGCTGGGAGTATGGATCGCTTTCCCGGTAGCAGATGTCATAGCCTTTATAATCACACTTACATTGATGAAGAGTGAAATGAAAAAACTAAATATAGAAGAGCAGGCAATACTTAATCCTTTACAAGAAAGTTAGCAACCTTTACAAAAACAGGTATAAAGGGAATAAAAATAATGGTGGAAAAAATGTTAAACAAACTGTGGGCATTAGCTATTTGCCTCGATATATTATGAGGTGATAAGCTAAGAGCTAAACCGCACAAAATAGATATAAAGGGAAAAACAATCAATACCCCCATAAAATTAAAAAGCAGATGAATAAAAGCAGCCCTTTTTGCAGCTCTGCTAAGGTGCAGACTAGATAATAACGTAGTGACACAGGTTCCTATATTTTGTCCCAGTAAAATCGTAACAGCAGCCGGGATAGAAATGAGATGGCTACTGGCTAAAGATTGCAAAATAGCAACTCCTGTACCACTGCTTTGAATAATGGCTGTAGTACAAAAACCCATGACAACCCCTAAAATAGGGATTTTCCCAAATTCTAATAAGATTTCCTGAAACCGTGGGAAATCCTGTAGAGGATATAAGCCTTTAGATAAAATATCAATACCGATAAAAATGAGACTAAAGCCCAATAAGGTTTCTCCTAAAAAACGTAATCGTTTATTCTTTTTATGAAAAGATAGTAAAATACCAATAAAAAGAGAAATGAAGGTATAGCGGCCCACATTAAATGCAATAAGCTGAGAAGTTACAGTAGTACCGATATTTGCTCCCATAATAATAGCTGTAGCTTGGTAAAGAGTTAAGAGCTTTGCCTCCACTAAACCTACAACGATAATGGTGGTACCACTGCTAGATTGTAAAACTCCAGTAGTTATAATGCCAATAAAGATGCCTACTATAGGATGCATATGAAGATTTTTCATCATATACTTTAATCTGCTAGAGGTTATTTTTCCCAAACCATCTGTCAAAAATCTCATCCCCAGTAAAAACAAACCTAATCCTGTAAAAACTCCAGAAACAATCATAAACAATAAAAACACCCCCACAGTTAAATATACGTGGGAAAAAATTTTCTAAAACTATAATTTATAATTGTACTGACTAGGATGACATCAAAAAATAGGACACCTATAGGTATCCTATTTTTTGATTCTATGCTTTATGCTGTAACTAATTTACTGATTCGTTGGTTGAGTTTAAGAGCTAATGGTGTGGCTATAGCGACTTTTATTAAATCACCAGGAATATAAGGCAGAACGGCCAGGGCGATAGATTGTTGAAGATCCATGGCAGTAACACTAATGAACCAAGGGATACCAAGGATATAAATAACACCAATGCCTCCTATAAGATTGGCTATTCCTAGAGGTATCCAATGATTGTTTTTTCCTCGTAGGATGGATATAACAACCATCGCTAAAGGCCAGCTTAGAAGAAAGCCTCCGGTAGGACCCGCAATAATACCAATTCCAGCACTTCCACCAGCGAAGACCGGCACACCTATAATACCTAATAATATATAAACAACACCACTTAATAATCCTTGTTTTGTTGTTAAAATACCACCTGCCAACATAACTACCAAGGTTTGAGCAGTAATAGGCACTGGGGTAAAGGGTAGAGGAATAGAAATATAGGCACCAATACCTATTAGGGCCGCAAAAAGTGCAGAATACGTAATATCTCTGATGGTTAATTTTTTAAACATGAAATTATGCCTCCTTTAAAAGTTGTCAATTTGTGTTTAACATAAAATTATTATAATAAGTTTTAAAAACATAGTCAACCTATGTTTTTAACTGGGTTAACTTAAATTATAAAATATTTCATCATAAAATTTTGAAAAGGGAATAGACTTTAATAGAAGTATTTTAGACTAGGGGGGATATTATGAGAATATTGGTTGTATCTAAAAGATCGTTGGCAATAGCATTGGTGGCTATTCTTCTTATCGTAACTTTAATAGTAGTATTTAGCTTGAGGAGTTTACCTACAGGAATAGCAGCAGTGTTTTCACCAGAGAGAAGACTGCCGATTTATAGTGTAGAAACAGAGGAAAAAAAGATAGCTATAAGTTTTGATGCGGCTTGGGGAGATGAATTTACAGATGATATCTTAGATACTTTAGATAAATATGATGTAAAGACAACCTTTTTTTTGGTTGGGTTTTGGGTAGATAAATATCCTGATATGGTAAAGAAAATTCATGAAAGAGGCCATGAAATAGGAAATCACTCCTCAACTCATCCTCATATGTCCAAGCTAAGTAAAGAACAAATTATACAGGAACTTAAAACAACAGAAAAAAAGATAGAAGATATAACAGGAGTCAGACCTACTGTATTTAGACCACCATTTGGAGATTACAACAATCTATTGGTTGATACTGCTTTAGAGGTAGGTTATCATACAATACAATGGGATGTTGACTCTTTAGATTGGAAGGAAATGGGTGTAAATCCTGTTGTAGATAGGGTATCAAGAAATATTAAAAATGGATCCATTGTTTTATTTCATAATAATGCAAAATACGTAGCTGAGTATTTACCGTTAGTGCTAGAAAGAGTACAACAGCAGGGATATGAAATTGTACCTATATCAGATCTTATTATGAAGGAAAATTATATTATGGATCCAGCAGGTCGTCAAAAGAAGGCCAACTAGTTCTAACATTCACATACATAATTTGCTCATCAAATACAAAATATATTACTACTGTGAAGAAGTGCGTTAAGAGGAGATGAGCAAATGATCATTGACAACATAGAAATTAAAGGTGTTACCTGTGACTCAAGAAAAGTAAAAAAGGGATATGCTTTTGTGGCCTTAAAGGGTGAAGAAAGTGACGGAAATAATTTTATTGATAAGGCCATAGAAAACGGTGCCTCTATTATTTTTACAGAAAATAGAATACCAAAAGAAGTTATGGTAAAGCAAGTGGAGGATGCAAGAAAAACTTTGGCTGAGCTTTGCAATGCATTTTATGACTTTCCTTCTGAGAAATTGAAAATAATAGGAGTAACAGGTACAAACGGAAAAACCACCACTACACATCTTATTTATCAAATGCTAAGAGATTATGGCATTTCTACAGGACTTATTGGAACTCTAAATATAAAGATCAATGAGAAGGAATATGAAAGTCAGCTTACTACACCAGATGCAGAAGTAACCTATAGTTATCTTCATAAAATGCATCAGGAGGGTGTAGAGGTTGTAGTAATGGAGGTTTCTTCTCATGGCTTAAAAAGTCATCGAGTTCATGGAATAGAATTTGATATCGCTATACACACCAATGTTGAGAAGGATCATTTGAATTTTCATAAGACTGTAGAGGATTATATAGCATCAAAGAAAAAATTGTTTGCTAATTTGGCATCAGGAAAATTTGCCATTATGAACTTGGATGATGAAAATGCACTTAAATTGTTGGACAACAATAAACCTATTGTTGTTATTACCTATGGGCTAAGAGCACGATCAACCATAACAGCCTCTAGTATTGATACTGATTTTAACACTTCCTTTACTTATTGCCTCCAAAGAGGGATTACCACTTTATCAGGGGTAGAAATTGAAGCCTTTGAATACCCTATAAATTTGAATCTATTGGGCAAACACAATATATATAATACCTTAGCAGCTGTTACCTGCGGACTTCTTTTAGATGTACCTATTCAGAGGTTAGCAAAGTCTTTAAGAAATTTTATAGCTGTGCCTCGGAGAATGGAAATCATCCATAAAGGCGAATATACCATCATTGATGACTTTTGTCATAATCCAGCCAGTTATGAAACAGTTTTTGAAAGTATACAAAGTATGCAATATAGAAATCTACATATTGTTAATGCAATCAGAGGTAATAGAGGTATAGAAGTAAACTATGAAATCGCAGAAGCTTTAAGACAATGGCATCCTATTTTAAAGCCTAAAAGCCTAATACTTACTTCAAGCTCTGAGTTTGTAGGTGAGCAAGATAAGGTAAAGAGGAGAGAACGAGATATTTTTATTGAAGTTTTAAGTAGAGATAATATTAGTTTTATGTATGAAGAAGAATTGACCAAAAGTTTAGAGGCTGTAATAGATAGGCTAGAAAAAGATGATATATTATTGCTTCTAGGTGCTCAAGGCATGGATCCCGCAGCTGAAATCTTTCTTAAGATGATGGAAAGTCTTAGCAGGTTACCATACATAGAGGCAACTCACTATAATAATAGAGAAATATCTAGACATTAAATATTTTTATAAAAGTTTTATTTTAAAGACATAATATTGTGACTACATGAATAAAAATGATTATAGATCGTCCAAAAACAAACATAAGAATAGAAGGGGGATGCAATATTATGTCACAGGAACTAATGAACACAAATACTGTTATTTTGGTGGGAACAATTTACGGTGAACGAGAGTTTAGTCATGAAATTTACGGAGAGGGCTTTTATTTATATACTTTAGAGATTCCACGTCTCAGTGATTCAAGTGACTATTTACCTATAACTGTTTCTGAAAGGCTTTTAGTGGATTTGGATTTAAAGGCTGGAGCAATGGTGAAGGTAGAAGGACAACTAAGATCCTACAACAAGTTTATTAATGGGAATAATAAATTAGTCTTAACTATATTCGCAAGAGATATTGGTGAGATAGACATAGAGTCAGAGGAAGTAAAAAATCCAAATCAAATCTATTTAGATGGATATATTTGCAAATCTCCTATCTATAGAGAGACACCCTTCGGAAGGGAAATAACAGATCTATTGATAGCAGTCAATAGACCTTATAATAAATCCGATTACATACCCTGTATTGCTTGGGGTAGAAATGCTAGATTTTCTTCTAAATTAGAGGTTGGAGAGCATATTCGTACTTGGGGTCGAATACAAAGTCGTCAATACCAAAAGAAACTACAGGATGGTACACTAATAAATAGAACTGCCTATGAAGTCTCTGTTTCAAAGATGGAAAAAGTCGAGGGTGAAAAAGAGCAGGCGGAAAAAGAGAACACAGAAAAAGAGACAGTAGAAGCTTAAAGGAAAAGCAGTAGCCAGTGAAGGCTACTGCTTTTAGTAATTATATAGGAAAATATATTGGCTTAAGTAATCGTACAATGGCTACATACTCCTTGGTATTTTTTATTTTTCCCTCTATATTTATCGTATTGTTGGGACCCGCGGTAATACAAATTATTGAAAATATGAGGTAAGACATATGAAGTACTGTATAGTAGCTAAGAAAAAAATAATGAAATCATCATTTTTAGATGAAGAGAAGAAGATCATACACATAGCAGAAAACCTAACACCAGAATCAAGAGCTTCCTGTAAAAATGCTAAGTATGTATTGGAATTGAAGGCAGGCATTATTACTGAAAAAAGTTTAAAAATAAGAGATTATTTAGTCATACAAATACACAATTCACTCTGATACACCTTTATGGTGTATTTTTTGTTGATAATGAAAATGAACTTTCCATAGGCAGTTGGAAACACATATAGAACTGTGATATAGTATAAAAAGATTTTAATATTTTAAAGAAAACAGGCTATAATTTACTTTGCAGGAGGATTTATAAATTGAAAATTAATAATATTTCTAAACAAATAATCATTCTTGCATGGCCAGTTATATTAGAAATGATGATGCATACATTGGTGTGGACGGCGGATACCGCAATGGTGGGGAGATTGACACCAGCTGCTATTTCTGCCGTTAGCCTTGGAGCTAATATCATGTTCACCGTAGGGAATATCTTTGCAGCTTTAGGTATAGGTGCCACTGCCATTGTAGCTAGATATATAGGAGCAGGAGAAAGGGAAAAAGCAGAATATATAGGTGTCCAATCTTTATCATTAGGTATTTTAGTAGGTATTTTAGGAATTCTATTTGCAAATCCTATCTTTTCAGTTATTGTTGATGACCCAGAGGTAATTATTCTAGGAACGGAATACCTACGTATTGTACTTATAGGTGTTATATTCTTTATTCCCCTTATGATAGGGAACTCTATTTTAAGAGGAGCAGGAAATACAGTAATTCCCCTAGTATCGGCTATTATTGCAAATAGTTTTAATATAATAGGGGATTATGTATTGATATTTGGGAAATTTGGCTTTCCTGAAATGGGGGTTAGAGGAGCGGCAATTGCCACTGGAGCGGCACAAATGGTAGGCTGTGCCGTCACTTTATTCTTTTTATTGAGGGGAAAGTCAGGTATACAGTTAAAATGGAGACATTTAGTAAAGCTAGACCTTAAAGCTGTAAAAGGTGTAGTGAATTTAAGTGTACCGGCAGGCTTTGAAATGCTAATGAATGAAGGGAGTAGGTTACTTTCTACCCTTTGGATAGCTCAATTAGGCACCATTGCCTATGCTGCCCACTCCTTGACGGTGGCGGCAGAATCTCTATCTTTTATGCCGGGGTTTGGATTTTCTATTGCCGCTACAACTTTGGTGGGGCAAAATCTAGGAAATAATAAACCAGAGGATGCTGATGAAAGTGCTAAAAAATCAACCTTATATGCCTCTGTACTCATGGGGGGAGTGGGCATTGCCTTTTTTATGATGCCATATGCTATTATGGGACTTTTTAGCACACATCAAGAAACCGTGGCTTTAGCGGCCATATGCTTGAGAATAGGAGCCTTTGAGCAAATTCCAATGGGCATTGCTCTCGTGATGTCGGGAGCATTAAAAGGTGCAGGAGATACAAAGGGACCCTTTAAGATCTCTTTAATTACTAATTTAGTTGTTAGGCTTCCCCTTATCTATTTGATTGTCTTTGTATTTAAGCTACACATTGGCTATGTGTGGGGGGCTACAGTATTGCAATATACAGTTGAAGCACTATTAATGTATATTAGGTATAAAAGAGACAAATGGAAGACCATAGACCTTCAATTGGAAAATTGATATAAAAACATTGTCAATATATTGACTAATTTAGAGAAATGTTGTAATCTATCTGTAGGTAGAACATATGACAATTAAAAACAACAAAGATAATAGGTGCCCTTAGGGGAGAATAGGGAATGAAGTGTGAGTCTTCAGCGGTCCCACCACTGTAATGGAGAGTATTGTTGCAAATGCCACTGGACAAATTGTTTGGGAAGGTGCAAGAATATGTAGATCCTAAGCCAGGAGACCTGCCTATATATCTTTTGAAGTTGGACGATGGAAAAGTCCACAGTTTCTTTATTATGTAAAGAAACTGTGGACTTTTTTATTTTATAAAGAAAGGGGAAAAGAATATGGAGTTATTAAAGACTACAATTGAAAAGATTCAAGATTTAGACCAAGAGGTAATGGACAAGGCTAGAAGTAGGGTGGATCAATTGATCAAGCCCCCTAAAAGTTTAGGAAGGCTTGAGGATTTGGCAGTGCAATTGGCTGGGATTAGAAGAGAGATTAAGCCTAGGGTAGACAAAAAAGCCATTATTGTTATGGCGGGGGATCATGGTGTATGTGATGAAGGGGTTGCACCTAATCCTCAAGTGGTTACAGTATTACAAACCTTGAACTTTCCAAAGGGGGTTACTGGAGTATGTACATTGGCAAAGGTAACAAATGCTGAAGTGGTGACAGTGGACATAGGAATTAAAGAGGATATTGACCCTAATGCCGGTGTGATTATAAAAAAAATAAAGTATGGTACAGATAATATGGCACAAGGGGCTGCCATGACGAGGGATGAAGCCATAAAAGCTCTTGAGGTGGGTATAGAGGTTGCTAATGAAAAAATAAAAGAAGGGGTTACATTATTGGGCACGGGGGAGATGGGTATAGGTAACACCACCGCCAGTACTGCTATTCTTTCCGTTATAGGAGATATACCTCCTAGTGAAATCACCGGTAGGGGTGCAGGACTTTCTCAAGAAGGAATACTACATAAGGTAAAGGTGATAGAAAAAGCTATTGAAGTCAATAAACCTAATCCACAAGATGGTATTGATGTCCTGTCTAAAGTAGGAGGACTAGAAATAGCAGGAATGGCGGGAGTCATGCTGACGGCCGCTGCCAATAAAATACCAGTGGTGGTAGATGGATACATATCAACAGCTGCTGCCCTCATAGCAGTGACTATAGAACCAAAGGTTAAAGATTATTTAATTCCTTCCCATGCGTCACTGGAGCCGGGAGGCAAGAGGGGATCTGAATTATTAGGTATAAAACCTATGATTCATATGGATATGTGTCTAGGGGAAGGATCAGGAGCAGCCTTGGCATTTGCTATTATAGAAGCTGCATGTAATATGATGAACGATATGATTACATTTGAAGAGGCAGGAATTTCTATTTAAACTTCGGGTTTTAAACCCGAAGTTTTTTTGTGGCTAAAACCAAGTACTTATAATATAATGAAATAGTGATGAAGAATAGACTTGTTATAGATACAGTAAGAGGTGATGGAATGAAGGTATTAGAGGCAAAGGATATTTGTTACAGTTACAAGGAACATGAGGTATTAAAGGAAGTAAATTTCCATATAAATAAGGGAGAAATTGTAGGTTTATTAGGCTCAAATGGTGCAGGAAAGTCTACTCTCCTGTCTATATGTGCTACACTTTTAAAACCATCTAAAGGAAACATTACTTATAACACAACAGATAAGATAGGGTTTGTGCCACAAGAAATTGCTCTATATGATAATATGACAGCTAAAGAAAACCTGGAGTTTTTTAGTAAATTATATGGTTTAAAGAGCAAAGAAATAAAGGAGAAAATAGAAAAGGTAGCTAATATGGTGGAAATTTCATTAAGGGATAAAAAGAAGGTGAAGCAGTTATCCGGAGGAATGCAACGAAGAGTTAATATAGCTATTGCATTGCTAAATAATCCAGAAATTTTAATCATGGATGAACCAACAGTAGGCATAGATATACAATCTAGAAAATATATATTAAATGTTATGAAGACATTAAATAGGGAAGGTGTATCTATTCTATATTCTTCTCATTATACAGATGAAATCTATAGTCTTTGTTCTAGACTCTTAATATTAAGGGAGGGCATTATTGTAGCCAATAAAGTGAAGGAGGACCTTACCTATAGAGATCAAACTTCTATAGGTGGTTTTGAAGAGGAAATAATGAAATTTATGTTTAGCTAAAATACTGCTATATAGACATCCGTAAGGAAATATGTTACTATATGGTGGTATTTAATAAAGTCAATAGGGGGACAAAAATAATGAATAAAAAAAGAGTATTAATACTTTTTTTAGTGTTTGTCATGATAGCCTCAGTACTAACTGCTTGTAGTAGTCCTAAAAGTGCTAGAGAAACACTAGAGGAGGCATTACTTAATGAAACAGAAATTAATACATCACAGTTTAAGGTAAGTTTTTCTCTAAATGTTGATGCATCTACTATGCAGGATCCACAGTTTGGATTTATTGCTAGCATGGTAAATAATGCAAGAATTACAGTAGAGGGTATGGCGGATGCAGATGGTAAAAAGGCAAGTGCTCAAATAAGCCTTAGCTTTGGTGGCATGGCCTTTAATGGTGAGGTATATTATTTTGACAATAAGTTTGCCGTAAAACTGCCCTTCTTAGCACAGATCTTAGGAGATTCAAGTTTTGCTGAAAATTATATTGTAATGGATGCGGATGTATTTATGGAGGAACTTTCTCCTTACCAACAGCAGGTGGAGTATGAAGAAGAAGAAATACTTGAAGTATATAGAAAAATCATTACCACGAGTTTAGAGGTATTAAGTGACAATGCTATTGTAGATAAAGGACAACAGGATATTACAGTAGGTACTAAAAACCTCAAAGCAAGAGAAATAGAAATCGCTATTGATCAAGTTGAAATTAAGGCTCTCATAAAAAATCTTATGAGTATGCTAGAAGATGATCAATTTAGAGATATAGCATTTGATATAGTATCAACAATGGACCCATATATGACAAGAGAAGTATTTGATGGAGAAGTAAATAACATGTTGGAAGAAATAGAAGATTTCGATATGGATGAGATGTTTCAAGAGATGGGTAAAGTAATAGATATGGATAATTTCTATATTAAAAGTAATATCTATCTAGACGATACCCCTTATGTTGTAAAATATATTTCTGAAATAGCTATAGGATTAAGAGAAGGGGAAGATTTTATCAATATTAGAGCAAAGGGAGAAGGAGATACATGGAATATCAACCAATCTCTAGATATTGATACACCAGATATTCATGAAGGTAATAGCATTGACTTCTTTGATTTAGTGATGAGAATGATGTTTAATTCATACTTTTAATAAAAACTAGGGCTGGTTGCAAACCAGTCCTTTTGACGATTTTAATGTAAACAGGGGGATGAATATGAGAAATACTTTCCTAATAGCCCTTCGTGATCTTAAGGACTTAGTCAAGGATTATAAAAGATTTATGATGTTCCTATGTATTCCCATTATTGTCATTGTATTAATGGGGGTAGGATTTAGGTATTTATTTGAAGGAGGGATTTATGTAGATTCATTTGATATTGCTGTAGTCAATCAAGACACCCATCCTTTATCTAATATGCTTATAGAGCAAGTAACAAATGATGAAAATCTAAAGTCCTTATTAAATATAGAACTGTTGGAGGATGAGGTGGAAGCAGAAAGTAAAGTGAGGCAGGATATTGCTGTGGCGGCGGTGATTTTACCACAAGGGTTTATACATAGTCTAGAAACCGGAACAAATCATTCAGTGAAGCTCATAACCAACTTAAATCATCCCTTAAAGTCACATATTATACGGTCTATTATGGATAGTTATATGAAAAGCGTTTCTGGAGGACAAAGTGCAGTAAATGCTGTGTGGAACTATTACCATGCCACAGATATGACCTATGAGGTTCAGAGGGAGAAGATAGATTGGGTAATAAATGATATTACATTAAGGGCATATTTTGCACGAAATAATGTTTTTGAAAAGAGGACGATACAAGGCATCAATAGTCTTTCTCCCTTAACCTTCTATCTTGCCTCCATAACAATTATATTGATCATGTTTTCTTCTTTGGCAGGTGCCAGAACGATGGCGGATGAAGAGGGGAATAAAATCTCTAATAGATTACATTTGGCAGGGGTAAGAAGACAGCAGTATGTGGTAGGGAAGTTCTTAGGTGTTTTTATGACAGCTATTCTTCAATCCTTGGTGCTATTAATAGCAGCAGCATATTTTATAGTTGGAGGACTACAGAGGGAGTTTTTCTATATTTTATTACTTTATATGACAGTGATTTTTTGTGTTTCTTCTCTGAGTATTTTAACAGCTGTTGTAATAAAATCCAAAGAGAGTATGGATATCATAGGGAGCACCGTTATTTTTCTTATGGCACTAATAGGTGGAGCCATCCTTCCCTATATCTATTTACCTAACTGGATGCAATATTTAACAAAATTCACAATTAATTATTGGTCTTTAGATGGTCTGTTAAAGATCTTAGATAATAGGATCATGGAGGGAGTATTTTCCGCAGGGTTACTTTTGATGGTAGGAATATTGATATTAGCTCTGGCATCTATCCTGTATAATAGAAAAGAAGGGTGGGGTAATAGATGAAGAGTTTTTCTATTGCGGTAGTCAAGATAAAAAAAATACTGTTTTCCTCAAGTATCCTAATAACGATGTTTGTTATTCCCCTCTTTTTTATCTATGCGGTAGGTTCTATTTATGCTCCTGCCACAATACAAAGAGGCATCCCTATTGCTATAGTAGATGAAGATAATAGTGAATACTCTAGATTTTTAATTTCTCTTCTTCGAGAGGAAGAGGTGTTATCCCTTCAGATTATGGAGGAACAGGAAGCAATACAATTGGTAAGGGACAATAAGGTAGAGGGTGCCTATATTATAAAAAAGGATTTTCAGGACTTAATCAAGAGTGACAATACACCTCGGGTTGAAGTCATTAAGTCTACAGTGGCCCATGGTGCAGAG
Organism: Clostridiaceae bacterium; assembly: GCA_020832135.1. GTDB lineage: Bacteria > Bacillota > Clostridia > Peptostreptococcales > Natronincolaceae > JAFIFG01. The sequence continues at coordinate 26,680 of JAFIFG010000095.1, forward strand.
GCCATTATAGAGATAATAGCTAGTGGAGTGGTAAGGCTTCAAAGTAATGCTAGAGCTGCTAACATCGTTGTGCAGGAATACCATCAAAGAGGCTTGGTGGAGGATCGAGATATTCTGTGGCAGGAGGTCTTTGAAAAATCAGAGTCCTATTGGTATCCTCAACAACTGATGCAGCTGGATTATGCTTCAGTACATTACGGCACAGACTCAAGAGAAGAAAGAAATATAGTTGGTTTTAGCGAAGGACCTATAGGTCTTATCCTTACCTTTCTTCCATTGTTTTTAGGTTTTGGATTGACAAGTATATTGAAGGAAAAACAAGAGGGTGTATTAAAAAGACTCTTGGTTATTTGTGGTTCTCCTAAGTCAATTATATTAGGAAATTTCTTTGCTATGGTGATATTGACAGGGATACAGACAATAATATTATTTGGTGGAAAGCATTTGTTTTTTAATACTTCAACACCTATGCCTATGGGGTACAGTAGTATTATTCTCATTACCTATATAGCCTTGTTTTCAGCAATTATTCTATATGTTTCTAGCTTTATTAAAAGGGAGGAAGGCATCCAGGGTATGTATTCGACTGCTATTATTATAACCTCCATGATTGGAGGGTGTTTTTGGGCCCTTGATCTATTACCAAAACCCTTAAGAGCATTAGCACTGTTAACACCACAAGGGTTGGCTATAACTGCCTTTAATGCAGGTAATATAGGGGATTTTTTAAGCATGGGTATCTATGCCATGGTAATGATGATTATAGCTATCTTAATTCTACTATTAACTTATAAGAGATTTAATTATTCATTAAATTAAAAATCCAGTTACGTTTTATGCTATAATACTAGTGTCAACTGATGTATAGGATTTCAGGATATTAGAAAGGATGAATTTTAATGTTTGCAAATTCCATAAAAATTGGATTTAAAAAAGGTATGGAAACTACTTGGATGCTGGCAAAGGTTATTATTCCAGTGTATTTTGTTGTGACCTTTATACAATATACACCGGTGATAGATTGGATCGCAGAAGTCTTTACACCTTTGATGGCTATCTTCAATTTACCAGGAGAAGCTGCTATCATTTTGGTGTTGGGGAATGTTTTGAACTTATATGCTGCCGTAGGAGCAATCAGTGCTATATCTTTAACTTCTTTAGAGATTACGGTGATATCCATTATGCTATCTTTTTCTCACTCTCTATTGGTTGAAACAGCGGTTACTAAAAAATTAGGAGTAAGTGCCACTAAGGTGGTTCTTATAAGAGTGGGGCTAGCTATTGCCGGAGGAATTGTGATAGGAAGGGTGGGAATGCTACTATGATGGAGATAATAAAAGAAGCCACCCTAGGAAGTATTAATTCGGTATATACCATAGCAATCATCGTAATACCTATTATGATTGTTTTACAATTAATGAAGGACTATAATATACTGAATAAAATAACAAGACCTTTTAACTTTCTATCCAAAATGTTTAATAGCTCCAACGAAACTGCATTACCCCTATTAGTAGGCTTGATTTTTGGTCTTTCCTATGGAGCCGGGGTTATTATACAAGCCTCCAAAGAAGGAAATTTAGATAAACGAGATTTAGTATTAGTTACTGTATTCTTGGCTGCTTGTCATGCTGTATTTGAAGATACACTGATATTTGTAGCTGTAGGGGCCAATGGATTTATCCTATTAGGTTCGAGAATTGTAGCTGCCTTCTTACTGACTTTTGTTTTATCTAAGAAAATGACATCAAAACATAATAATGCATTAGACCAATTAGAGGTGGAAAAAGCACAATAATATAGAAAAAAGGATGGGTCAAGATGGAATTTCAAGAGGCATTTCATGCAATTGAAGAGGTCATTACGAAGGACCAAGGCAATAGAGGTTTAGGGGCTATAGCTAAAAACGGAAATCTTTATTCTGCCGTGAAGGAATTACACACCAGTTCTACTGTCATGATTGTAACAGGATTTTGTATAAAGGATACCATGGTAGGTGAAACGGATGGCCCTATAGGGGCGGTGTCTTTAGCCAATGCTCTATATAAGCTTGGCAAACAAGTTATTCTAGTAACCGATGAATATTCCCATGGACTTTTGAAGGTTTCACTAGAAGTGCTAAAAATAAAAATTATGATAGAGGTGGTACCCTTTGAAGAAACAGACACCTTCTGTCTTAATCTATTAGATAAATATAAACCCTCACATATTATAGCGATAGAGCGACCTGGAAGAGCTGAGGATGGAAGGTGCTACTCCATGAGGGGAGAAGATATAAGTGAAGTCATCCCAAATACAGACATACTATTAGAAAAAGCGAAAGAATTTAATATAGTAACCATTGCCATAGGGGATGGTGGAAATGAAGTTGGAATGGGGAATATAAAGTCCTTACTTAGTAAGTTGATACCCATGAGTGACAAAATATGTGCGGTAACCAAAACAGATTATCTCATTGTAGCAGGAGTTTCTAATTGGGGAGCTCATGGGGTGGTGGCAGGCCTGTCTCTCTTAGACTCCCATAGGCTATTGTATTCTGAAGATATGGAAAGAAATATTCTAGCGGCAATAGTTAAGGCGGGTGCAGTAGATGGTTGTAGTAAAAAAACAGAAATGACGGTAGACGGATTGAGTTTAGAAATTAATATAAATATAGTAAAAAACCTTCATAATATCATAGAAAAAGCTATAGGGGCAGATATAACGGAGATAGTGGATTTAACATCTTTACAATACAGTTAATAGAAGAAGTAATAATAAAGATGGTGGCTGTTAGTATACTACAGCCACCATCTTTGTATTCTTTATGCTACGTGGAAAGGAAATTCACTAAATTGTGCTTTATAAAGTCTTGCATAAACACCATCTTTCTTCAGTAGATCGTCATGACTTCCTTCCTCTACAATCCCTTCTTCTGTTAATACCATAATCCTATCCGCCATTTTAATAGTGGCTAAACGATGGGCTATAATTAGAGTAGTTCTATTGTGGGAAAGTTTGTGTAAGGACTCTTGAATAACTTTTTCTGTTTCATTATCTAGGGCGGAAGTAGCTTCATCTAAAATCAATATAGGTGGATTTTTTAAGAAAATCCTTGCTATAGACAACCTTTGCTTTTGACCTCCAGATAATTTTAAGCCTCGCTCGCCAATATAGGTATCATAACCATGCTCTAGATTCATAATAAAGTCATGGGCATTAGCTCTTTTTGCGGCTGCTATAATCTCTTCATCAGAAGCATTAATCTTTCCATAGGCAATATTTTCTCTTACAGTACCAGAAAATAAAAATACATCCTGCTGTACAATGCCTACATTTTGACGAAGGGATTTTTGTGTAATAGCTTTTATATTATTATCATCAATACTGATACTACCCTTATCTATTTCATAAAACCTAGGGATAAGACTACAAAGGGTTGTTTTCCCAGCTCCTGAAGGTCCTACAACAGCAACAGTTTCCCCTGGTTTAATAGAAAAGCTAATATTTTTCAATACACTTTCTCGATTATTATAACTAAAGGTTACATCATCAAAGGCAATAGCCCCCTTAACATCCGTCATATCCCTTGCATTAGGATGATCTATAATCTCGGGCTCCAGTTCAAGGGTTTCCATAAAACGGTGGAAGCCCGCCATTCCTTTTTGATAATTTTCCATTAAAATAGTAAGTTTTCTCATAGGTTGAAGGAACATAGATACATATAATAGAAATTTAATTAAATCTCCATTACTCATAGTACCCTGATAAATAAAAATTCCTCCAAATATTAGGACTAATAAGTGAACAAAGTTGGAAAAGAAATTGACACCAGAGAAGAATTCAGCCATTACTTTAAAGGTATCTTCTTTGGATTTCTTAAAATTATCATTTCCTACCTTGAACTTTTCTGCCTCATAGGACTCATTTGTAAAAGACTTTACCACCCGTACTCCAGAAATACTATCCTCCACCTGTGCATTGATATCTCCTAATTTCACCCGTAGGTTTCTAAAGGCCTGTTGCATTCTTTTGTTCTTCAAAGTAGAAAAAATCAACATAATAGGGATGATGGAAAAGGTTATTAAGGTTAAAGGCCAGTGAATAAATAGCATAATAAAAAAGGCACCCAATAGTGTTACAGTGGCAGTGAAAAGATCCTCTGGACCATGATGGGCTAACTCTGATATTTCATTTAGATCATTTACTAATCTAGACATAATCTGTCCTGTCTTTGTATTGTTGAAATAATTAAAGGACAATTTATGTAAATGATTAAAAAGATCCCTACGCATATCATATTCCATCCGAATACCTAACACATGTCCCCAATAGTCAACGATATACTGCAGAATACTTCTCACAATATATAATAGTAGTAGCCCTACACCTACCCATAGAATGACTTGAAGGTTACGACTGGGGAACACATCATCAATCATCCACCCTACAACAAAGGGAAATACCAAATCCATGATCGCCATCAAAAATGCACAGCCAAAATCCAGTAAAAAGAGAGGAAGATGGGGTCTATAGTATTTAGCAAATTGTTTTAGCACATAAATCAACCTCCAATATAAGATAAAACTTAAGATAAATTCTCTTAATATTATAACATAGTGAAGCTTGTAAAAGAATAAAGTGAGGGGTATAAAAGTCCTTAAAATGGCGATATATTTTTAACGATAAAAGGATTTTGCAAAAACATGTCGAATTTTAAATAAGTAGAACTAAAGACCTACAGAGTATAAAATTTATGATATAAGCATTAGTTTTGCAATGGACTTATGTGTTTACAGTTAGTATCAATAGAAACTATAATATGAGGATCTTGGAAGAAAAATATTGGGGGGGTAAATATGAAAAGCATAAAAACCAAACTAATTATTTACTTTTGTATTTTATTTGTTACTGTTAGTGGAAGTATAAGTTACTTAAGCTATAGCAAGGCATTAAATGGAATGAGGGAACTACAGTATGAGCTATTAGTAGAGAGGCTTTCATCGAATATAAATGTAGCCAATAGCTATTTAAAGCATCACTATGGAGAGATCAAGTATCAACATGGGAATATAGTGGACCAACATGGCGATTTCATTTATAACCAGCATCATGTAATTGATGCTGTTATCGATGATCTAGGAGGAGTAGCTACATTATTTGTTAATGACGATGATGATTTTAGAAGGATTAGTACAAATATTGAAACCGAACATGGTCATAGAGCAGTAGGTACTTATCTTGGAAAGGATAGTGATGCCTATGCTTATATGAAACAGGGGGAAAGATACATAGGAGAAGCTGAAATACTGGAGGCAATGTATTTAACAGCATATGAGCCTATAAAGGATCATAGTGGGGATGTTATTGGGATAATGTTTGTTGGTGTTTCTATAGAGGAAGCAGAATTGTTAATTAGTGGGCATTTAAGAGATATGGGGAGCTCTTTACTTATTTATGCTATTATAGCCATTATAGTAACAGTAATTATTGTATTTTTCATAGGGAAAGCAATGGTAGATCCTATTCTATGTGTAACAGATATCATAGAAAAATTAGCAAAATACGATATAACCTCTGATGAAAATCATAAAATAGAAAAGTATATAAAGAACAAAGATGAAATAGGAGTAATTACTAGGTCTTTAATAAAGATGAGAGAAAATCTGGTTTTACTAATTAAAACCATTGCAGCTAATTCTCAACAAGTGGCATCTTCTTCTGAAGAATTAAATGCTATTAGTCAACAATCTGCTATCGCTGCAGATGAAGTGGCAAAAACTATAGAAGAAATGGCTAAGGGTGCAAGTGAACAGGCAAAAGATACAGAAGCTGGGGCTGTGAAGACAGATGAACTGGGGATGTTAATAGAGGAAGATTTGGAGGCTATGCAGGAAATAAGTAAAGCTATGCATCAACTAGATGAAATAAAAAACAAGGCATTAGTAAGCATAAAAGAGCTTGATGTCAAAACGAAAGAGGTTAACAGCGCTGTTGGCATAATTAAGAAAGAGATAGGCAATACCAATGAAAGCTCAGAAAATATAGGGAAAGCCAGTGCTATCATAAAAAGCATCGCAGAGCAAACCAATCTCCTAGCATTAAATGCTGCTATAGAAGCTGCGAGGGCAGGGGATGCAGGTAGAGGTTTTGCAGTTGTAGCAGAGGAAATAAGGAAGTTAGCAGAACAATCAACATTATCCGCTAAAGATATAGATAGTATGGTGGCTGTATTACAGAATAATTCTAAGAATACTGTTGTTGCTATGGATAAAGCTAAATCCAGTGTAGCGGAACAATACAAGAAACTATCTAATGCATTAAATGATCTTGATCATATAGCAGGGCAAGTAAGCCAAGTGGATTCTACAGTGGAAAAATCCGTTAATATAGTTAGTAGGATGAAAGAATCTGTGAATGATTTTATGGCATTGATACAGAATTTATCAGCAGTTGCACAGGAAAATGCAGCTTCAACAGAAGAATCAGCTGCATCTATTGAAGAGCAAACTGCTTCCATGGAGGAAATCGCTAGTAGCTGTGAAATATTAGCAGGCTTAGCAGAGCAGATGGAAGAAAGTATTAAAAAGTTTAAATATTAAATTAGACTATTTATTAGATAAAAGTAAAACTTTTGCATGAAATAAAATACCTATTGACATAATAAGTAAAAGGATATAAACTATTGTAATTATTGAAAGATGAAAGTTCAAACTAAATAAAATGTGCACCCCTCAAGAGGGTGCCCTTAAAAAGAGGTCACCCCTTACCTAGGTGACCCTTCTTATTTTTTGGTTTGTTTGTTATTCATTATTTCTATAGAAAGGGTGTGTAAGTATGACGACAAAATATATCTTTATTACAGGTGGTGTAGTATCCTCATTGGGAAAGGGTATCACTGCAGCATCATTAGGACGATTACTTAAAAGTAGAGGTATAAAAGTAACAATTCAAAAATTTGATCCCTACATAAACATTGATCCTGGCACCATGAGCCCCTATCAGCATGGTGAAGTCTTCGTAACAGAAGATGGTGCGGAAACAGACTTAGATTTAGGACATTACGAAAGATTTATTGATATCAACCTCAACCAATATAGTAGTGTTACTACAGGAAAAGTATATTCCACCGTATTAAATAAAGAGAGAAAAGGGGACTATTTAGGTGGTACGGTGCAAGTAATACCTCACATCACTAACGAAATAAAAGACAGAGTATATAGAGTAGGAAAGGAGGGCAACTCGGATGTAGTGATTACAGAGATAGGAGGAACCGTAGGAGATATTGAAAGTTTACCCTTCCTTGAAGCTATCCGACAAGTTAAATATCAAGCCGGTGTAGAGAACGTAATGTATATTCATGTTACTTTAGTACCTTTTCTAGGAAAGGCAGGGGAATTAAAAACTAAACCCACCCAGCATAGTGTAAAGGAACTAAGAAGCATAGGAATTCAACCGGATGTAGTAGTCTGTAGATCAGAACAACCTTTATCTCAAGAAATGAAGGACAAGATAGCATTATTTTGCAACCTAGATCCTGGGCATGTAGTACAAAATCTAGATGCCGAAAGTTTATATGAAGTGCCGTTGATGTTGAAGGAAGAAGGTTTAGATGAATTGGTTGTAAAACGACTGGGTTTACAGGGAAAGGACCATGATCTTGCACAATGGAAGGAAATTGTAGAAAAAGATAAAAGACCGAAGGGAAATGTCAAAATAGCTTTAGTGGGAAAATATGTAGAATTGAAGGATGCTTATATCTCTGTCATAGAATCCCTTGTTCATGCTGGTATTCACCATGATGCAAGAGTGAACATAGACTGGATACAAGCTAAGGAAGTTAATCTAGAAAATGTAGACAATGCTCTAAAAGATGCGGATGGAGTATTGGTACCGGGTGGCTTTGGTGACAGGGGAATAGAGGGAAAAATAACTGCTATAAAGTATGCTAGGGAAAATAAGGTACCTTTGCTGGGAATTTGCTTAGGTATGCAGCTGGCGGTGGTGGAATTTGCACGACATGTTGTAGGACTTACGGATGCTAACAGTGCTGAATTAGATCCTGACACACCTTATCCAGTGATTGATCTTATGCCGGAGCAAAGAGATATAGAAGAAAAAGGTGGTACTATGCGTTTAGGCACCTACCCATGTAAAATTAACCCCTCTACGAAAACCAAAGAAGTCTATAATGAAGACCTAATTTACGAAAGACATCGTCATAGATATGAATTTAATAATGAGTATAGAGAAAAATTGACAAAGGCAGGCTTGGTGATTAGTGGGATCTCACCAGATGAAAGGTTAGTAGAAATTGTAGAACTAAAGGATCACCCTTGGTTTGTGGCAGCTCAATTTCACCCAGAGTTTAAGTCAAGACCAACAAGACCTCATCCACTATTTAGAGATTTTGTAAAGGCATCGATAGATAATAAAAATAAAAAGGCAGAATAATAAATAAACGATAGATATGGAGCATTACATGCTCGATACGAGCTCGACTACAGTTCGGAGGGAGTTATTTGAACACTCCTATTGAATTGTAGTTGAGTTTATTTTATATAAGTAGATTTTTTAAGTTCTTCATGATATTTGCTTAATAATTCATCTAGATATTGACTTTTTTTTATTATTTCTTCAGAAGATAGATTATTGCTGTTAGCTATAAGGCTATGCAACTCTTCCCTTGATACTTCAATTTTATTTTTTAGCAACTGTATGTTATCCATCTCATCACTCTTTCTAATGTGTAATAAGTATTATTTAAAATCGTACATTCATATAGTATACAAAAAAGCAAAGTCGATTATTGTAGAAAATTGCTAATATAAGGATCTTTTTATAAAAAAAATAAGATATAAAGGATAAAGCTTGTATAAATGAAGGAAGTAAATACTTGACCATATAAAAAAAATGTAATATTATTTCTTAATAAGCATAATTTTGTAAATGTTTGTTTTAAAAAGCAATTGAAATAAAAATTAAATATTTCAATAAAAGGGGAGATTCTATGAACTTAAGAAGAAAAATCACTGCATTACTTTTAGTCGTTTCTATAGTTAGTGTTAGTATTGTAGCTGTTTTTGGGTATTTTCAAGTGAGAGATTTAGTTACAGAAGCTGTCTTTACTATGGGTGAAGCTGTATCAGAAAAGCATGCACTTGAAATTAATGAATTCTTTACAGTACAAACTGAAATGCTAGAAGGTATAGTCAGTGATATAGTTTTTGAAGGAAGTCTCGATGAAGCTTTTTTAAATGATTATGTAAGACACAAAACTGATTATAATCAGCATAGTATGACGGTCTATTATGCATCTCCTACTAGAGAAGATGGATTCTTTATATCGGGGGATGAATGGGTACCAGGAGAAGATTATGATTGGACAGCTAGACCTTGGTTTATAGATGCAAAAAATGAAGGTGCAACTATCATGACGAATCCATATGTTGATGCTACTACAGGGGGATTAGTTATAACCATAGCGAAGCCTGTAGTTATCAATGGAACTTTTCAAGGGGTGGTAGGGACAGATATTTCTATCGATACGGTGGTTGATGTTGTTCAAAATGCTAATTTAAGAGATCGTTTTTATGCTTCATTAATAGATAATAGGGGATATTTGGTAGCTCATCCTAATAGTGATTTTATTACTGAAGAAAAAATCTACAACATTAATGAATTTTTAGGTGCTGGTGTAGAAGAAATTGTAACCACTGGCTCAAGTGACATTAAGACCCTTATTGATTACGATGGAAAAAATAAGTTATTCATTGGAACAAAACTAGCTATCAATGGTTGGCATTTTCTTATTGCCGCTGACGAGGAAGTACTTACAAATAGAGTTAATAACTCTAGAAATATGTTCTTATTTATTATGCTAGTTGTAATCACAATAGCTGTTATCATTTCTTTTATTTTCACAAAACTACTTACAAAACCATTACATAATATTAATGCCCATGCACAGTTAATTGC
>JAFIFG010000046.1 GCA_020832135.1 Clostridiaceae bacterium
AAATTCCTTCCCCCTGTAAAATCAAATCCCCTAAACACTCGTCTAGGGGAACATATTTACACTATCAATTTTCATCCAAAATCTTCTAAACTACTGATATCAACCTATTCCTTCTCTATCAACACAACACACTCAACATGAGCCGTATGAGGAAACATATCCATACATTTCACCTGTTCCACTTTGTATCCTCTACCTTCAAGCTCTACAAGGTCTCTAACCATTGTTTTAGGGTTACAGGATACATAGACAATTTTTTCAGCTTCAAAGCTCATTACATCCTTAAGTGCATTGGGATGTATACCTGCTCTCGGAGGATCTAGAATAATAATATCTGGTTTTTCTTTTAGTTTCTTTACTTCTTCCTTAACGTCTCCTGCAATAAATCTACAATTATTAAGGTTGTTTAGCTTTGCATTTTCTTTAGCTGCTTCAACAGCATCTTCTATAATCTCAATACCTATTACCTGTTTTGCAGTAGGTGCCACGATTTGACCTATAGTTCCTGTTCCACAGTAAAGATCAAACACTACTTGTTCTTCTGATTCTCCTACAAAATCCCTTACGATAGAATAAAGTTTCTCTGCACCTTGGGAATTAGTTTGGAAGAAGGAAAAGGCTGATATCTTGAATTTTAATCCTAAAAGTTCCTCCATTAAATAGTCTCTACCAAATAAAATATCCGTTCTATCACTTTGTACTACATCTGCTAAGTTATCATTAAATGTATGTAAAAATCCTATGATTTTACCTTTTAATTCAAATCCCAGTAATTCTTCCACTAAGTCCTTTAAATCTAATTTTTCCTGTGTAGTTGTAACAAGATTAATCAATATCTCACCTGCGAAGTGTGCTTTTCTTACTACCAAATGTCTTAAATATCCTTCGTGCCTTCTAGTATTATATTGAGAAAGATTCTTTTCTTTAAAATACTGTAAAATAGTTACAAGTATTTTTCTAAAATCTTCATCCATGATACGACATTCATCAACCGTTACAATGTCATGATGCCTTCCTCTTTTATGCATACCCAGCGTTAACGGTCCACCTTTTTCTTCATCTCCAAAGGAAAACTCCATTTTATTTCGATAATTAAAAGGTTCTGGACTCCCTTCTATCCCAAGCCACTCCTTATATTGAACATTAAATTCTACAAACAAATCCTTTACCTGCTTTTCCTTTAGTTCCAATTGCTTCTCATAGGCAATTGCCTGTTGAAAACATCCACCACATCTTCCAAAGTGAGAACAGGTATCTTGATCTTCTAGTGGTGAATTTTCTATAACCTCTAAAATCTTTGCCTCCGCTTCTTTTCTCTTGGCTTTTTTAACCACTGCCTTTACTACCTGTCCTGGAATACCATGCTTTACCTTTACTTTGACACCATCTATATATCCATATGCTTTTCCACCAAATTCACTTTCTTCTATTTTAAACTCTATAACTTCTTTTTTCTTTGGCATGCTTTTCACTCCTATTTGCAAATTAAATTATTTATTTAGTTTATGTCAAAAAACTAAAAATATAGTGACCTTTCTTATTTATAGCCACTATATTATATCCTATATTCATCCTATAGGTAAAGTTTACCCCTATCTGTAATATTAATATCTTTGATTAATATAATTCTCAATTAGAGATTTTCTTACTCCATCTATAAAGACACCTTCATCTTTAAATCGCTCTAAAAGCCACTGGCTTTGTGAATGTAGGATTACATCTTTATGATTTTTAAAGATAATTTCAAATAAATTATCCTTAAGATGAGAAGAAGTAACCTTTATGTAATAAACTTCTACATCATAAAAATCCAATAATTCCACAGCCTTTAATGTTGTTTTATCTTTTTTATGATAATAATTATTTACTTTATCTAAATATTCTTTGTGTATTTCAGGATGCTTATCATACTTTCTTATTTCCTTTGCCTTTAGATAACAATATTTAGCCATCATGTTGTAGTATTGATAGTTGAATATGGCTTTATTAAAGTTATCCACCTGTCTAAAGGGTTTTATGTTCATACGTTTAATATAGTAATAGCTTTCCTCAATATACTCTTTTTTTGTAATATCTCCCTTTTTAAACTGCTGTATAAGACTTTCTCTTTGATTGAAAAATTTTTCAAATATATTTTCACCTTGTATATACTTCAACTTCAACACCCTCTGTTATATCAAATTCTGCCATGTCTATTTATAATAAATTTTTGCTCTATTTAAAGGAAAAGACTCCTTTGCGGGAGCCCTTACTTTTTTTTCAGCTTAATCTTCTTACTTATCATAGAATATGATAAAAATAACATCATCATTCCTACAAAGTGTACATTGGTTGGGTAGTTAATAGAATACAAAGTAAGTAATGCTACAATACCACCACACATTGTAATAGGAATCCCCATATATACACCTTCAAACTCCATGATATTATAGCGAGCTAATCTATATGCCCCAGAAACCGCGAAAAGTACTATAATAACAAGTCCTATAACACCAACATTAACCAAATGAAAACTCCATATTAAAATCGCCGGTGCTACACCGAAGGATATAAGGTCACATAAGGAGTCTAATTCTTTTCCCAAATCACTTTCAACATCTAATTTTCTTGCTAATTGACCATCTAGCCTATCCATAAAGGCTGCAATTAAAATTAACAATGCAGAAACAGTATAAGATTCATTTATTATACTAACGATAGCTAATATGCCAAGTGTTAAGTTAAAAAAAGTAAACATATTGGGTATATGTGCTTTTACTTTCACCTTTTTCACCCCTATTCTTTTCATGTCCAAAAATTACTCAATAACAGATTAAAAATAATAGCTTCTTTATAATATTCTACTTCATTTTGCTTAAAATTCATAGTGTTAATTGTTAAAAAGTAATTTAAATATAGTTTAAAATAATTTTACTATGTAAATACTTCATAGTGCCATACTATATTATACTATATTATGTGTGTTTACAGTATAGTGTTTAGATAAATTCTTTTTTTTATAAGCCTAATAACAACTTTTCTATTTGACCTTACTGAATTTTATATGATACAATTTTGGTGTTATCATGTATCCAAATTTTTCATAACATACATAAAAGTGTATTGTTATATATTTAATTTTAGGTAAAAATGTAAGTGATACATAAAAAAATAATAATTAGGAGGAATACAGATGCCTTTAGTAACTAGTACGGAGCTTTTTAATAAAGCCTATGAAGGTAAATTTGCCATCGGTGCCTTTAATGTTAATAATATGGAAATCATTCAAGGTATTGTTGATGCTGCTAAGGAGGAAAAATCTCCTTTAATTCTTCAGGTTTCTGCTGGAGCTAGAAAATATGCTAGCCCTGTATATTTAAAAAAATTAGTTGAAGCAGCAGTTGAAGATTCAAATCTTCCTATAGTTCTTCACTTAGACCATGGAGATAGCTTCGAGATTTGTAAGCAATGTATTGATGATGGTTTCACCTCAGTAATGATTGATGCATCTCATCATTCTTTTGAAGAAAACATTGCTATTACTAAAAAAGTAGTAGAATATGCCCATGCTAAGGGTGTAGTAGTTGAAGCTGAACTAGGTAGATTAGCAGGTGTAGAAGATGATGTGAATGTTTCTGAAGAAGATGCTAGCTATACTAACCCTGAACAAGCAGCTGAGTTTGTTCAAAAAACCGGTGTGGATTCTTTGGCAATAGCTATAGGTACCAGTCATGGTGCTTATAAGTTTAAGGGGGAACCTAAATTAGATTTTGCAAGACTTGAAAAAATTTCCAATTTAATCCCGAACTTTCCTTTAGTTTTACATGGTGCTTCTACTGTACTACCTGAATTTGTTGATTTGTGTAATAAATATGGAGCCGATATCCCAGGTGCTCAAGGTGTACCAGAGGATATGCTTAAAAAAGCTTCTCAGCTTGGAGTATGTAAGATCAACATAGATACTGATCTTAGATTAGCCATGACAGCAGCTATAAGAAAAAGCATTGTAGAAAATCCAAATAACTTTGATCCTAGAAAATATTTAGGCGACGGTAGAACTGCTATTAAAGAAATGGTACGTCATAAGATTGTAAATGTTTTAGGCAGTAATAATTTTCTATAAAAATAAAGCGATCACTTTGGTCGCTTTATTTTTATAGTAATTTTAATAGATTAAAATCTAAATAATCACAGGAAGTTAAATAATATTTTATTCCCTGATGTATTCCCTTTAATCCAATATCATAAGAATCTTTACCGTGCAAATGTCCATAAACCACGATATCTACCTTATACTCTTGAAGTGTTTCTGTAAACAAAGAGGGCTCAAACTTTTCATTGGTTGGCGGATAATGCAGCATGCAAATTATTTTCTCATAGCCCTGTTTTTTTGCAACTTCTAATGATAACTTTAACCTTTGATTTTCTCTAAGATAGATTTTCTCATCCTGTGCTGTAAATTTAATATTATTAGGAGAATTCCATCCTCTAGTACCACATATAGCATATTCTTTATAGGTGAAAAAGTTGTTTTGTAAAAACTTCATGGTTTTAAAAGTACGATTTAATTTAGATATAGATCCCCACCAATAATCATGATTTCCCTTAGATAGTATTTTATTTCCCGGTAAATCCTCTATCCATTTTAGGTCTTCAAGGGCTTCTTCCATATTTATACCCCATGATATATCACCTGGAATAAGAATGGTATCCTCATCTTTTACTAATTTACACCAATTATTTTTGATTTTTATGTGGTGATCCTGCCAATGATGACCAAAAATATCCATAGGTTTATCTACATGAATGCTAAGGTGTAAATCTGCTATTGCATATAGTGCCATTTCATCACCTATTTCCTAATAAAAGTTTCTTTGCTCCCTATTCATATGCCTCATATTTTTCAGTGAATTTACTTATTTCTTTATCTAGTGCCTTCAATTCTATAGTATCTCCCTGATCCCAAAGTCTATTAAAATGTTCCTGAAATGCATTAGCTTCCGTAACCTTACCAGCTAAGTACAGGAGTTGAATGTTTTGTAAAATTTTGGAAACTATATTAGATCTAATTTCAAAAACCTTTTGTGCTTGTCTTATCTCGTGCCTTATCTCTGACATCTCTTGATCTAATTTGAAAGCGGCATCTGCTGCCCTCTTTAGTCTGTCCTCAATATGCTGAGGAATTCTTTCCTTATATTTATATTTTAGCGAGTGTTCTATAATAGCCCAAAAGTTCATGGCTAATGTTCTAATTTGAATTTCTGCTAATATATCTTTAGGCCCCAAGGCTGTATGTATTTTATATTTTACTACTACATGATAGCTTCTGTAGCCACTATCCTTAAAATCATTTATATAATCCTTTTCAAGGACTATTTCTAAATCTTCTCCATCTCTATCTCTAATGTAGTCCGCTACCGTATGTATGTCTTCTACAAACTGACACATAATTCTTATTCCAGCTATATCTTCTATTTTTTCAGCTATATCTTCTGGATCTACATCTAACTTTTTGGCCTTTTCCAAAATACTCGACACTTTCTTTACTCTTCCCGTTACAAATTCAATAGGTGAATACTCTCCTATTGTTCTTAATTCATTTCTTATACTTTTAAACTTTACTTTTAATTCTTCTACAGCATGTTCATAGGGAATCAAAAACTTTTTCCAATGTATTGCTTCCATATTTAACACCTCACCACTTTGATGTACTGATTTTTATTTTGTATTATAAATCAACCATTTCTATTATACCATTATTTCACTTTTTTTTAAATTTATTAATCTTTTACCTTCATTTATTTAAAAAACTTCTAAGAGAGAATGCTATTATGATATATTTCTAAGCAATAGGGTATCATAAGTATAAGATATATTCAATTTATTTGATAAAGAGGAGGATGATTTATGTCTAATAAGAAAATTACTATTGAGTACTGTACTGGATGAGGATACTTACCTAAGGCCTTGGACATGGTTGAAAAACTATTAAGGAAATATAAAAATGATATTACTTCCCTTACATTAATGCCATCATCAGGAGGAGTTTTTGAAGTAAAAAATAATGATCGGTTAATTTTTTCTAAAAAACAAGAAAATCGGTTCCCTCAATTAGAGGACATTGAAAAGAAACTCTAGAGCAATTATTTTGCTCTAGAGTTTCTTATGAGAGAGTAGTATGTATATATTTTTGTAAATACTCTGGTAATTCCTCAGATTTATTATTAATGGTAAAAATGAAATTAATGTTATATTTCATTTCCAGTATAGCTAACTTTTCAAAGAAATTCTTTAATTCTTCTAATGGTTTTGCTGTGATCCTTAGTAATTCATCAATATAAATACTTTCTGTATCATAATTCGAAGCACTAATGCCGCATAAAAAACCATAAAATTCATCCTCACTTGAAATTGTATAGTCCTTTAAGCTCATAAATCTAATTTTATAATCTATTTGGAACATATTAGTATTATGCGTATCTATAAAGACAATATGTCCTTTAGTTTTCTTTACAGCTTCATTTGCATCTTCTATTAATGCTTGCGTTTTACCACTACCTTCTTTACCCACGATTAGTTTAATCATACCAAGTCCCCCTTTTATTTTCAAATTTTATATTTTTTATATTTTTATACAACATTCTATATTTTTAGACATTATCCTGCTTATTTAAAAACTTTATCTAAATATTCCGAATTTTTTTCATGGTTTAGGTGGCAAAACCTTTATTTATCCAAAGCTTTGCCACCTAAATAGTTCATTTTTTTTCCTTGATAGGTATTTTCTTTTGTCATTTTGTTATGAATTTCTTCCGTGATTTTCCACCAACTCATGCCCCAATTTACAAATAGACTATTTTCTTCTGGAGCTCTCCCAATGAGTCTTTGTACAACAGTATCAGGATGTAAATATTCTAAAAAAGTAATTACCCTATCTTGATAAACATCAACTGGAATAATATCAAATTCTTTATTTTCATACATAGTGCCCATAACAGTATCTTTCATTAAATACAAAGCATGAAGTTTTACCTGATCTATCTTTAATGCCGACATAATTTTAGCATTTTCTATGACATCATCTTCATTATCCCATGGTAAGTTTAATATTAAATGAGTACACACTTCAAATCCATATTTCTTTATATTCATTATGGCATCTATAAATTCTGCCAGTGTATGTCCTCGATTAATTTTTTTAAGACTATGGTAATTTACAGTTTGCAAACCTAGTTCTACAGAAATCTCTATACCATGTTTTACTTTTATTTCATTTAAAAAAGCTAAGTACTCTTCAGATATACAGTCAGGTCTTGTAGATATAGCTATTTCTACTATATCCTCCACCTCTGTTGCTTCTAAAACATAAGCTTTAAATAGTTCCAATGGTAAATAAGTATTGGTGAAGTTTTGAAAATATGCAATATACTTTTTAGCTTTGTATTTTCTTGTAATAAGGTCTTTGTTTTCTATCAATTGCTGCCTTACGGTATAGGAGTTTGGCAGGTTTTCAAACCCAGTTCCTTCCTCCGCACAAAAGGTACATCCACCTGTACCTAATTTTCCATCTCTATTGGGACATGTTAGTGGTAGGTTCACCGGCAACTTGTACACCTTTTCTCCATACTTATCTTTAAGATGATCTGAATATTTTTTATATAAAACTTTATTTCCCTCCATAAATAATCCTCTTCTCTATAGCTTTTTAGACTTTAAAATGTGTAGAAATGCCCTCTGAGTTAAATCTCATTTTATGTAATTTACATTGCTTTTATGTATATATGAATGAAAATCAAGTAGAGACCCCTTCTCATCAGAGGTCTCTGCAATTCTTACTTAATCAGTAGCAACAGTTTTTATATTTACACCTTTACATACTTTCTTTCCTAATTTAATAATAACATTATTATCTTTAGATGCTTCCCTTGATTCTCCCAATACGATGGTTTTTATATTATGTTCTTGGCAAAAATCTATGATTGTTTTTACTACTTCTGATGACCTAAGGACAGTCATATAAGCTCCTACATTTTTTGAAATATCGAATAAATAATCTAAAGCTTCTCCTTCTTGAGAATTACCTAATATATTCCATCCTATAGGTGCCACATGAACGACATAAATGTCTCCCCCCTGCTTTCTCTGTACTTCTACCCCTTCTTTTATCAATTTCTCACATGTCTTTTGTTGGGTTACACAGACCATTGTATGTTCTCTGTGGTTCATATCTGTTCCCCTTTCCAGTTATACTACCATTTATATTTTATACTTTCCATCGTTGCCGAAGGTAACCTTCACTCTTATTATACTATAGATTCGCTAGAAAATAAATTTTCTCTAAATTTCCATTAACCAAGGCTGAGTACTACATCTCAGTCTTCTGCTTTAGAATTTCCAATATATTTTCTTGTATTTCACCAATTCTCCATATAGAAAATCCTTTTATACCATAGTATTTAGCTAGTAATATTTTACTTTCTAGGCTTTTTTCATCTTCATATTTTATTATTCTTTTTTGAGAAACACCATTATCTATTAATTCAAAACTAAAGCTTGGTGTCATGGTTTTGTAATCGAAGGCCTTGTGCCCTTCCCGTTGCTCTAATGTATTATAAACAGTCCTCATGGCAGGTGTATAAAAAGCTATTTCAGTTCCTTCCTCACCTTCACTTTTAACCCATTGAGTTCCAGCAGCCACCTGTAGACCTAATATTATTTTTTCTCTAGGTACTCCTTCTTCTATAAGATTAGCTAAAGCCTCTTGAACCTTGCCTATGGGAGCATGATCAGTAAGAATATGCTGGTTATTTTTGTCATGATAATCATGGGTCATAATATTAACTTCATCAGCTATTTCTCCTATAGCCCTATAATCATAACCATCATAGTAACCAATTACATTATTAGGATGTACTGCTACCGTTAAACTATAGTTATGTATGTCTAGCTGTTGCTTCAGAGACCTCAAGAACTCCACATATAGACTCTTATACCCCTTCTCTGTATCTCTAATCGTTTCTAGGTCCATTACAATCCCGGAGAAATTATATTCCATTAAAGCTACCACAATATCTTCAATGACTTTTTCTTGATCTGCGGGATTTTCCAACAAGGAATAAATTAGACTCCGTCTATGTTCTGTTAACATTAATTTTCTATCTATGTTTTGCTGATCTATTAGTTCTAAGGCTTTTTCATATCCTCTTGGTTTTCTATAATCACTATTACGGTCCTCCATACTGAATACAATAGTACCCCCATCAAGCTCTTCTAAGGAACTCCACCCAAATACTACTTCATGAAATAATTCCTCCATATCCAAAGTCTGCATTTGTTTAAAGGAATCAATGGCATAGTATCCACTTTGCTTCAGTTCCGTCTTATTATGTAAGAAACGATAAATCATGATAGCTGCTTCAGCTCTAGTAGCGGTATTTTGAGGTCTAAATTCAAAGCCATTATCCACTCTATAGCCTTGAATAATCCCTTCATCTGAAGCTAGTTGTATATAAGGCTTACTCCATAAAGGTATACTCTCATCATCTGCAAATACAGTAGCTGCGTCTTCTAGTTTCCCGACAGCATCAAGTTCCAAAGCCCTAATCACCATCATAGCAATTTCTAATCGTGTAATTGGTTTTTTAGGCTGTAGTGTAGTTCCATAGTCCTCTGGAATAATGATTTCCTCTCTTACTGCTGTTTCAATATATTTATAAGACCAATCCTCAGCCTTAACATCACTAAAAGTACCTTCTAGAAGGGATGTCTTTATTTCTTCCCCTAGGGCCTCTACCAGTATTTTTATAAATTCCTCCCGTGAAATTTCATTTTGTGGTCTAAAGGTGTTGTCAGGATATCCATTTATTATACCTAAGTGTTGAAATAGATACAGTATTTCCTTATGATCATTAATCCAATAATCATGAATATCCCTTAGTTCTACAATGTTTGTATTACCAAAACTAAAGTTAATTGTGGTCATAGTTAAAAATAAGGTTAATAGAGTTGAAACCCACCTTTTCATTGTGTCACCCCTTTTCATATCTCTAAAGTAATCTTTTAGCATTACTCTATAATTATACCACATACCTATAGATTTGGCTTTATTTTACATAATGAAAACCTATAGCCATCAACTGACTATAGGTTTTATTATGTTTACGTAACTATCCTTCCTCTTAAAACAACTGGACCTGTAGGCCTTTTTGCAGCATCCTTAGGCTCAGCTGTTACTATGATTTCATCATATCCCCTAAAGGTTCCTGTGGTAGTACCGTATCCAGCTAGAATACCTGGCACCCCAGTATCTTTTAGTCTAACACCAAAATACTTATCTGTGTCTCTGTCTACAACCCAAGCATAGTAACAAGTAAATTTTGCATCTATTTCTGAAGGCTTTGGTAAACCAAAAGTACTAATCCAAAGTGTAGGCTCTGGTATATTAACAAATGCAGTAGCTCCCAAGACCCCTTCTATTTGAGGTGTTAGATTCACTCTAACTATCCCTTCTGGTAATGGCACATCAGGTACTGGCACACAGATTCTTTGACCAACCTCCAACACATTCGGATCTGCAACCTGTGGATTTGCTCTTATAAGCCTTTGTAATGTTACTCCGAAGCTCCTAGCAATAGTAAACATACTATCACCTCTACGAACTACATACACTATTCCTTCTGGACAAAATTCCTCTGGTGGTGGCGGTGTTGGGTCGATAATTGCTGGTACACAAATCCTTTGTCCTTCAAATATTACATTAGGATTTGTAATTTGTGGGTTTGCTGCAATTAAATCATTTAAACCTATACCATATCTATTAGCAATACGAAACATCGTATCTCCAGGTCTTATTGTATATATGGTTCCTCCTGGACATGCAGGTGGTTCAGGCACTTGCAGACTTCTCATAGGTTCTATAAAGTTAGGCATTCCATAATTATAATCGTTATAATGCACAATAATCCTCCTCTCAATTTTCTCATTATCATTATATGCTTATAAATTTTTTTTGTTAAAACTTTATAATAAATAAATACTAAATACCCATAATTATTTGGCTCTATATTTAACTCATAGTGAAATTTATTAATATTTTTAAATTATATCTATAATAAACATTGACATCCTTACTGTAAGATTTTATGATAGAATGTATATAATTAAAATTTTCAGTATTTTCAACCTGTAAGGGGGATTACCTATGGAAACTTTGCAAATGAAATATGGAAAAGGTGTGGTAGATGTATCTCTACATAAGGAGAATTTGCTAGATATTATAAAAAACAATGCTATAGATACTTCTAAAAATGAAGAAGAAATTATTTTAGATGCTTTGAAAAATCCTATTCATAGTGATAGATTGCAGAAGATTGTTAACCAGGGTGAAAGTATATGTATTGTTATTTCTGATATCACTAGAGCATGGCAAAAGATGAGTACATATCTTCCTTACCTTGTGGAGGAATTAAATAATGCAGGTATTAGAGATGAGGATATACACTTTCTTGCTTCTACCGGTTCCCACAGAAAGCATACTATAGAAGAACACAGAGTCCTTTTGGGGGATAAGTTAGCAGATAGATTTACAGTAATTGACCATGATTGCCGAGATCAGCAAAATGTAGTTTACGTAGGTACTACCAGCTACGGTACTGCTGTGCATGTAAATAAACAAGCAATGGAATGTGATCATATTCTAATCACTGGGGGCATTGTATTCCATCTCTTGGCTGGATGGGGTGGCGGGAAAAAATCAATTCTTCCTGGTATATGTAGCTATGAAACGATTATGAGTAATCATGCTTTATCCTTAAATCCCGAACTAGGTGAAGGAAGTAATCCTTTAGTACGAAGTGGTAATGTAGTCAACAACCCCTTGTACAATGATATGCTAGAGGCTGCTGAGTTTGTTAAACCATCTTTTTTGTTTAATGTTATTATGGGTCCTAATGGTAAAATTGCTGCCGCTGTTGCCGGAGATTATATAAAGGCACATGAAGCTGGTTGTAAAATAGTAGATGATTTAGACGGTGTATCCATAACAGAGAAGGCTGATTTAGTCATCGCTAGTGCTGGTGGATACCCTAAGGATATGAATCTTTACCAAGCTGCTAAGACCCTGATCAATGCTAAAGAAGCAGTAAAGCCAGGGGGCACTATCATTATTTTGAGTGAATGTAATGAAGGATTTGGCAATGATGAAGTTCAGCAAATCATTCAAGATTACGATACAATGTTAGAGAGGGAAACAGCCTTAAGAAAAGATTTTTCTATAGCTAAATATATAGGTTACTTCATAAGTGAGGCGGCAGCAAACTTCCATCTTATCTTCGTCTCTAGTATGGAGGAGCATTTAGTGAAAAGAGCAAATATTAAAGTTGTAAATACTATAGAGGAAGCATTAGCTATGACCTATGGCGAAAAGGGTAATAATCTTAAAACATTCCTAATGCCCTATGGTGCAAATACATTGCCTCAACTAGCTTCCGAATAACTTTTTTACCCATTAAAAACAGCCAACTTGTTGGCTGTCTTCTTTCACCTATCATCTTAATATCAGCATAATTAATGTCACGATTCCTGATAAACCTATTAAGCTGTAAATTATTCTACTCACTAACGACCTTGGGCCTCCAAAGAGCTTAGCCACAAGATCTATCTGAAATAATCCCACTAAACCCCAATTCAATGCACCTATAATAACTAGTATCAAAGCAATCCAAGTTACCAAAACAACTCCCCCTTTTTTAAAAATATCATATATATATAGTTACTCCATATATATGACACAGGAAAGGTTGTTATACCAAAGGTTTGTCATTTTAATATCCCTTTGCTATATCTACCGTATTAATTAATTCTTCCTTTTCCTTATACCGTTTCATATTCTCATATATAATCCTAAATCTTCTCTCATGTCTCATTTCAGAGATCCAAGAGTTATGGGGAGTGATTATAACATTTTCCATCCCCCATAATTCACTATCAATTGCTAATGGTTCCTCTTCAAAAACATCTAATGCAGCTCCCATAAGTTCTCCTTCTTTCAAATGCTCAATCAAAGCCTTTTCATTAATAATGCTCCCTCTAGAGACATTGATAAGGACCGCATCTTTTTTCATACTTTTTAATTCCTCTTTATCTATTAAATGATGGGTTTTTTCTGTATAGGGTATGGTTAAAACCACAATGTCACAAGTTTTCAATACTTCCTGTAGTTTATCTATAGGGTAACATTTTTCAAAGTGTTGGACCTTCGTACCCTTTGTATTAACACCCACTACATGAGCCTCAAAACCCTGTAGTCGCTTAGCGGATTCTATAGCAATACTTCCAGTACCTATGAATCCTATTCGCTTTCTATAAAGCTCTAAAAGGCCTGTATTGATTTTCCATAATTTTTTTTGCTGTTGTCCATAAAATTTATAGCTTTTTTTATATATTTCCAACATCTTTAATAAAACCCATTCTCCCATAGGAATACTATATCCACCTTTATTATTAGTTAATTGGATTTCCTTTTTCTTTATAATCTCCTTTGGTGTTTGATCAATGCCTATGCTGGATAATTGAATCCACTTAAGATTTTCCATTTTATTTATATCTAAAGTATTGAATGGATTGTAGCATACTAATACCTCCACCTCGGACATGTCTTCCGTATAGGCTATTTCTTTTTCATTTGCCATCATAATCTCATAGCCTAGTTTTCTTATTGCCTCCATCTTTTCTTCACCGTAATTATAAGTAAACAGTGCCTTCATCTGTATCCCTCCTGTTTTCTATCCTATATTATGTCTATACTACAAAGAACAAATAAATCCTTTTATTGCGATTTGTCATTTCATTTAAAACTATTTTATAGTAAAATAGTTATACTATTAATAATCAGATTAAAATTAAACCTTTAAGGAGTCCATACTTATGCTATACAGAATACAGCAGTTTTATCAAGGATTATCAGCTAAGGTTACTACAGAAGATATCGCCTTTATAAGAGAGCACTTAACACCGGAGGAACATCAGCTATTCTTTCAACTAAGAATCAGCGAACAAAGGCATAGCTTAAATGTTGCCTATGGTTGTAGAAAAGAAGCACCCCACAATACTGTCCTCATTAAGGCTGCCCTTTTACACGATATAGGCAAAGTGGGTAGTAACTTAACTTTAATCAATAAGTCCTTTGTTGTTTTAATAAAAAAATTTCAACTTAAAAACCATATGTTACCTAGTTTTTTAAAGGAAGCCATTTATTTTAAAAATAATCATGCCGAAATAGGGTACACTATGCTTCTACCCTTAAATTTAGATCCTAAAATATTATTTTTAGTTAAAAATCATCATAACAATAATACCGATAATATAGAAGATATGAAGATTTTACAAAAATATGATAATATCTATTAACATACCTATAAAAGCAGAGAAAAAATAGAATTTTTCTCTGCTTTTATAGATATACTACACCTTCTGCTACGATCTCTACTATTCCTTTAATATACACATCTGTAGCTTTCTGATTTTCCCAATGAACAATAACATCCAATGCTCCTCCTGGTTGCCTTATTGTCCTATCAATAGACTTTTTATCTCTGTAAGCTAAGGCTAAGCCTAAAGCTGCTGTCCCTGAACCACAACCTCTTTCCCAGAAAACACTTTCTGTAGCCTTTACATAGACCAACGGTTCCATATAACCTTCTTCTTCCTGATAAAACATAATCCCTAGTGCCTCATACTGCAAATCCCCTAGGCTGTCTTTGACTACTTTGAAGAAGCTCTCTTTTTCATTCTCTTCTATGCCACTTACTATAAAGTGCACTATACCAGAAAATGTAATTAAAGTTCCTTTATGGGCTACTTGATGAAATATAATTATTTTTTCCTGTATGCTTTTATAGGTAGGTAGCTTTGCTGTTGATATAAATTTATGTTTCTTATCAGTGGCCTCTACCTCACAGTATAATAAATCCTCTACACCCGAAACCTCTAATGGTACAACAAACTTTTTATCATCTTCTATAATACCGGAACACTGTTTGAATACTAAAAATGTCGCCAGTGCTCTAGTGGCATTAGCACAAAATTCATCACCCATCATATGTAATCGCTTACAGGCTTCACTATTTTCTTTAGAAGGCTCTTCAAGAAATCCTACTTGCTCAGCATGAATATTATTATAGTTCATTAGTTGTTTTGCTATAGATCTGTAGGTATTACGTGGAACAGAATCTGTAATAAACACTGTCATATTTTCCACAGGATTTACCTTAATAAAATTCAATTTCATTTTTAACACCACCTAATTAAAAATACAGTAATAAGTTAATAGCGGAGAAAAAATTCTCCGCTACATTGCTTTATCTCTTAATCTCTTATAATAAAACAGCTCCTATAACCCCAAATATAATTAATGGTATATTATAGTGGATAAAGGTTGGTACACAAGTGTCCCATATATGATCATGCTGTCCATCTATATTTAATCCAGCAGTTGGCCCTAATGTACTATCCGAAGCCGGAGATCCCGCATCTCCCAGTGCTGCTGCTGTACCTATTAATAATATGGTAGCCTGTGGGCTAAACCCTATGGCAGTTGCTAGAGGAACATAAATTGCCGCTATGATAGGAATGGTTCCAAAAGAAGTTCCAATTCCCATAGTTATAACAAGTCCTACTAGAATCAATACCGTAGCGGCTACAAATTGACTTCCACCTATAATAACGGATGCTGCCTCAACCAAAGATTCTACTCCGCCTGTCTCTCTAATAACAGCTCCATAACCTGCTGCAACCAACATTACAAAGGCAATAAAGCCCATCATGCCAATACCACTGTTAATCATTTCATCTATGTCTTTCCACTTAATAGCTCCACCAGCTAGCATAATAATCATACCAACAATGGCACCAATGTGTAGGGATCCTATAGGGCTTAATTGAATTACTAAAGCAGAAACAGCCCCAATTAAAGCCACCCAATGCTTACCTGTCATTTTTACTGGTAATTCCTCAGCTGCTGCAGCTGCCTCCTCACCCGCTAAATCTAAATTTTCATAATCTCTTGATTTTCTATAAGTGAAAAATACTGCTATAATTAATCCAATCACCATAGCTACTCCAGGGATCCACATTACCTTCCAAACATCCCCCTGTGCTATAGCCATACCATTTTCCGTCATTTGATCACTAATGATACCATGGAAAATCCAACCATACCCTATAGGTAATGCAACATAAGGTGCCTTTAATCCAAAGGTTAGTGCTGAAGCTACAGCTCTTCTATCAATTCTTAGTTTGTTCATTACAGCCACCAATGGTGGAATCATAATAGGAATAAAAGCTATGTGTACAGGGATAAGATTTTGTGAAAATGAAGTTACGATTGCAAGTACTACTACAAGAATAATTCCTTTTCCCTTCACCCATTCTACAATCTTTTTAGCCAACACCTCTGCGATGCCAGTCTTGTGTAAAGATGCTGCTAATGCACCAAGCAATATATAACTTAATGCGGTACTAGAGTTTCCACCCATACCTCCAATTAAAGTCCCCATGGTATCACCAACAGGGATACCGGCTAACACACCCCCAACAATTGCTGCAACAATTAAGGATAAAATAACATTTAATTTAAAAAGACATAATACAATCATTACAATAACAGATAATACTACTGGATTTGTAAACATAAAGTCCCCCTCCTTACGGTTTATGATTAGTTTATAAAATTTCTCCCAACCCTCCTTTCTTTATTATATATAGATTATGTTCTCTTTTTATTACTAGAAAACCACCTTTAACTATTTTGCTTTAATTAGTTAAAGCATTACCTCGTTGTATTAGTTTAGTGTGTATTTTGAAATTTGTCAATAGTTTTGTTGAAACATTATTTCATTCATTACATGGTATAAAAAAACTAATTTGTATAATTTTATAATTAAAAATATTCGAATAATTTATGTTATATTATCACTTTTTTTAAAACTTGTAAATGTTTTTATAAAAAACAACTGATAAACTTACTCTCCACAAGTTCATCAGCTGTTTTATTAATTCTTTGTTGATATAGTTTTTAGGATTGCTTTTTTATTACGTTCCTCTACCTTCTGAATAGACCACTCATTTTCAAATAACACTACCGGTTTACCTTCTTTATCCTCTACAATCATACTATCCATGGTTAAGCTAAAGTTACTATAATCCATATTTTCCATCTCAACCCATCTAATATATCTAAAGGATAATGGGGTCATTTTGATTTCAACACCATATTCCCTTTCTAAACGGTATTCTAGTACTTCAAATTGTAGTACTCCAACAACTCCTATAATCAATTCTTCTACACCGATATCAGGTCTTTTATAGATTTGAATTGCACCCTCTTCTGATAATTGTTCAATACCTTTTAAGAATTGTTTTCTCTTCATAGAATCCTTAGCATATACCTTTGCAAAATGCTCTGGGGCGAAAACAGGTATACCTTCATATTCCACCTTAGAGTTATCTTGACATAATGTGTCGCCAATATTAAACACACCTGGATCATGTACCCCAATAATATCGCCTGGGTAAGCTGTCTCTACCACTACACGGTCTTGAGCTAAAAACTGCTTAGGCTGTGCTAATTTAATTGATTTTTTAGTACGGACATTATTTACAGCCATGCCTTTATTAAATTCTCCAGAACAAATACGCATAAATGCAATTCTATCCCTATGGGCAGGATTCATATTAGCTTGAATTTTAAATATGAATCCTGTAAAATTTTCACTCTCAGGGTCTATTTCCCCTTGATTACTAACTCTTGCCATTGGTGGTGTAGTCAGCTCTAAAAATGATTCCAGGAAAGGTCTAACTCCAAAGTTCGTCATAGCACTACCAAAAAATACAGGTGTTAGTTCACCCTTAAGTATTTTGTTTAAATCAAAGTTATCTCCAGCTACATCTAATAGCTCTATTTCCTCCATGAGTTGGCTATGCATGTCTTCCCCGATGAGATCCTTACATGCTTTGTCAGTAACATCTCCTATTACTGAATTAACCAGTGCTTGACCATGCTTACCTTCACTGAAGACCTCTATTTGTGATTTGGTTCTATCATATACTCCCTTAAAGTTTCCGTCAGTACCAATAGGCCAATTCATTGGATAAGAACGTATACCAAGTACATCCTCTATTTCCTCCATAAGTTCAAAGGGATCTTTTCCAGCTCTATCCAGTTTATTAACGAAGGTAAAAATAGGTATACCTCTCATCTTACAAACTTCAAAAAGCTTTTTAGTTTGAGCCTCCACACCTTTAGCACAGTCAATTACCATCACGGCACTATCGGCTGCCATTAATGTTCTATAGGTATCCTCACTAAAGTCCTGATGTCCAGGGGTATCTAGAATATTAATACAATACCCATCATAGTCAAATTGTAATACACTGGAGGTAACAGAAATACCTCTTTGTTTTTCGATCTCCATCCAGTCAGATACTGCATGTTTTTGTGCTCTTCTTGATTTAACGGAACCTGCAAGTCTTATGGCACCTCCATATAACAATAGTTTTTCCGTCAAAGTTGTTTTCCCTGCATCAGGGTGAGATATGATGGCAAAGGTTCTTCTTCGCCTTACTTCATTCAAAAATTGTTGGGACATATTTTTTCCTCTTTCTATATAGATAGTTTATTTATTCTTATTATTTACAATACAATTGATTTTATCTTTTTGCGTAGGTTATGTCAATTAAAAACAAGTACATATTACATTGTGTACAACTACAATAAATAATAAAACAATATATTCTTAATATAGTTAATTTCTTTTTGCCTTTTATCTTTATCCCTTGTATTTCACTATTTATTATGTAATCATATATGTAATACTTTTTATTTAGGAGGTTTACTATGGGTTTAAGATTTAGAAAAAGTTTCAAACTTGGAAAAGGTTTCCGAGTAAATCTTAGTAAAAGCGGTGTTGGAATAAGTGGTGGAACAAAGGGATTTAGAGTAGGTGTAGGCCCCCGTGGTACTAGAACAACTGCTTCTATTCCCGGAACTGGGATTTCTTATGTAAAGGAGCAGCGCTTAGGTAGCAGTCAAGGTTCTAAAACTAAGCCACGAATAAAAGTAGAAAGCAACTATACATCTCCTTCTTTTTTAAGCTCTGAAGTACCAAAGGAGTTGAAAGGCAAATTTTATCCCTTACAATCTATTTTGGGGGGAGTAGGTATTGTATTTATATTTCTTACTTTTCTGAATCCTAGATTATTTCTTTTCGGTATAGCAGCTATATATGGTAAAGGAGCTTGGAGAAAAAGCACTGATAAAGAAGCTAAAAGTTATAGAGATGCTCTTAATTATTTTAAGACTAAAAAATATGATAAATGTATTGAAGCTTTAGATCATGTCCTAAAGCACCCATCTGCTAATAAGGATTTAAATCTGACAAAAGCTGAATGTTTTTTAGAAATGGAAGAGTTTGATCAAGCTTATTTTATTTATAAAGAATATTTCAACAGATTTAATCCTGTACACCTTGATATTCAACAATATTGGTCTCCCAAAGCCTCTACCATTGCTTTATCCATAGAAAAGAAGGATTACGACTTCGCATTAAAAATTATTGAAACCCTTCCTGAAGATACAGTGGACGATATTGATTTTACACTATGGAAAAACTATTTTAAAGGTCAATGTTTTATAGGGAAAGGACAATATGAAGTAGCAATTGAAGCCTTTAAAAATGCCGTTGGTCGCAAAAGAAGAATGGAGGAACCCTATATTGATTGTCACTATAATATGGGGGTGGCCTATTGGAAAATAGGTAAAAAGAGTTTGGCAACCAAGAAGTTTCAAAGGGTCTATACCGCAAATACTAGCTATAAAAACATTCATGCTATTATTGATGGTCTTGAAAAAAATATAGATTTAGAATCTCTATTTTAAATGATAAGGGCAGAGGATCTATTCTCTGCCCTTATCATTTAAAACTTTTTATTAGATGCTAATAGATTTTCAAAATCTGTTGCCTCAATTGGTTTACTGAAGTAATAACCTTGAGCTCTATGGCAATTCTCTTGCTTAATAAACTCTAACTGTCCTGAAGTTTCTATTCCCTCAGCAATATTTTGTATTCCTAAAGCAGTGCTCATGGAAATAATGGTAGATATAATGGTTTGAGCCTGTTTGCTTTGTTCAACTTCTCTTATAAAGGATCTATCAATTTTCAAACTATCTATTGGAAACTGAGTTAAATAGCTTAAGGAAGAAAAACCAGTTCCAAAGTCATCAATCGATATCTGGACTCCTATTTCCTTTAATTTATGTAACTTTTGTATATTTTCCTTCGTATTTTTCATAATCAATCCTTCTGTAATTTCTAATTGTAAATACTTAGGCTCTAATTTTGTCTCTTCTATAATTTCTTTGACGGTTTCTACAAAGTTATTTTTTTCAAATTGAATAACAGAAATATTTACTGATATAACAATAGGTTTGTATCCCTGGTCCTGCCATCTCCTATTTTGTGTACATGCCTCCTTCAACACCCAATTACCAATAGAAATAATTAAATTGTTTTTTTCGGCTATAGGTATGAACTTAGTAGGAGGAATTAATCCTTTTTTTGGATGATGCCATCTTACTAGGGCTTCTGCCTCTACTATCTCCCCAGTTTTCATATGTATAAAGGGTTGGTAGTTTAAAACGAATTCTCCGTTTGCCAAGGCATGATGTATATCCTTCTCCATCGTTAGTTCTTCTGTTAACTGTCGATCCATTTCTTCATTATACAATTGGTATTGGTTGAGGCCTTTTTCTTTGGCTTTTAACTTCGCCACCCCTACATTTTTAAGTAGAGTATCTACAAATTTTCCATCATCAGGATAAAACACTACTCCCGCACTGGTAGTTATATATATTTGTTGGCCATTTATCAGAAAAGCATTAGTAACCTCTTCAATGATTTTTTCTATGATTTTTATAACATCACTTTTTGTATAAGCCTCATAAAATATTACGATAAACTCATCTCCACTAATACGCGAAACTTTATTTTTGTCTTCTATAACTTGCTTTATCCTCTCTCCTATTTCCAGTAAAACTTGATCTCCCGCCTGGAAGCCATGTATATCATTAATAGCCTTAAATTTATTTATAGAAAACAAAGCTATACTTAGTTCTTTTTCATCTATTCTTCTATGGGCTAACTCTGAAGTGATTTCTTCTATCACATAATTTCTGTTGGGCAACTTAGTTACAGGATCATAATAGGTCAAAGTGCTTAACTTGTCCATCATAATATCAAAGCTTCTACTGGCATCTCCTATCTCATCTTCATATTCCATTCTAGAACGTACAGATAAGTCACCTGCCGCCGCTTGGTCAAAGGCTTCCTTTAATTCAATGATGGGTTGTGTATTTTTATTTATGAAAAATAAGTTCCCAAAAAAACCTAATATAAGTATAACCATTGCAGTTAAAAACATGATCCTATCTATTATAACTTGAGGTGCCCAAAGATAAGCTGTTGGCAATTTACAAACAACTCTCCAACCATCAGTACTAGACAACACCTTATAATAGACATCACTTTCCACATCTTGATAGGTATAAGTTACATACCCTTCTTCATTACTTAATATTTCATGAGCTGCAAGTACAATATCATCATCTACAATTTCAGAGGCAATAGTGATGTTTTCCTTCATAATTAAGCTTTTATTTGGATGACTTATAACCAAACCCTCTTTATCAATAATATAGGAATAGCTACCATGATCTGTGTTGGAAACATTAAAGGACTGTGACAAATTATGTAGTTTCTTTAAGTCCAACGATCCCCCCATCAAGCCTACAACTTCTCCTGCATCATTTTTAACAGGTGCAGCTATAACAGCAATTTGTTGACCAGTAGACTGAGATATCAATGCATTAGAAAGAATCGTCTCCCCTGCCATCACTTTATGAAAGTACTCTCTATCTAAAAGATTACCTGCGTCTCTTGTCCGGTTAGTGTGATAATTTCCTTCTGTATCAGCTAAAAATAAAATTGTGTATATATCAGACTTTTTTATCATTTCCTGCTGCAAATAAGACTCTATTCTTTGCCACTCCATGGTTTTAATGGTAGGACTATTGGCATATAGCTCTATTTCATTCACTCTTTCTCCTAACCACTGATCCATAATTTCCGCATGTGCCTTTATATTTTTAAAGCTATTATCCTTTACAAGGTCAGCAACAACATTCTGAGTGAAAAAATTATAAGAGGTGGTAAAAATAAAGATTAGCACCATAAGACTTATGGTTATACCAACCAATAGTCTTTTTCTTATGCTTTTAAATCTTAGAAACTTCATAAATCCACCTAATTTCCATAAGAGTATGTATCTACGTTTACTAAGATTTTACCAATATTTTCACAAATATACTAGGTATTTTTCAAAAATTGTCGAAATTCACATTTGTAATTTGGAGTTTTTTTATGACTTCAACTCTATCTTATGCTTTATATATCCAATATTAGGGGGCATAAGCAATAAATGGTACATATAGGCCTTAGGTCTCGAAATAGTAAGAAAGTCCTAGAAATAATCTAGGACTTTCTTGCTACCTATTTTTTATAGTATCAAATTTAATTTCATATAATTCCTTCTGTTTCACAAAATAATTCGTACCCCATACACCTACTAAAATCATTAGACCTCCAACACCATGAAACCAATAAAAAGGTTCTCCTCTAAATACCACACCAGCAATAATAGAAATAACTGTAATTAAATTACCGAATACAGCGGACTTAGAAGCTTCTAATTTTGACAACATAAAATTAACCATGAAAAAAGCTACTACTGAAGATAGTACTCCAAGATATATAATAGAAATTAGGACCTTCATATTACCTAGAGGCTGGAGATAATTGACTAAATTACCCTGATAGGTATGCTGTAGTAAAGCTATACTATTAAAAGTAATAAAGCCTACCCAAACCATCACATAGGTGATCTCTACAGGTTTAAATTGTAGAGAGGATTTTCTTGATAGAATATTAAAAACACCGGCAGAAAGCACTGCACCTATTAATAGAAGCATCCCTTTAAAGTTATCACCTACATTGATATTACCTGTCATGGCTATAATAAACATAACCCCTAAAACTGATAAAGTTACAAATACGGATTGTAATTTTGAAGGTCTTTCATCTAAAAATATAGCTGCTAATATCGTAACTACTACAGGAATCAATGCTATCACCATACCTGCTTCAGATGCTGAAGCCATATTTACTCCTATAGTTTCAAATACAAAATAAAGTCCAGGCTGGAATAAAGATAAAAATATTAGTGCTTGTAACCGCTTGCCTGCATACTCTATTTTTATAAGACCCAGTAACTTCAAAACAGTCATAGCAAGTAAAGCAAAGCCAAACCTTAGTCCTAATAGATGAAAGGGACTTAAAAAATCTAATGCTTCCTTTGTAAATAGAAAGGAAAAACCAAATATAATTGCTGTAGCTACCCCAGCTAACATAGGTAAATATTTATTTTCTTGGTTCAAATTCTTTCACATCCTTTAAAAAATTTAGATTGAGCTTACTATTTCTTGTGCCCAATTCTTTGTTTTTGTTCTATTTTCTTCTTTGTTATTTAATAATGGATCAAAAAAATCTATAGTTCCTACGATATCATTATTCTCTAGCTCTGTTTTCATATTTCTAAAAGTCTTTCCATTTTGACCCCTATTGCAGCTAAATAAAGCAATTTTCTTTCCTTTTAACTTAACGTTACTAAAAAAAGTGTTTAGTGGCGGTGCAAAGGTCCAAGCCCAGACAGGTGTGCCAATAAATATTATATCATACTCTTGAGGATTTTTATCCAATGCCCGAAGATTTGGTTTCTTTTTCATTAAGACTTGAGCACCACCCCAAAAATACTTCATGGCTCCTTTAGAACTAATCTCTTTTTCAAGCTTTAATTCTAATAAATCCGCACCTGTAGTCTCTGCTATGGTTTCGGCTACGTACTTTGTGTTACCTTCAAAGGAGTAATAAACTACTAACTTTTTTAATGTTTCTTCTCTATCCATTTAAATTTCCCCTCTCTTTTAAACTCTTTATATTATTCTCTCTTTATAGAATAAAACCTTTTTATTCACTTGCTGTGTTAAGACAATAGAACACATAAAAAAGTTCATCATTATCTAATAAGTTAACGAAAAACCTAAAATGACTACTAATTATATAGTAGCCATCTAGACTGATTCTTTTTCAGAAAAATCCTTATAAATATTAACACAATAGGTCTCTTTTATAAAAAAACTAGCTAAACTACTAATGATAACAGCAATAAAGCAATACATAAAAGCTTTTTGATAAAGTTCTGCCATCGTGGCAAATTCTTTTATCATAAACCACTGAGATAATATTTTTAGTATACAAATTAATACTACAGAAACACCTAACCCTACTAGAAGTCGTCCTAGAAATACATAACCTATACTGGGGGCTAACCCAAAGATCATAGAACCTACAGCTGCTAAAATAGTTCCTGATGCTACTGTTTTTCTGGCACCTAACGTATCAGCTAAAATTCCTGATGGGATTTGCATCATCATATATACATAGAAATAAGTAGATCCTAAATAGCCAAAAGTAGTACTGGTAATATGGAACTCCTTTATCAATTCATCACGAACTACTCCAAGAGCCATCCGATGAAAAAATACTACTATATAGAATAAAATTAATATCCCTCATATCCCCCACCCGTAGGCTTTTATTTTTTTATCTTCTGCCCACACCTTAGTCACCCCTTATTCTTAATAATAGCTCTTATTTAATTATATCAATTTAATCCTATATTTAAAGTACATATGTATATTATATATAGAATTTTCTGTTTATAATGTATATTTATCAAGTTATTTACATTAAAGGGAGCTATAGTCAACCGTATAAAATCTCAATATATCTTTTATGCCAATAAAAAAAGACTACATCACCTTAAAATAAGCGCTTATAGTCTTTAAAAGAAATCGTTTACATGTAATTAATTTAATATATTGCTGGTGTAATATGGGTCAACCCTTTTACTACTTTATCTGTTGGGTTATAAAATCTATGTCCTATGTTTTCTTTTATGTATATACTATCACCTGCTTCTAACACATGTTTTTTATCTTCCAGATATATCTCTAACTCACCTTCAATCACAAATATACATTCATCCGCTTCATGTGTTATATTTTCATGACTTGTCCAAGATTTAGGTGCCAACTGAAAAAATATAATCTCCATTTTAGGTTTAATATTATGATCAGATACCATAGGAGTAACAAATTCATAAGTGATACTACTTTCAGGTAAATCTAACTTTTTTCTTTCAGAAGCCTTAATCAATACTGGATCAGCCGTATCGTCACTTAAGAATGTATAGATAGGCACACCTAATGCTACAGCAATTTTTCTTAATGATGATAAAGAAGGTTCTATAATGTTTCTTTCAACCTGGGAAATATAACTTGCAGTTACATTTATGTCTTCAGCTAATTCATTAAGTGTCATACCTTTTTTATGCCTTATTTCTCTTATCTTTTTACCTAACAAATGGTATTTCCTCCCCTCAATCCTAGAAATTACGTAATTTGGTTTTAAGTGTTACTTCAATTAATATTTTAACACTTATAAGTATGAATAACAAGTTGCTTTATATAATACCTTCTATCAAAGAAAATACACCTCACATTGAAGGTGTATTTATTTATCATATTTATTTTAATATCTACATTTTTTCTGGTTCTGGATAATCTACCTCAAAGGTTTCAACAGTAACTTCTTTTATACGTTGATCCTCAAGGGGCCTATCATTACGATCTCTCTTTACAGACACAATTTTGTCAGCTGTCTCAATTCCTTCAAAGACTTTTCCAAAAGCTGCATACTGTCCATCTAGATGAGGAGAGTTAGCAACCATTACAAAGAATTGCGAACCAGCGGAGTTAGGATCCATTGATCTTGCCATAGAAAGTACTCCTTTTGCATGTTTTAAATCATTTTTAAAGCCATTAGATGTAAATTCTCCTTTTATACCATATCCAGGCCCCCCCATACCAGTTCCATTAGGATCCCCTCCCTGAATCATAAAGCCTGGAATAACTCTGTGAAATATTAGCCCATTATAAAATCCTTTTTTCACCAATGAAATAAAATTATTTACTGTATTAGGGGCCACCTCTGGATAGAGTTCCGCCTTCATTTCATTGCCGTCCTCCATAATAAATGTAACTATTGGATTTTTCATATGTATCTTTCCTCTCCATTATGTATTTGAATAATTTTTCCTTCTTATCCATATTACTATAGTATTTCCACAATTTCTAGTTTTTATAGAACAACTATGTTTTATCTTCAGCTATGATTTTATTCTTGACATACATATTTATATATCGTAATATTAGAATGTAAAGATAATTAGGAGGCACCTTATATGGAAACTTTAGATACCAACTTAAAAGATTTAGAAGAAAAAGCTGAAATTTTAAAGGCCCTAGGTCATCCAGTTCGTCTATGTATTGTAAGAGGTTTATTGCAAACCGGTGGCTGTAATGTAAGCAAAATACAGGGTTGTCTTGAAATTCCACAATCCACTATCTCACAGCATATAGCCAAATTAAAGTCTGCTGGCATTATTGTGGGAGACCGTAAAGGATTGGAAATCACCTATAAGGTAGCCAATGAACAAGTACTGAAGATTATGCACATATTATTTAATTTATAGCATTGATAAGTTAATGCTATAAATATTAACTTATCAATGCTATAAATTTTCTTTAGACATTTAATTGTATTATTTGAATATAATGATTATAGAATTGATATCAAAACTGTTTAGGAGGTTGTTTATGATGAAGAAAAAAGTAATTATTGTTGGAGGTGTAGCCGGTGGTGCTTCTGCCGCTGCTAGACTTCGAAGGTTAGATGAAAATATAGAAATTATTCTTTTTGAAAGAGGAGAGCATATATCCTTTGCTAATTGTGGTCTTCCTTATTATATCGGAGAAATTATTGAAGAAAAAAGTTCTCTATTGGTTCAAACACCAGAGGGGATGTCCGAAAAGTTCAATATAGATATTCGTACTTTTAGTGAAGTAACCAAAATCAATCGTGATAAGAAAACTGTTACTATTAAGGATGTCAATACAGGTGAGACCTATGATGAATCTTATGATTATGTTGTATTATCTCCTGGTGCTGGTCCTATAAAACCGCCTATTCCAGGAATAGATGAAGCTGATAATCTATTTACATTAAGAAATATTCCTGATACAGATAAAATAAAATCTT
>JAFIFG010000052.1 GCA_020832135.1 Clostridiaceae bacterium
TAAATCTATTCATCGCATTATGTTGATAAAATAAAACAAATCCTCCTATTAAAACAATACATAGGAAAAAAGTTATAGCTGCCCTCAATATTTGCCTGTACACCCCAACTCCCCCTCAAGACATAGTTTTATAATTAAAATTTATGAGAAAAAGTAAAAAAATATCGTTGGTTTTTCTTAATATACTACAGTAAATTCCTATATTACACGTTCCTCTTTTTTCTGAATTCTTATATCTTCTAGTTCCTCCACCGTTACATTTCTGTTATGTAAGATTCCATGAATTACTTCCAGTATATCTACTAGCTCTTCAATATTATCAGTTTCAAGGTATTCATCTACCACTTCTGCTTCTTACCTCTTATTGTTATTTTCTATGAAATGATATTCCTATATATTTATTTTCTTACAGTTTTTACAATGCAGACATAAATGTATAACTCCTTTGTATTAATATAGCATCTTATATATATTGTCGATTTAAGTAGAAATGTGGCGAATTATTTATAAAGGTATTATACATTTTTATATAGAAGTACTATCGTGGCTATATTTCAATATACTATACAGAAGTCGTACATACTTTATTTGTAAATATCTTTCTGTAAAACTGTGTAGCTATTAATGTAAATTACATCAAAATTTTATGGAGGTTATAAAAAATGAAAAAAAAATTACTATTAATATTTTTCATGCTATTTTTTATCATTAGTATCTTTTCTGAACAAAATCAAGTTTATGCAGTGAATACAAGTAATGTTGAATGGGAAAAGAACATTGATTTATCTAGAAATTCCTTAAGATGCGTAGTCTATGCTGATGGCAAATATATTGCTATTGGTAATGATAGTACGGTAAAAGTATCTTTTGATGGTGTTACATGGACAACTAATTTTATTGACACCAATAATGACTTGACTGCTATTGTTTGGAACGGTGAACAATTTATTATTTATGGAGATGACGGCTCAATTATAACATCACAAGACGGGCTTGAGTGGACACTCAATCAATCAAGTTTAGAGAAAGGCTTGCGTGGAATTGTAAAAACTAATAAACAGTTTGTTGCTTTTTATCCTACATATAAGCCAGGGACTTACACACAAATTACTCAAATCGTCACATCACCCGATGGAATAAAATGGAACAAAGGTGCTGTGATTGAAAGACGTATCAACAGCATAGCATACAATGGAAATACTTACGTAATGGTTGGCGGTGGAGATGGACCTGGTTCACGAATACATACATCAAATGATGCAATTTCTTGGAAAAATCCAGAATATGAAGGAGCGATAAGCTGGTTAAGAAAAGTAATATGGGATGGTAATAAATTTATCGCTGTCGGATTTGGTGGTAGTACATCCCGTGAGAGATATGCAGCAATTTGGGTTTCAAACGATGGTGTAACTTGGACTTCGAGAACTTCTGAAGCAAATAACTATTTTAGGAATATCGACCTTAGCTCTATTACATATAGTAATGATTTGTATGTAGCAGTAGGAAGTGATCATAACTCTTCTAAAGGCGGAAGAATTTTAATATCTTCCGATACAGCTACCTGGACAGAAGTAGACTCTGGTACAAATAATGGTTTGTCTAATACTATATGGGGAGGAAATAAATTTATAGCAGTAGGAAATGCAGGTATAATTACAACATCGCTTGATGGATCTAATTGGATAGCTAGAACCTCTGAGTCACATAATTCTATTCGAAATATCTCATGGAATGGGGAACAGTTTATAGCTGTAGGAGATGAGGGGTTAATATTAAGGTCACAACTAGGGAGTAATTGGGAAAAAATTCCTCATATAACTACCAATTATCTTGGAGACCTTGCTTGGAATGAGAACCACTATGTTATTATAGGTGGCGAAGGGAATAGTAGTGGGAGAATAACTTTAACTTCTATGGATGGATCATCATGGGATATACAACAAACATATGAAACCGATGACTATTCAGGTTATTCTGATCTTGATTCAATTATTTGGGATGGGGAACAATTCATTGCTGTTGGATACAGAGGTGAAATAGTACGTTCATCAGATGGCACATACTGGGAATCTTTGTCCAATGAATCTCCAATGGATATCGTATGGAATGGTAAAAAATATGTTGGAGTTGGTCATCGGGGATTAATAGTAACATCAGAAGATGGGGAAGATTGGAGGAAGCAAGCATTTGATGATAAGGGATTAAATGTATTTTTTAACTCTATAATATGGGATGGAAATCAATTTATTGCTGGAGGATATGGTAACGATGCTTCTTATATTAGAAATAGTGTAATAGCGACGTCGAAGGATGGAGATCAATGGTCACTAAATGTATTAGACACTACCGAATCTATTCGTGCAATAAATTGGAACGGGAAAATATATGTGGCTGTTGGTAGCAATGGTTTAATCCTTTCATCAAAAGACGGAATTGCTTGGAATGAAGAACACTCTGGAACAACAAATTGGCTTAGTTCAGTTGTTTGGAATGGCAGAAAATATATTGTTGGTGGTGCTTCAGGAACATTGCTAACAGGAAATTTAGTAA
Organism: Clostridiaceae bacterium; assembly: GCA_020832135.1. Lineage (GTDB taxonomy): Bacteria > Bacillota > Clostridia > Peptostreptococcales > Natronincolaceae > JAFIFG01. The sequence goes on from JAFIFG010000052.1 coordinate 2,551, forward strand.
ATCATGAGGATAGTGCTATTCAAATTTTTATCAATGGTACAAACACTTTTTTTGATTCATCTCCAGTCATGAGCAATGGGCGTGTTTTAGTACCATTACGAGGGATATTTGAATCTTTAGGATTTAATATCTCATGGAATCCTGATGATCAAATAGTTACAGCTACAAAAGATAATGTAAATATAACTCTTGAAATTGGAAATAACCAAGCTACAGTAAACAACGAAACAATAGAACTAGATGCTCCTGCTACTCTTGTCAATGGCAGAGCCTTAGTTCCTGTTAGATTTATTGCTGAAAGTATAGAGGCTAATGTTAGTTGGAATGGTGACTTCAATACAGTCACAATTACAACACAAGAATAAGCATTGATTTAAAATCTTTTATTAAGTTTTAGAGTCATCTTCCTTTGAAATAGACTTTGTTAAAAACGTGTATTGGTATTTTATAAAAAATTAAGGCATAGGCATATTGCTAATATTTTTAGCACATATGTCTATGCTTTTTAATTTTATTTCGCCTTTTGATAAATAGTGCTAATTATCTATTGTAACATCCCTTTCTTCTCTAATGTAAAAGGAATACGGAAATACCTATAATTACTAGTAATTTTTTCAATTGGCTCATCATTGTAAATTCTAATACCAGAATGTATTATGGTGTTTGTTCTTTTGCTTCTAAATAATTCTTCCTTGGCTTCCTCAGTAAGTTCTGGGTATATAAATAGTTCACCTATATCATGAAATGTAATATATGGGTCTTCAACTAATCCCCCACCTAGAACCATGTGACTCGTTCTACTACCTCCTACTTCAACATTCTTTGGTCTTTCTCCATCATTTATAACAACTTCTCTTAAGTAAATTTTTACAAATCCCCTATTAGATATACTCATAGTTATTAATGTTTTATCATCACTATTTCCTGAGAGTCTCGGACTATGCAATGGAGGATTCCATTTTATATATAGTATAAAGCTTAAAAATAAAGCGAATAATCCTACAATTGAATTGTATCAACTAGCATAACTATGCTATCTTTTTCATCTGGTACGTCATACCTTCATCCAAAATAGACTAACCGCCCCTACATTATTAGACGATAAATCCTTTCAAACTGCTCCCTTATTATACCATTAATTTACTATTTCTGTAGTATGTGGCAGTTAAAGGCCAAAAAGATAGATTGCTTTTTTCAGCAATCATTTTATCTTTATTCACGGGAATTCTCCTTCTATTTTTAAGGGGTAGGGGGTTACAGGAAGGGTGTTCTTTCTGACAATTACCCATCTGCATTCAGGCACACGTTTCTATATTTTTCCACATGTTTTTATAATATTTTATAATACCAATTATTCACATATTATTTTTGCTTTCTATGATTTCATTCCTTAAAAATAGTATAAATCATCTTTTCGTCTTAAAAAGGTGGTGAGCAATATACCTTTTCAGCTTAAGCAGTATTATTTACAACAAAGTCTAAATAAAAAACAGTAGCTTAATATAAACATAAATTTGTGTTAACTACTGTCTTCTTATTATCTATCATTCTATTCTAAGGTTACAAAATTTTTCGTATATAGCTTTTAAAGGCATCTATAACTTCTTGACTTTGCTCCTCTATGTATTCTTCAGGAATATCAAAAATATTTAAATCAATGTTTTCTTCCTTTATTAATTTCATTAATTCTTCCATAAAAATTCCTTTTTCCCCTGAGGCTTCACAGGAAGGACTTCCTTGTATCCCTATTAACCCAAGAATTTCATAGTCATTAATTATGTATTCCTTTATTTGGTTAACAACTTGTATTGTCAATTGGCTACAAAGACTTCGATAGGTAGGAATATCATACTCTTCCTTTGTTTTAGGGGGGCGGTTTTCCCCTAGAAATGTAAATTCAGGACAAGGCAATTGAATGATAGAGATATTGTCTTCCAACAGTACCCTTATAATATTGTTAAAAGCACCTTGCGCCCTTTCCCATTCTCTTATAACAGCATTTTGATTTAATATACAATGAGATATGTATACAATTTGTTTTTTTCTATGCATTTTTAACAAACTTCCCTTTAATTAAATCTTGAGGAAGCTTTTGTATTAATATAGCTACCAATATACAACTAGCAATCTTATCTACAAAATTTCCTGTAATCCTTGGTATAAATGCTGCAGTGAAAATTCTTTGTCCACTGGCTAACAGCCATGCAAATATAAGGTCTGTTCCACCTCCAGTTACACCACCATATACAAATACAGCTATTGGTGTTCCTATTAAAGGAGCTACTATAGATAATATAAGTCCAGTAATTGCCGCTATCTTTAAATCAAATTTAAATCTTTTAGCAATAAATCCTACAATTAATCCAATTACAATATTTACAATAGCGAATGGTATGTTCTTAGGGTTTGTAATCATTCCTTGTATAATATTAGTTAATCCCCCTGTCAATGCACCTGCAAAAGGTCCTAGTACTGCTGCTACAAAGATAGTTCCTATAGTATCTAAGAATAACAGTGGAATTTGTAAAGTCTGCACAATAGTACCAAAAACAATATTAATTACAATTCCTAGTGATGCCATAATCATGGCATTGGTAGATTTAAATGGTGAGTTTTTCAATAAAATTCCCCCTAATAAAATAATATTTTCACTTTAATTTTATTAGGTTTGTTAAAAACTGTACAATTGAAAGTTTCAATAATAATCATCATTCCTATAAAAATAATAGATTAACAGAAATTAAAACTTACAAAGTAAAAATTAATTAGACATTTATTCATTAGGCTTTGTTAATGATAAATGTTGATATTTTACAATATAAAAAAGAATGGCTATATTACTATATTTGAAGTATATAACCATTCCTTAGATATGTTTTATGCCGCATAGAAAAAATACTATGCAACAATCATAATCATTTAGTTAAGTACTTTTTTTGGAACATACCACAGAAAATAGTTTTTTGAATATAACCTCGTTCCAATAGCAACAATCTCTTCATTCTTCTCAAATATAAACCCTGCACCTGCTTGCTCTTTAAAATGCCACCCTTTTTCTTTCATGAATTCTTTTACTAAATCATAACTAGAAGGAGAATTTCTTGTAGTTTTTGACACATATCTATATCCGCTGTTTGTTTCTGAAAACTGCTGATAATTACTGTTTGTTAACTCAAGTTTAATAATCGAAGTTAAAATTGGAATAGGGTTCCCCTCTTGTAGTAGGGCACTACCGAACCTGAATGTAATAAATCCAAATAACAGTATCAAAACCATTAGTATAATAAACAAAGTTTTTTTCAAAAAATCACTCCTCAACTACAATTTTTTTAAGTGCTTTTCCGCCCATTAAGCCAACAAATTTTAAATTATGTTTTAAGTAGTCTGTATAGTTGCACATCATACCTTCATCCAAAATAAACTAAGCTACCCCTATCTTATTAGACGATAAATACTGGCAAATCGTTCCCTCATTATACTATTACCTTTCTGTTTCTGTAACATATTGCAGTTAAAGGACAAAAAAATAGACTGCTTTTTTCAGCAATCCTTTTATCTTTACTCACAGAAATTTTTGCTCTATTTCTAAGGGGTAGGGGGTTATGGGAAGGGTGTTCTTCTTGGTAATTACCCCATCTACATTCAGGGACACGTTTCTATATTTTTCCACATTATTTTATGGTATTTTCCAGAACTGAATTCACCTTGAAAGATCTCTTTGTATACTTCTTCAGGTGTAACTTCCTTTTCAAATAGCTCCTTGCCATTAGGAGCATATAGTGCTATGATGATGCTTCCTTGCTCTAATTCATATTCTACAACAATCTGAGTGGCTGCAGCAAATTCCCACTCCTGTGTTTTTTCTCCTGCAAATCTTCCTATAGATAATACTCGTTCTTGTGGATTGTTAGTATGCATATCTAAATACCTAGTTGTTTGATATCCTCCAAAAAAATTACATCCTGTAAAACTTAATATAGTCAGAAGTACTATTAAAGTTCCTAAAATACTTTTCATATTTCTCTTCACTTTCTATCTATCCTTTCTATTGCTTATTACCCTTGTTCTCTTAAGGTATGAACTTAGCCATACACATCTGTAGTATTAATTAACATAAGTCACATTATTAGACGTTATTTATCTGTAGATTGTTGCCTTTTTATACTATAATTTGCTTGTTAATAATGGTTTATATTGATCAAAAGATAAAAAAATAGACTACTAACTTTTTGTTTCATAGTCTAACTGTTTTTACTCAATTATCTCTTTTAATATTTTCACTTACTGCTTTGTTAGCTGCTGTAAAGTTGAGGTATTTTTGATACCTACTGGCTTCATTATATCATCTACTGGCATAATTTTACACATATATACAGTCTATTCCACCATTATATTTAGATAATAAAAAAGATGAGCTAGTCATCTTCTTCACTTCTATCGACAGATAGCACTATTCAATTAGTATTTATATAATTTCTACTCTAAGCCTACAAATTATTTGCTACCACACTTTTCTTATAATAATTTGTGTGGGTATAAATTTCTTCTTTTAATGGATTCTTTTTACTCTTAACCATTGTATAAGTCATAAAAACAAATACACCCATGTTAAATATAAAAGAAAACATGCTAATTCCCATTAATAAGCTTTCTTGGTATGTTGCTAAAACTTTAAAATATGAAGTACTTTGAAAATCAACAGACAAAGAAAACATAGCATAAATTGATAGTATTTGTGCTCTATGTTGTAACCACACACCTCTTTTGAATACATATTCTGCAATTAAAGCTGCAAATAAAATACCAAATCCAGCGTACATTGATCTTGTAGAAATACAATTGTAAACATAAGCGAAATTCCATAAGGTGTAACCTATAATATACATCCATGTCATATCAGGCCATACCATATCTTTTGTTTTATCTTTTGATACACGTATGCCACCAAATCCTGTTAATGTAACAATACATAGAATTCCTGCAATTCCATTTAAAATATTCCAAGCACCACCAACAATAAGAATACCACCTGGATCAACCGTTAATGTTTTATAGGTTGCAAATACTTCAAACTCTCTATATACTGCTTCTGCAATATTCAACGATAGAATTGCTACTGGAAATATGGCTGCAAATCTTTGCTCTCCAAGTTTGGTGAATCGAATTAACATAAAACCATAAACACCTATTAATGCAGATACGACTTTAACCCATCCAAACCATGTTTTCCCTGTCGGGGATCCTAAAATGCCCATAACCACACCGATTCCTAATATAACTGGAAGAACACAAAATACCAAAATTGATATCTTTTTTGATCTTCTTGTTATTTCATTAACAAACAATAGCACACCAATAAATAAGATAAGTGCAATAAAACTTTCTAATGTTAGCCCCTCATATAAAAAACCCATTTTAATCCCCCTTAAAATAATAATTATTTGATGACTAAAAGTTCTAGTTCTTCCCCTTCTTCCTGGGGGGAAGAACAGAACTCCATTATCTCTAAATTGCCTTACAAAGTAATTCCCAAACTACTTATTCTAATATTTCAATAGGCAACAATCTCTTTAATATTAAATTCTTGTCCTGAAATCAAAGTAAAATCTTCACCATTACACTTTGGACATATTTTCCTGTGATCAACTATGTTGTAAACTTCATTGCATAATTTACATTTACCATTGGCTGGTAGGGAAATAATCTCAAGTTTTGTGTTCTCATAGGCTGTTTCACTTACAGCTGCAGGATAACAATTTTCAATAAATCTCGGAATTGCTTGAGATAATTGTCCAATTTCTAAAACTATTCTATCTACTTTTGCAAGATTGTTTTCTTCTACAAAACTATCTACAACTTTTATAACTTCGTATACAATTCCCAGTTCATGCATGACATAATCCCTCATTTTCTAATGTTGGTTTCTTTTTCAATAAAACTATCTAGTTCCCGAAAAAGGATTCACTTTGTTTAAAGTAATTTTAACTTTCCTAGCAAGGGCTTTTTTGATTACTGCTTTTGGCAAGTCCTGGATTTCGTAGCCTTTAACATCATGAACTCTTTCTAATGTAATTGCATCAAATTTACATCTTAAAGTACAGGCACCACATCCAACACATAGGTATTCATCTGCCTTAGTAGCACCACAACTTAAGCATCTAGCTGTTTCCTTTTGTATTTGCTCTTCTGTTAAAACTCCCCTTAAATCTTTAAAAGTAGTTTTAGACACATTGCCATCAACATGCTTGATTCTCTGACGTTCAGTACCATCGTAATCAATTCTTTCATCTAAGTTATCCTTATCAAGCATTTTATAAGAGTGGGTATCCCTTCCAAATACCAGTGATTGGCCCTTTTGTACAAATCTATGAATAGACACTGCAGCTTCTTTACCAGCGGCTATGGCATCTATCGCAAGTCTTGGTCCACTGGCAACATCACCACCTGAGAAAATATCATTCTTTGAAGACTGTAATGTTATTGGATCTACTTCTATGGTATTTCTATTAGTTAGGGTAACATTCTCACCTTTAAATAAATTGCCATAATCAAATGTTTGTCCTACTGACAGTAAAACATAGTCACAAGGAACCACCTTTTTGTCAGATTCGTCAAATTGAGGATTGAATCTCCCGTCTTCATCAAATGCTGATACACAGCGTTTGAATTCAACAGCTGTTACTTTACCATTTCCAGTTATGATTCTAGTAGGCCCCCAAGAATTGTTAATTCCTACACCTTCTTGTAAAGCTTCTTCTACTTCCTCTTTATGAGCAGGCATGTTATCTCTAGCTTCAAGGCAGTATATATCTGTCTTAAGGATGTTTTTAAGTCTAACTGAACTTCTAACAACATCAATAGCAACGTTACCACCGCCAATTACCACTACTTTACCTTGTACACTAGTTTCTTCACCTAAATTAATTTTTCTAAGGAACTCTACCCCACTAAGTACTTCCTTTGCATCTTCTCCTTCTAAGCCCAGTTTTCTACCTGACTGTGCTCCAATAGCTATATAAAATGCCTTAAATCCTTTGTTCCTAAGTTCTTCAACAGAAATATCTTTTCCAACCTCTACTCCTGTTTCAAATTTAACTCCCATTTCTCTAATAATGTCAATTTCTGCCTCTAAAACATCTTTTTCTAGTCTATATGAAGGAATACCTAACGTTAACATACCACCTAATTTTTTCTCTTTTTCAAAAACTGTGATATCGTATCCATCAATAGCAAGATCATAGGCACAGGTAAGTCCTGAAGGTCCTGAACCAATAATTGCAATCTTTTTATCGTTATAGTTGTGTCTCTTTTTAGGAATGTATCTGGTTTCCTTTTCTAGGTCCTTCTCCGCGATAAACTTTTTAATATCATCAACAGCTACGGCTTCATCAAAATCACCACGGGTACAGTCTTCCTCACAAAGTCTTGGACATATACGACCACATACCGCTGGAAGTGGATTGTGTTTCTTAATCAGCTCAAGGGCATCTGTATACTTTCCCTGTGATGCTAATTTAATGTAACCCTGAACCGGAATGTGGGCAGGACAATTTGTAATACAAGGGGCAGTGCCAGAGTCTAATGAATTTTTCCTGTTTACTCTATAATTGCTATTCCATTTATCTTTTAGCCACTCCGTGTTTCTTGGAGTTATTTTTGTAATAGTCTCGTCTATTGGATTTTTTGAACAAAGTTTTTGACCAAGTCTCAAGGAGTTTGTTGGACATACATCAATACATTCTCCGCAAGCAACACATTTTGATTCATCTACTACAGATTTATAATTGGACCTTACAATATCATTATTTAAGTACTCATTTGCCAATCTCATGGCATAACATCCACATCCACAACAGTTGCAAATAGCATGGGTTTGCCCCGGTGCATCTAAATTTGGAATAGAATGCATTAATCCATTATCTTCTGCTCTTTTAATAATTTCAAAAGCTTCTTCTCTTGTTATTTCTCGACCGCGTCCAGTTTTGATATAATACTCCGCGGCATGATCTAGTTGGATACACATTTCTTCTTTTAAGTGGCCACAACCTTCTCCCATGGCTTCTCTGGAAGTTCTACAGGAACAATCTGATACAGTGAAAACACTGGCTTCATTTAAATGTCTAGATAGTTCTTCATAGGTTGCTTTTCTTGTATTAGCATCAATAGATCTTTCAATAGGTAATACTCTCATTGGGCCTCCGCCAATAGGCATAATTCCAGCTGCCATAGGACCTCTTTTGCTGGCAAAATAATAAAAAGCTTCAGCAACTTCAGGGTATTTTTCAACGATTTCTATGTTGTTATTAATCATTTCAAGGTGACCAGGAACAAAAATATCCTGCCAATACATATCTACACCATCTACTGTGTTAACAAATGCAACACCAACCCAAGCAATATGATCTAGTGCAGCTTTAACTTTTTCATATGGCTCTCCCGATGCTTTTGCAACGTCTTGAGCACTAAGCTTTTTACGGAATTCTAAGTGCATTGCTATTTTGGCTTGGTAAGGATCTAGAATCGGTTCAAGAGCATAGTACTCTGGTCCAAATGGAATAGCTTCTCTACTGGTTCCAGCTTTGGTTCTTCCGATTTTATTTGCAAGGTCAAGAATCTCTTGTCTATAGGGTCGTCCATCAACATCTCCCCATGTTAAAGCAAAATTCAAACGCTTCGACTTATTAAAATTTGTTTTTTCCTGTTTCTTTGCCATTTTTTATCTCCCCCTCATCTCTTCTCTAATCCAGTTCACCCAAAGGTCTACACCCTCTCCAGTTTTTGCTGAAATGGGGATAATCAGTATATCTTTATTTAACTTTCGAACTCTTTCTTCTAGTAAATCTATATTAAAATCAAAATGTTCCATAACATCGATTTTGTTGACAATAAGAACATCAACTTTACCAAAAATCTTAGGGTATTTTAATGGTTTATCATCCCCTTCTGGAACACTTAGTATGGCGACGTTTTTCATAGCACCAGTGTCATAACCAACAGGGCATATTAAATTACCTATATTCTCTAAAAAAACTAAGTCTAAATCTTCAACACCCAGTTCATTAATACCTGACTGTGTCATGGTTGCATCTAAGTGACATAAACCTCCTGTATGCATTTGAACTGCTTTAGCACCGGCATTTTGTACGGTTCTAGCATCTACATCGGAGTCAACATCCGCCTCAATTACACCAATTTTCATTTCTTCTTTTAAAGCATTGATTGTACTTACTAACGTGGTTGTTTTTCCACTACCAGGTGAAGACATAACATTTATAAGATATGCATTATGTCTCTTTAAAGCTTCTCTTGTTTCATTAGCCACCTTTTCATTATCTTCATGGATGTTTTTCTTGATTGAAAAAACTTTTAATTCATTCATCCTTACCCTCCTGCTCCTCATTTTAAGTTGATTATAGCAAGATTCAAAATACCCAACAACCAAGGTTTATTTTAAAATTAAAGAGAGTTTTTACTTTACATTTGTGTTGACAGTTTGTTTGACTTAATGAATACCTTAATTGTTTGATAATTTATAAAGTTTTTTAGGACAATTGTAAACAAAACCCTAAAGTAAAATATTTTTTTAAACGGTAACAGTTAGAGTTGATGGCCTTATACACTAAAATAATGCAGAAAAAGCCTATATGTTGTAGAAACATCGTTTGTATGTTAAAATTTTGATAATATATTAAAACTTAAGTTTGAATAAACCTTTAAAAAAGTAAAACTTCATTTAAGCTGTGTTTTGACACATTTTGAATGTTAGCTTAAGTTGATCCAAGAGCTGTTAGTCTTAGATAAGAAATTCTAAAAACATTACTTTAGGTGGTTGATTATGGATCGAGATTTAAAATTTACTATAATTTGTGAAGGGCAAAAATTTGGTGTCAGCTCAACCTGTAAAAAATATAACATCTCAAGGACCCTTTATTACCGCTGGTTAAAACGATATAAAACCCTTGGCATTAAAGGTTTAGATGATGTTACAAAGAATTTTACTCCTGTTAATAAAACTAAACCTGAAGTTGTCTCTACTATTTTAAACTTAATAAAAAAACATCCTAATTATGGACCGCGAGAAATTAAATACCTTTTAGAAGAGATTGGCTATAACATTAGCGAATCCGCCGTTTATAATGTTATGAAGAGAAATAATCTAACAACAAGAGCCAAGAGAATAAAGTTTGCAAACAAAAGAGAAAAACAAATAACCAGGAATTATCCTGATTTTGATAATTTAAAAAATGGTGAATGTTGGTTATGCTGGACAACATCCTATGGTGACTTTGAAAATATTGGAACAATCTATCAATACACTATTTTTGACTACAAAAGTAAAATTACTTGTACAAGATTATATAATCAGTTGTCTATGAAGAATTTTGAGGATATTTTAACAGCTGTAGCAATTCCCGTTGCACAAAACTTAAATTTCGAGGCAAAACATTTGTGCTTTTTTGAGGATTATAAAATCATAGAAAAACAGAAGGATTCTTTTTTATCACATATATATACCATCTTTCAAAATACTGGATTTGATATCAATATACATTTATTAAAAGAAAACGATGATTTAATTAAAACTGAAGAATCGAGAAAAGATTATACCCATCACTGTTTATCATTTCTAATGCCTTTTATTCATAAAGGAGCATCGTTTAACGAACTTAAAATTCATTTGCAAAAATATATTAGAGATTACAACATTAACCATAAGTCCTCTTATAATGATGGATTTTATTCACCGGTTGAATACCATGTTAAGTCAACAAATACTGAAATGATTTTGCCCCTTTGGGCTTATATAGAAAGACGATATTAAGAGGTGGTTAAGATGCGTTTTGCCATAATAGGAGCAGGTTTTAGCGGTATGTTAGCAGCATATCTACTAGAAAAAAAGGGAATAGATGTTACTGTATACGAGAAACAAGAGTATATAGGGGGACACTGTAGAACTATTGTAAATAGAGATATTCACATTGAACTTGGAACTGTATTCTGCTTTGCCGATCAGATTAAAGAGCTTTTAATAGAACTCGATGTGGAATATACTGAGCGTTTTACTTACAGAAATTTTTTGGATGAGAATTTTTCTAAAGTTGAACATATATCTAGAGAAAATGTGGCAGCACTAATGGAGGAGTTAACAAAATTAAATGATATTTTAGAAGCTTATTCCCCTTCAGTAAAGAATATGAATTATGGATATATTCATGAGGATCTAATGGTATCCTTGCATGAATTTCTTAAAACAAATAAGTTAAATACTATTAGTGAAGTGATCGGCCCTCATTTATCCTCTTTTGGTTTTGGAAATATTTATGAGATCCAAGCATATTATGCTTTTAATATCTTTAATATGAATACAATTTATTCATTTATTCGGGGTGACAAACTTTTATTTATTAATAAAGGTATGTCTGAAGTGATAAGTAAGCTTAGTCAAAATATATCAGATATTCGCTATTCCATCGAAGTAAAAAATATTGAAACATTTGATAGTAAAGTTAAGGTTGAAACGGAATATGGTTCTGATATATATGATAAAGTTCTTATTACAACCAAATTACCTAAGGATGTAATTAAAGATGATTTATACAATCAACTGATGAATAGAATTGATACAAACCCATACATCACCTGTGCCTATGAGGTTGATAATAAAAATATTGTCACAACTTATTATAAAGCTAATTTAGGTGTAAAGGGAAAGATACAATTTTTCCATACCTTTAAGCAAAACAATAAAAACATACTGGTTGCTTATGCCTATGGTTATGTAAATAAAGACCTTGTCAATAGTATTACAAATGATATTAAAAAATCAGGTATTCATGTAAAACACTTAATTACAGCCAAACAATGGTACATATTTCCTCACTTGAAAGAGAGAAACTTAACACAGAGTTTTTATAAAGACATCTTAGAGAGGCAAAAGATGAGTAATATATGCCTTATTGGTTCTTTAGTTTCAAAGCCGGCCATATCTAATTTATATGCATCTATTAAGCAGTTTATAGGATGAAGATAGTTATGCAGGTAGTACTATGAAATTACAATTGTGTGAAAATGCACTAAATCTATTAATTACAAGGGGTAGGGGGTATTTCCCAAGAATTCCACTCTTGTCATATCCACCTTCGACTTTGTTTAAAAACCCCACCTAATTTAACCCTCAACTTATTATTTACTTCATGATTTTGGGAATACATTTTATGAAAAAGACTATCTGACTTGGCAACTAGATTATCGAACTTAGCTTAATTTATACTATTTTTATCTGTCATTAAATGTCTAGTAATTTTAAATAGTTAACCATTGTAATTCATTTGGTTGACTATTGTGTTTGTATGGAGTATAATTACATCCAATAGAATAACTCATATACATACAAGAAAGGATGTCATTATGAAAAATCAAAAAACACTTACTCTTACTTTAATCAGTGTCATGACTGCAATTACTTGCATTTTGGGACCACTCTCCATTGTAATTCCCATTTCACCAGTTCCAATTTCCTTCACTAACCTTGCTATCTATTTTTCCGCCATTATACTTGGATGGAAAAAAGCAACTATCAGCTACTTAGTTTACCTTATGATTGGATTCGTAGGCATTCCTGTTTTTTCAAGTTTCACAGCAGGTCCTGCTAGGTTGTTAGGTCCAACTGGTGGGTATCTAATTGGTTTTATTTTTATGGCGTTGGTTGGTGGCTTCTTTGTTGATAGATTCCCAGATAAAATCTACATGCACGTATTAGGCATGGGGATTGGAACAATTATAACTTACGTCTTAGGCACAGGCTGGTTAGCTTATCAGGCAAACATGACTTTCAAGGCAGCTTTGTTTGCGGGTGTAATTCCATACATCATCGGTGATATTGCAAAGATTGTAATTGCAACTACCTTAGGAACCACCATAAAAAAACAAGTAAAAAGAGCTGGCTACCTATAATTTATATAAAATCTTAATCACTTAATATTTAAGAGAAAGAGGAGGATACTATGGACATCAAAAAACTGTCACACGAAATAATCGAAGGAAGAAGACTAAAGGGTGAAGACGATTTAAATTTTTTTGTTACTGCAAATTTAGAAGAACTTTGCCAAGGCGCTGACAATATCCGTAAAGTATTATGTGGTGATGATGTTGATTTATGTGCTATTATTAATGGAAAAAGCGGTGAATGTAGTGAAAATTGTAAATTCTGTGCCCAAAGTGGCCACCACCATACGGGAGTTAAAAAATATAGTTTCTTAGATACCGATACGATTGTAGATGATTGTAAAAAACATGCTGATAAAGGCGTCCATCGCTATTCTATTGTAACAGCTGGACGTGAATTAAAAGGACAAGACTTACAATCTGCTTGTGATGCCTACAAAAGAATGAAAGAAGAATGTGATATTGATTTATGTGCTTCACATGGGCTACTATCAGAGGAGGCTTTTATTGCTTTAAAAGAAAGTGGTGTGTCTATGTATCATGAAAACATAGAAACCTCAAAGAGAAATTTCCCTAATATTTGTACAACCCACACATATGAAGATAAGATAAATGCAATTAAGCTTGCACAAAAGTTAGGCTTTAAGGTCTGTTCTGGTGGAATTATTGGAATGGGTGAAGCCTTTGAAGATCGTTTGGATATGGCTGTCAGTTTAGCGGAACTAAAGATAGAATCCATTCCTATCAATGCCTTAATGCCAATTAAAGGAACTGCATATGAAAATCTTGAACCCTTGACAGAGGATGAAATATTAAGAACAGTAGCAATGTTTCGCTTTATTAACCCAACAGCTAAGATTCGATTAGCTGCCGGAAGAATCCTCATGAAGGATTCCGGAAGGCTGGCATTCCATGCAGGTGCCAATGCTACTATAACAGGCGATTTATTAACCACATCTGGCAATAATATCGATGAAGATAAAGAAATGCTTACGCAGATGGGGTTTCATATATAATTGCTACTGCAAGTAATGAGAAGAGAGCATAGCAATTTAACTGATAGGTTTTTTCTGTTTTTCAAGGGGTAGGAGGTTACGGGAAGGGTGTTCTTTCTGACAATTCCCCCATCTACATTCAGGGACACGTTCCTATATTTTTCCACATAATTTCATGGTATTTTCTACAAAATTTCTAAATTTATTATCTGTAAATTTTATAATTTCATTCTCTATAAGATAGTATAAATTAGCTTTGTCTCAATAAATAGATGATGTTACAATATATACTAATAACTCCTATACATCAAAATCAAAACCTGTTATCTTCCAACTTCCTTCAAAATTTTCAAAGTATAGGTTTAAAAAAGTAGGAGGAGATACTGGTTCTCCATTTTGATATTCAAAAAACTCTCTAATATGAATTACATATGCTTCATTTTCTTCTAAATATCCATACCCTTGAATAATCATGTCTTTATAAATGACATCGCTACTACCATCATAAAGCATATATTCTATTTCAATTCCATTAGATTCATATGTACCATAAATCTTATCATTGTCTTCTATTATTAAAACATTATCTGCTACAACTTCCTTGAGTTTTTGAACATCTCCTTGAGTTTGTCCTCTAACAAACTCAATAGATATATTACTAAAAGCAGGGAATAGATTTTCTTTTTCTTGCATCCATGTAACATAGTTGTTCTTTTCCTCCAACTCAGTTTCTAACATTTTAATTCTTTCTTCCAGTTCGTTTATTTTATTATTATTTTGGACATCTGTATTAATTGCACAACCTGATATAAAAAATATACAAATTAAGACAAGCAATAATGCCTTTTTCATTAATAAAACTCCTTTCCTTCTTTTAGTAGTATTGAATTGTATAAACTAACATAGCTATGTCGCCTTTTTCATCTGGTACGTCGTACCTTCATCCAAAATAGACTAAGCCACTCCTAACCTTATTAGACGATAAATACTTGCAAATCGTTCCCTTATTATACCATTAACTTTCTGTTTCTGTAGCATGTTGCAACTAAAGAACAAAAAAACAGACTGCTTTTTTCAGCAATTCTTTTATCTTTATTCACAGAAATTTTTTCTATATTTCTCCACATTATTTCATGGTGTTTTCTGTAAAATTTCTAAATTTATTATCTGTAGTTTTTATTATAATCTCATTCCTTTAAAATAATATAGATTATCCTTGTCGTTATAAAAAGAAATTACAAAGTATTTTAGATTGTTGTAATGGGTCTACCAATTTGCTTTTCAATTCTCCATTGAGGAGCTTTTCCATCATTTCCCCAGTATTCATTTAACACTTTTATTTTCTCATTATTGAATTCAAAAAATGATGTTGCATGGACTGATATGTCCTCATTTTTAAGTTGCACCTTCACAACAGAAATTACTAAACTATCAATGCATTCCAATCGTTCAACATTAATATTCCAGTCCCCTGGGTATTCTTGGTTAACTCTAATAAATTCTTGTACACTAAACCTTTCATTTGTGTTATTCCAATTAATTATAGCCTCATCATCAAAATATTTGCTTATGTTACTCCAGTTCTGCTTATCCATATCATTCCACAAAGCTATTATGCATTCTTGATAATTCATTAGGTACCACCCCCTATTCATTTAGCATATACTTTCCGTTCACATTTTATATCTGTGACAACTTTAAAAGATAATGAATTTCCACTATAGATATAGGCTATGCTCTTTTGTCTTGACTCCTGTTTTAGTTCTTCTTCCACTTATCTTTTATAGCTATTATAGTCATTACCAATATAGCTATTGCTGTAAAGTTAAAGAAAATATCTCGATAGGCATCTGGATGTAAGGGTTTAATAAATCCTGTTAACCATACATAAAAAAACACAACTCCCATCGAAATAATATAAGGCACAAAATAGGATAAAACCTTACTCTTTAGGTGAATTTTATCAAATAACATGATTGTTATAACAGCAATTAAAATTACAGCAGCCCTATTTAAGATGTGAAAATTGGTATCTGTCAGCTGTCCCTGATATAATTGTAATGAACTACTTAAAATTGTTGTGCCGGAATAAATAATACTAAATAATATGAAGCCTCGTTTTAACTCACTTATAATTTTACTTTTCAAATTTACTGTCCTCCTTCATCTAACATAAATTCATGTTATTACTTATAAAAAAGATAATATATAGATTAGATATTTATCAGTTTCCTAATATAATGGCTTCACAAACTCTGTTAAATATACATTTTTGCTTATTTCAATATTTTTTGTTTTGCGATATCCATTTTTTAAATATAAATTAACAGCAGGTAGATTTGCCCTCCCACTACATACCGTTATCTTATATATATTACTTTCAAGTTTTTCTATATAGTTAATCAACTTTTCTGCAATACCCATTCTAAAGAAGTTAGGATGCACTGCAACTCTATGTATATCCAAAACATTTTTAATGACCTCAAAAGAAATAATTCCTGTTAAAACATCATTTATATGATATCCATAAAAAATTTCTTCACATTGCTTTAAGCTCTTTATTGTATCTTTTAAAGGAGGTATTTCTTGAAAGCCTATAATCTCAGCTTCAATTTTGTATGAAGCTATTTGTAGTTCTAATACAGATTTAGATATTACATCATCTTTTAAATTAAGCTTTTTAATCATACCATCCTTCTCCTCTTGGGTCACATTTTTCACCTTTAATTCATACCTTCATCCTAAATAAACTTAACCGCACCTACCTTGTTAGACGATAAGTACTTACAAATCCTTCCCTTATTATACCATTAACTTTCTATTTCTGTAGCAATCTTTTTATCTTTATTCACAGAAGCCTATCTTCTATTTCCAGTGGATAGAGAGTTGCGGTAAAGGTGTTCTTCCTGGCATTAGACCATCTGCCTATAGTTTTATTATTCTAATACGGTCATTAGTTTCTCCCCTGTATATATCCTGATATACATCATAGTAATGTATATTCCTATAGATTATTTAACTTCCCTCATATTCAAAGGTTTGAAGAGTCTTATTTGACCTACTTTCTTTATTGATCTCAATTAACCATTGATATACACTGTTGCACTTGGAGGAAGTCTGTGTATCATTGATCAAAGATATAATACAACAGTTGATGCAATGGTACAAAGAAAAGATTGGGGTATTTTTTTATATAGCAGGTGAAAATCCCTTGCCTGAACTTTACTACCATTTATTGTTCGTTGAATATTGATAATAAATAGAATAAATTATATATAAATAGATGTGCTTAATATATCTATTTACTACATTAATAGCTATAAGGAGGACAGTGAATGTTATATCCTTTTAAAAAAGGATTTAATGTACTTAGTATGGCCTTGTTACTTATTTTATTAGTAATGCCTCTCCAGGTTCAAGCTGAAGGTACTACAACACCAATTGTTGAAAATGTGGAAATCGATAATAGGATCATTGTGCCTAGATATAACTCAAATGAAGCAGCCGCTACCGTTGAATTTCAATTAAACAGACCAGCAGAGGTTCAGTTAGTTGCAGTTCAACAATATTATTCAGAAGTCTATCATGGGCCAAAACAAATACTACAGTCAGGAGTTCATGAATTGCAATGGCATGGAATGATGAATAATGGGGCACCTCTTAGAATTAATGAAGGACAATATGTATTTGTAAGAGCTACTGAGTTGGTTAACGGGAAGCCAGAACCAAGTACCCGGAGGGACTTCATGTTATCCGTAACGATTGACAATGGTGAATATCAAATCCCTGATTGGAGAATGGAAGAGTTAATCGAAGAAGTAGAGCTAGATCAGTTAGAAATTTTTGTAAGCCAAACTGAAGCCAATACAGAAATAAAGGGAGCAGTAACCCTTTCAGAGGATGCAAAGGTAGATATCTCTATTGTTAATAAAGTAGGAGTTAATGTGAAATTTTTACAAAGTAAAGAAGAAAGACCTGGAGTTCATACTTTTACTTGGAATGGAACAGATTTCGATGGTACTGATTTCCATACTGGAGATTTAGTTCCAAGCAATACCAATGTCAATAATGGGACTTATTATTTACGGATAGATGTGACAGAACATAGAGGGACAAAAGGAACGAAAACAGTTCAAGAGCTTCCTATATTAGTAAAGGGAGGGACTGAGTTCCCATTACCAGAGAATCCGCAAATGGTAAGAGTGATTGTTCCTACTACCCACCTAGGTGGATATATGGCTAAGGAAGGGGAGAATATTCCTATGAAGTGGGGCTATCCAACCCGTGATGGGGTGATCCTAAGAGGAATCATGGTTGATTTCGGAGGAAGTAATATTTTTGAAGAAACCGTGGACAAAGGAACTTCCCTTAGGATATTAAGAGAAGAAGAAGAAGGAGAATGGTACCGTGTACTAGCTCCTTCAGGCAAACAACTATATATTAGGGCTAAGGACTTATCCTTTAAACCAATCACATCTCCAATAATTACTCATACTGTAGCTGCGGGGGATACCCTATGGAACATTGGACAGCGTTATGGAGTAACTGTAGATGTAATTGTAATCATAAATCAATTAGATCCAAAAAATATCTTGAAATAGGACAACAACTTGTAATAGACACAGATCCTTCTCTAGGAAAGCCTAAGGAGGAGGAGGGTATTTATGTGGTACAAGCTGGAGATAGTCTATGGAAAATTGCTCAGAAACACCAAGTGACAGTAGATGAGCTTATTAAAACCAACAACATATTTAGTCCAGATATTATTGTGCCGGGCCTTAGATTACCCATACCTGTAAAGAAAATAGAGACTCCAATGATAACTTATGTAATTTCATCAGGAGATAGCTTGTGGAAAATTGCTCAGCAATATAAGGTTACTGTTGCAGATTTGGTTAAGAAGAATAATATAACTAGTCCAGACATAATTTTACCAGGACAAAGTTTGATGATCCCTGTAAATGAGGAAATAGAAAAACAGCCTATCAGTCATACTGTGGCCACAGGAGATACACTTTGGTTGATTGCTCAGAAGTATCATACAACTATAGATGAGATCACTCAGAAAAATAATATTACAAATCCAAATAATATTCTTGTTGGTCAGAAGCTTATTATTCAGTAATAAATAACAAGAAAACATAAAGTGCCCCAATCTTAGGAGTTTCCTAAAATTGGGGTATATGTATTCCCCCCAGCCAACGTAATCTACCTCATTTTGAACTAACAATTACTTTTTCATTATATTGATCTTACTTCTGCTTTTTCCCATATCCTAGTAAGCGGTAATCAACATGAATTATAAGTAAGCCTATCCAGGGATAGTTGTCCTTAGGATTGTTTTTCAGAAAATCAATAATTCCAATATATCTAAAAACAAAAAAATAGATTGATTTTTTGACCAATCATTTTAGCCTTTATTTCCAAGGGGTAGGGAGTTGCTGCAAAGTATCTAAACTTATTAGCTATAGTCTCTATAATTTTACTCTTTTAAGATAGCATATCTTTGTTAATTTTCTTCTATTCCCGTGATTAAATCTTTAAAATACAATCCAATTTGAAAAATCTGTTCATCATTCAGTTTAATTACTGCATTACTATATTCAGCAAACTCCAATATCCCTAATTCAGAATAATTTGGAGCAGGTTCAAATTTCTTATCTATAATTTCATTTGTAATAAGATTTATTTGAAAATACACATGAGGACCGTCAACGGCTCCCGTAACAGAGCCAGTAGCTTTAATCATGGAGAAGGTCAAAACATGCCCATCTGAACTTATTGAAACACCTCCCTCATTTTTTGTACCAAATTCCTCAAAAACTTTTAATCCAGCAATATACATTGACCTATCCTCGTAATTGTAGGATAAAATATCTGCAGCTTTACCATCAACAATTTCATAGAAACGTTTATCTGAAATATGCTTTTCTGAAGTAGTCTCCAAAGCTTCAAGTTCTTCCCTAATTAAAGTCAATTTTTCTATTACTTGGTCAAGCTTATATTTTTGAGGTTCAAAGTTTATATCTAATTTATCAGTCCTTATACTCCAGTGATGACCCATAGCATCTCCTATAAACAAACTATAGCCTTCTTCTAATTGATTAGAAAAATTTATTAATTGAGCTTTACTCATCAATGGTAGTTTAGATTTAAAACGATTTATAATTGCTTCATATTTTAAATCAAATTCTATTAAGAAGGCTACATACTCATTATATAAGGGATGGATAGGATTTACTTTATCAGTAGTTTTCATAATTACTGATTTCATAGGTGTAGCTAATTCCCAGTATAGATCAGATTCTTCTTCTGAAATTGGAAAATCTATATCATTACTTGCAGATAAGTTTGTTACAAACTGTGTCAAATTTCTCCATTCTTTTGCCCTCTGGCTAAACTCATTCATGATAATTACCTTTTCAAGCTCAACTTTCTCTGATTGTTCATCAAAATAATTTTTTACAAGAAATATGTTTAACACCAGCGACAAAATAAGTAGAGTAGTTATGATTTTAATTCTTTCCATTTTGATTCCCCCTCAAAATCCTGCACCTTTATGTCTCAAAATATTATAAGTTTTAAGTAACACGCAGTTCTTCCTACATTAGTAAGACTTACTTTAAATTTTATTCTTCAATCAATTCATACCTTATGAATGAGTCATTATATTCTGCATAGATTATTTCCTCTGATTGTTTATTACCATATATACCGGTATTAATAGGCAGTGTATTTGAAACAAAATACGCTCTTCCTTTTACCATAGGCTCTGTTTGAGATACTCTATCCTCTACTTTTCCTAAGTAAACAAACTCTTCAGGTAAAGTCTCTTTTATTCTTCCGGTATCTCCGTAGATATAGTTTTCTTTAGAAATCATAGGCTTATAATCCCATTGCTGCTCGGTGTCATCTTTATCGTCTACTTGATTCGTGCATCCTGCAATTAATATAGATAAAATGATTAACCCAACGATAAAGCAAAGCGATGACTTTCTAAACTTCCTCATACCAATCCCCTCCCTATTGATACAATTTTTATGAAATTCCATTCTATCTCCGTTTTCAACTTCAAATGCAACATAATATCTAGTAGTAGTATGGTGATGTCCATTATGATTACTTGTTCTTCTTGAAGTATGATTGTGTTTTGCAACAATTTTGGCTGCTACACTTAATTTAACTCCTCCGATATAATTTAGTTAATTCATTTTGTGTGTTTAAGCGATATGACAGAAGTTATGAACATTCCTAAAGATATAAATGCCATTATGATCGAAGCATTCAAAAAACTTCCAACAAAAAAATTAATTCCATACCATTGACCTAAAAGCAAAATTGCAAAAGGTAGGCTCCAATCAGCGAGAGCCCCTGTAGCACCAATATACCCCGTTAATATAGCAAGAAAGAGATTTATCATCCAGAACACAGAAAAATATTTCATAACCCTACGATTCTTGCTTTTGATGCTAATTGTTAAAATGAGCATCAAAATACCTATGTATGCAAATGTGACAGTTAAATTTTTTACAGTTGCAGGGTTTCCCATTAAGAACTCTTGAAAATTCAAAACCATGCCGCCAATAACAGTCATAATAGATAAAACAATTATTACTGCTGCTTTATTTTGCATTTTTCAACCCCCTCTTTAAGATTTATCTATAATCTAGCTTAAACTTCATTTTAGTTATAGCAATAATATTAGACGATAAATACTTGGAATTTGTTCCCTTATTATACCATTATTCATCCATTTCTGTAGCTTGAATTAATATGAAGGTCATATCATGGTTACATAAATAATGCATCAAAAAAACGAAAAGGAAGATAAATAACATATCCTCCCTTCTCCTAATAACTATTTATAGGTTTTTATACTGTTGTATATTATCATCACTCAGAAACTCATATGCAGCAGTAATCTCTTGAAAAATCTTTGTTGCATCCGGAGCTTTGCTCAAATCTGGATGATACTCCTTTGCCTTTTTTCTGTATGCACTTTTTATTTGAGGTTTATCTGCATCATATGATACTCCTATAACATCACAACTTCTCTCATACTTATTCTTAAACTCAACAGTAGGGTTTACAAAACCATGACTGTAGCTACCCTGGCCTCCATAACCACCATAGTTACCTTGACCTCTTTGGGAATTCTGTTGATCCCATTGTTGCTTAAAACGTTCTTCCCATTTTCTTCGTTGCTCATAATACTGGCGTTGCTGTTCTCTTATTCTATCCTCTTCTGCTTTTTTATAAGCCGCTTTGTATTCATTAAAAGCTTTGTATTGATAATTTACCTCATCCATAAGATAATTGGCAGTATTAAATAGAAACTCCGTTGTAATATATTTTATATACTTCAGATAAGATGCAAATTTACCCCCGAATATTAAGAACATCCATAAAAACAATATAGTAGATAACCCAGCAGGATGCATCAATACTCTAAAACCTAAATGAACAAATATCAGAAAAAATAAACAACCACCCATACTTGCTAAAGCTAAACAGCCTTTGAAAAAACTTCCTACAAATACCACCGTATTCTCGATTAGCTGTATCAATCCCTCCATTATTATACACATTATTTTAGTCATTCCATATAAAGCTTTACCTAGCATCTTCTTGATTAATCTCATCTCCAGTTACCCTCTCCTTATTGCCCTAAACCTTGCTAAGCACTAGTCTGGTTAAGTCTTTCTAGTAAACCTATCTTTACACTGGGGGCATGTAATCACTATTTTCCCTTTGCCCTTTGGTACCCGCAGCATAGTCTTGCATGTCGTACATTTATAATATTTATGGGTCTTTAAACCTTTAATGTGGCTTTGGATATTTTTGAACTTAGCATAAATGGGACTTACAAATATGGCAAACCTATAATTCTCCATACTACGCTTTTGCAGATCCTTTGAAAGCATTCTATAAACAGCCACAAATAAAGGAATATAACTTATGGTCATTAATATTGAGACTCCAGCAATCCGGCTTATCAATGTTAAAACTATTGATAATACAAGTAAAAAAATAGATAGCTGATCCCCTCCATATCTTCCAACCATAAATCTTCTTAACCAATCCATCATCATCACTCCTAGTAAATACTAACTATTATTTCTTATATCCTATACCTTTTTGTAGAATGATTATGGCATCAGATAATTAGACTTCCCTATATAATTATTATATAATTTAAAATACTATATATCAAATATCTTTGTAAAATGATATGCTAATACCCAGTATTTTCAATAGCCTTTCAAACTTTTTCTTCGTTACTAAGCCCTTGGGGTCCCAGTGCTTATACATTGAAAATCATAAAAATGGGATGCATATATGAAGAACAGCAAGGGAACATTTGTTACGGATTTAAAAAACTACTAGAGCCAGTAATAAACAGGTAATCAGAATGATAGGAGTTAGAAGAGGTGTATGCGATAAAATATAGTAATTTTAGGTAAGAATCAAAACCTAATCGTGACATAGTATTAAAAGGAGAAGAAGTTAAACAACCAACTTCTTCTCCTATATTTTTTCTACTCTGCCATTTCTAAGGCGATCTTCATCATATTTGTAAATGCATTTTGTCGTTCTTCAGAAGTTGTTGCTTCTTGAGTTGCTAGGTTGTCAGACACAGTAAGTAAACATGCTGCATTTTTTCCAAGTACCTTTGCATTATGGAAAAGAGCAAAAGCTTCCATTTCTACAGCTACACAGCCATACTTATCATAAATTTCCTTATATTCTTCGAAGTTTTCTCTATAAAACACATCAGAGGAATGAATTCTTTCTATATGCATCTGAATCCCTAGCTCATTTGCATATTTCATAAGACTCTGGTTTAATTCTGGAGTGCCTTCAATGACATCACTTTCATAACCACCTTGTACTTTAGCATAGCTAGATTCACTCCAGACATCCTTCGCCAAGATTACATCATACAGTTTTACATTTGGAGTATATCCCCCGCAAGATCCAATTCGAATAATATTTTCTACGTGGTAAAACTTATAAAGCTCATAGGAATAAATTCCTATGCTAGGCATTCCCATACCGCTTGCCATAACGGAAATTCTTCTTCCCTTATATGTTCCGGTATATCCTAAAACATTTCGAACACTGTTAAACTGTTTTACATCTGTTAAAAATGTATCTGCTATAAACTTTGCTCGCAGGGGATCCCCCGGCATTAAAACAGTTTTTGCAATTTCATCCTTATTTTTTGATTCAATATGTGGTGTTGGTATCATCATGTTTCCTCCTTTACGATTTAATACTCTAACCCTACCATTCAAACTAACTCTAGGGTTAGAGTATTTAGTGATAGTGCTTAAATTATTGTTGTAACTAGAATTGTATCTATCTTTGTCTATTTTTTCAAGGGTTATGTATTTAATAATTGAAAATTTGTTCTTTCTCAATATTATATATAAAGCTTGTTACATCTTTTTCATCAAGTATGTATTTAAAAGATAGTACTACTTCACTTAATAATTAGACTGTATGAGGTGTAATTCCTTTATTTAAGTAACTCATTATCGTACAGCTTGAAAACTGCTCCTTTTTTAATCAAATCAGCAGTCATATTACTATTTTCAAAAATTAATTTATCACCATCCACTGTAAATATATATGATTCGTTTTCTTCAACATAAAGTATTAATGTCTTACCCTCAATTGAATAAGTTCCCACAGGCAAATATGAAGAAGCTAGGCTACGGTTAAATATAAATTTCTTATCTTCTTTTAACGAAATCCATGAGTCATTCTCTATTTCTGTGCCTTGCATAACATATCTTCCTAATTTCAATTCCACTGTTTTGTTCTGCTCTGAACACCCTGTAACTTGAACCACCATTATGCCAATAATCATTAAGGATAATACAAGCATTCTTTTTTTCTTCATTTTACATTCCTCCATTGTAGAAATACTCCCTATTGTAAATCATATCCTGATTCAAAATAGACTAAGCCCACCATACATTATTAGACGATAAATACTTGCAAACGGTTCCCTTATTATAACATTATTTACCTTTATTAGTAACATCCCCCTTTGTACTATTATTTAAGAGGTTGCTGCAAAACAGATTATACAATGTGTTCCAAAACAACCTCCTTACATTTAGTTCGGCATTACATAAACAACTTGCTGCAAGCGAAGGTAGAATGCTGTGTCACTATCATAGGATTTAACAACAATATGATCAGGCTTTACATCTGCTAATATACCCTGTAGACTCCCTCTAACTGTTTCAATAACTACTGATCGTCCTATGATCGTCCTTAGTGTTTCTACAACAAAAGGATCTATTAATGTGGTGTAACTTATTGGCTGTCTATTATACATCATTGGCATTTGATATGGATTATAATTCATTCTCTCACCCCCTCGATAATTTACTTTGCTGCACTATCATGATAGTTTACTATGGGTAAAGAAGGTTACATCTTTATAAAATAAGAATAGACACCTATATAGATGCCTATTCTTATAATCTGTTGTACAATTCTATAATCTTATTTTCAAAGTTCTATACTTCAAGGTATAATCCCAACAATTAAATTTTTAAAAAACATATATTTGCATTCTTCCTACAATCTAATATCAACGTTATTTTACACCGTCAAACCTACTTGCTTGATTTTCTTATATATATAACTTGTTATAGCTTCACAATACTTATCAGGCTCTTCAATCCTAACCCAATGACTAGAAAAATCAAATGTAATCATTTCTTTATCTACCACTCGCTTCAAAAATTCTGCTGTTTGGACTTCACAAGTTATGGGATCATATTTACCTCTAATTAATAAAGAAGGTTTATTTACATTAGATAACTCAGCAAATACATCCTTATATACCCGCCAATCCTTCAATAATTTAATTCTTGTATTCATAGATTTATTCCATAAATTTTTCCCATCATTAGTGGTTATAGCTATCTTATTAATAATTTGCTTATCCTCTCCAAACCACATATAGTTATTACAGTTGGTTCCAATCTCATTTGATGCCTTCATCAGTAACCTATTAATCTCTTTGTAATCTGTAATTTCTCTTGAAGCTTTAAGATAATTTTCTGCCAATAACGGGTTTCCTAATTTAATTAATTCCTTGGCTGCTGCACTTAACAAAGAACGTTCTGAAAGTGCAAAATTAAAAGATGGACATTCATATATCATATATTCAATAGAATCAGGATATAAATTAGCATAAAGAACAGCAAGATATCCACCAAATGAATGACTAAGTAGTGACCATTTGTTTATATGTAACTTTTTTCTTAGTTCTTCAAAGTCCTCAATAATATCTTCTAGTGTAATATCTTCTTCATTTGAAATGGCTTCAGATCTCCATACACCCCTTTGGTCTGGAGCTATAACTTTGAAGCTCTTTGATAACCTACTACCCTGATATTGCATAAAATCTGCAACACCAATTCCACCGGGGCCACCATGAATAAATAACAATACCGGAGCTGAATCTTCTCCTAAAATCTCAGTATAGAGATCTTTTCCCCTAATTTTATAATAATGCCCCATCTAATATTTCCTCCTTATTGTAACCTTAATCTTTTGCTGAGTTCTTAGCTAAGTTTAATTCCTTCGTAATTTATAAATACTGTGAAAAATTCTATAGCTAATTGAAATACTTATTATTCATGTGATGTTTTATCCATTTATCAAGTTCTTCTTTGCTAAATAATTTGTTTCCATTAGCAAGCTCTATATAAGGAATAAACCTATATGTAGGGTAGCTTGTTAATTTTGCTTTATCGTTCTTATCCTTTATCAAAATGTCTTTAAATTGGTTGATTGAGATCCCTAAATATTCAGCAGCTTCCTCATCTGTTAATAATGCCTTTTCAATTGATGGTTGGGTATTGGTTGCTTGTGCATTGCTAAGTTTTTGTAATGATTGTCCTATCCAAATAGAGCTAAATATGATACTAATAGCAAGTATAATTATAGATAGTGGTAATAATCTTTTGTTTTCCAAGAATCACTCCCCCTTTTTGATAATTAAGTCCCATAATCTATTAAATAAGTCATAGATACTACTTAAATGCATGTTCTGCTTTAATGAATATGATACAGTAATTATTTTTGACTTATTAGGATATATGACAATGGTATTCCTTCATTATTTAATTCTTTAAACATGCCAGAAATATCATAATCAAACTCAATTAATTTGCTTACACACATACTATTCCGACAAATTGCATTTACTATATGTGATAAAGTATGAGAATAACTATAAAATGTCTTTGATTTATAAGATTTCTCGCTCATATAGCCTATACCGCTGTTTTCTATCCAAGGTTCTCTTCGTAAATAAGAATTGACAAGTTTATTTGGTACTTCTTCATCATAATTTTCTTCTCCAGTTGCACCTAGCATATTTGTTACTGGATGCATTTCGTTGATTATTAACCTTCCACCCTTTTTAAGACATTGTGCTGCTTTTTCAAAAAACATCGATAAGTCTTTAAACCATGTTAGTGCTCCTATTGTTACAAATATATAGTCAAAGCTATTATGATGTTGTTCATCAATTTTTAGCATATCAGTAGCTATGAATGTGCAATTAACCCCTAACTCTTTAGCTGTTTCATTAGCAAATGCAACCATGTTTTCAGCAATATCAAACCCGACTCCTCTAGTAGCACCAAACTTCATAATTGAAAATAATTCCCTACCATTATTACAACAAAATTGAGCAACTGCTTTATTAGTAAAATCAGAATTCCATAATTCATTAACTAACACTTTTTCAATAAAAGGAAAGTCCTCATTTTTCAAACGATAGCTTATGTCATTTCCCCAACTCTTAGATCGTTGATTAAATGCTTCTTCCCAAGCTTCTTTGTTATTACTAATATAATCCATATAAGTTCCTTCCAAGCTTCAGTTATTATTACACTTTCAATTTCTTCAAAACAATCTCCATATGTCATCACAGTATTATATGTTATTGTCCATGACCCTAAATATGTATATCCTAGCATTAAGAGAAGTAGATAAGAGAAAAACTGATAGGTTAAAAACTTTATTAAATAGACATATACAAGCAAATATGGTACACTGTGTGTGATTTATAGATTATATGTAATATAGTAAAGGAGTGATCAAATTGGGTACCTTTATCCTAGCAATTTTATTAGGAATACTGGCATGGAATGTAAAGCAAGGATTTGAAATGATTGAGGAACGGTTGAAAGATATTCATGAGACTATGCAGAAAAATAGCAAAAATGATAATGAATAAAAATACTTTTATAATGAAATCTCTATATTTTCAATATCATCATAGAAAAAAATTTTTTCAGATATCCCCTCTAAGGTTTCTGATATATCTGAATCTTTTTTTGCCATTGTGATAATAGGTATTCCTTTTGCATAAGCATATCCTGCCTCAATTCCTAATCCTACACCTTTTTCCGTTAGGTCTATAACAACCAAATCGCAAATGTCAATCTTTTCAAATGTCAATTTCATCAATGTATAGGGGCTATACTTAGTTTGTTCTTCCCTTTTAATATCACCGACAACACAAATTGTTTCATATCCCTTTTTCTCAAGAACTGATGTTATTTTATCAACAACCATTTTGTTGCTATAATCTTCATAATACTTAATTCCTATATATGCCTTCATATTTCCCCTCCTTCTTATGGTAATAATCAACTCTGTAACTATCCCATTTATAAAGACTTTTCTTAAAGCAGTAGTTATTTTATTATGTTTTAGATGATTCACTACTCCCACAACTTGGACACTTAGGATAATCAAAATCATATCTGAAACCACATTTAAAACATGTAACCTGTGGTAATTCTTTATTAACTTCACCAGGTAAATAAATATTTAGTTTCTCTTTTAAGTAATTCACATCTTTTATTACATCTCCCAGAGCAATCATTGCTAATCCGTTCACTGTTCCAAAAAAACCTGCAATAAGTGCTCTCATTGGATTATAGGACAATTCCATAAGTACTATAATCAAAGCAATCCCAATACTAACTATCCCTGTAACTCTGAAAAGCTTCGTCATCGTATCTCCTCCATCGATAAAGTAAAACTTAATTTACAATAACCTTTAACTCAATTTACATTATAACACCATTTATTTTATTAGTAAGTTAAATGATTCATTTATTTGTTTTTCAATGTTAATGTTAAATAACCTATCCGTTTTTCACTATGCTATATAAATAAATACGAATAGTATTAAGGGTAATAGCATTTAGTAGTATAAGGAAGAAAAAATCTAAAACTATTGTATAGGTAGGTGCATAATGAAAAGATATATCCTTATACTAATGTCTATCCTTATAGTAATATGCCTAGTAAAAACAATCTCTTATTTAGGAGATACAGAAAAAAATACATCTGTTGTTTCAGATAAATCATATATTATAACATTAAAACAGGATATATTTTCACTGATGATGGCATATCCTGAATATATTATAGACATTGAAGTAACAGATGGCGATAAAGTTTATCTTATATTAAAATCCGGAAAAAAATTGCTATATGATGATGGAAAAGAAAAAACAGAATTAGAAAAAATACAGAATCCAGATCTGCAAGATATGATGGAGCAGCAGTATGTACTAGGTTCAGTAGATTCTCTTATGCCAAATGATTATAATCCTGGAAGAATAAGGGTATATTCCCTATTACAAGAAGTATACGGTACTAATCGCCAAGAAATAGAAAAAAACCTTACTGGTATAAAAATAAACTCTAACTATCATGGTTTTAATAAAAATAATGCTGCAGCATATTTTCTTGAAAATTCCATGAAGGAACTTCATCAGCTAGCAAAAACTAACCCTCAGATTTGGTCATATATTCACCCTATAGGGGGAACTTACAATTTTAGATATATCTCTAAAACCAATAGATTAAGTCCCCATTCCTTTGGTATAGCAATAGATTTAGCTAGTAACCCTAATGACTACTGGCAATGGACAACACCAGCTAAAGGGAATAAAAGATTACAGAGTTATCCTGAAGCTATAGTAAATGTAATGGAAAGCAACTATTTTATATGGGGAGGAAAATGGGGACAATTTGATATATTCCATTTTGAATATCGACCAGAAATAATAATAAAGGCCCTGTATTTCACCGATGAAGAGAGAAATCTTTGGTATGAAAACCTTCCAGTAGAAAATCCAAAGGTGTCTGAGATCATATGGTTAATAGAGGAAAGACTCCAACATAAGACTAGTCCTAAAGTTGATAATCAGATGAACTAATCTTATAGAGTAATTAAAAAACTGCCAATGAAGGCAGTTTTTTATAAGAAAAGCTTTTTTAGGTTTTCATTATATGGAGGATATATAATCCCCTTTTCTGTTGCAATAGCTGTAATTAACTCATGTGGAGTTACATCAAAAGCTGGGTTATATACCCCAATATTTTCTGGAGCTATTTGCTTTCCAAACCAACTAGTTACTTCTTTGTGTCCTCGCTCTTCTATGGGTATTTCCTTTCCAGTTTCCATCATCATATCAATGGTTGGAGTTGGTACAGCTACATAAAAGGGAATGTTAAAATGCTTTGCCAAAATCGCCAGTGACATAGTTCCTATCTTATTGGCAGTATCTCCATTGGCTGCAACTCGATCCGCTCCTGTAATGACAGCATCTACCTTTCCCTGAGACATTAGAAATCCTGACATATTATCACAAATTAGAGTGACGTCTATCCCCCCATGGGCTAGTTCGTAGGCCGTTAGTCTTGCTCCTTGTAGATATGGTCTTGTTTCATTTGCAAAAACTTTAAAATCCCATCCCTTTTCCTTTGCAATATACATAGGGGATGTGGCGGTTCCATATTTTGAAGTAGCCAAACTTCCTGCATTACAATGGGTTAACAGGTTCATCCCTTCCTTTAGTAAGGATATTAAGTTTTCACCTATAGCTCGATTAATACCTTCGTCTTCGCTATGAATTGCCTTTGCTTCATCCAATAACACCTTTTTCTTTTCTTCTAATGACAATTCTTCCAAGGTTTTAGCCTTTGCCACCATCCTATCCAAGGCCCAAAAAAGGTTTACTGCTGTAGGCCTAGAGGTTGATAAGTAGTCGACATTTTTTTGTACTTCCTTCACAAAGTCTTCATGATCTTCTGTGGTTACATCTCTAATCCCGATATACAAACCGTAGGCTGCTGCTATTCCAATAAGGGGTGCCCCCCTTAGCTCCATATCTTTAATGCCATGGAAAACGTCTTCTACTGTCCACTTTGGATTATATTCTTCTACTTCTGGAAGCTTTAACTGATTTAAAATATATAGAGCATCATCTTTCCACTCTAGAGGCTTTATAAATTCTGTCATTTCTCTTCCTCCTACCAAGTTTTTTCTTTTACTAAATTAGTTACCTCATGGATATTATTGAATTTGTATCGATTCATCATGATTTCCTCTGCTAGTTCTAAAATTTGTACCTGGACCTCTTTTCTTTTTTCTAAATCCTCTATTCCATCCACATCTTTGTTATGGGCTAGGCCATGGACCCTTCTAATCATTACAGTAGAAGCAAAACCAAGGGTATCTCTAAACATGTTCTCCATATAGTAACTTTGATAACCCTCTATCTTTGTAATAGTAGCTCTTCCATCCTTTTCCCAGTTAACTTTAAACTTCTCTACAAAACTATTATAGTAATCATTAATAGTGTTTAATAGATAGCTTCTATAATCATCTACCTTTTCTTGTATTACTTCCTTGCCGCTCCATGAAATATAATTAATTAAAATATTTCCAATGACCTTTCCAACATCAAAGGCCGATGGCCCAACAAAGGCGAACTCTGGATCAAATATTTTTGTCTCTTCTTCACTTGTAAAGATTGAACCTGTATGTAAATCTCCATGGATTAAGCTTTGAGCTTCTGTTAAAAACTTATATTTCAACTTTGTTGCTTCCAACCTTAACTCTTCCTTCTTCCAAAACACCTCTTCTAGATAGGGTTTTAGCTTTGGATTTATATTATTACTTTCTGCATCGTAATAAGGGTCTGTAAAGATTAAATCCTCTGTGATTTTGCAAAGCTCTGTGTTGGTAAATCTAGCTGTCATTTTTTTCTTTTCTTCTGAGTCCATATAGAGGTCAGAGGTATAAAAGAGGGTGTCGGCTAAAAAGGTGGAGATGTGCTCTGCAAACCTAGGGTGTTTCTTCATATCAATCATCTCATACCTCATCAATCCCAAATGAGATAAATCCTCCATAATAATTAAAGCTAAATCATCATTGCGATGATATATTTTGGGAACTAAACTAGGAACTATTCTACTTTGAATTTCCAATGCATTTGCTTCAAATTTTGTTCTGTCTATACTCAAGGGCCAGCTTTCTCCCACCACCCTTACGTAGGGCAATGCCTGTTTAAGCACAACTGATTTGTCTGTATCCTTTTCTTTAATAATAAAAACTAGATTAAGGTTTCCATCTCCTACTTCTTTTATAGCTAATTGAGCATCTTTTGAAAATATACCTACGGATTTGACATATGCCTCAATTTTAGTTTCCTTCATCTCATAATACTTCAACAGAATCCCTCCTTCAGTCTCTATTTAACAATCTTTTTACTGTAGCTCTTTAAATAGATTTCCCTCATTTCCTTTACTTCATTTTTACACAGTCCTTCTACTTCTTTGTTCATACTTTTTAATATAGAAGCTACTTGGGCAGATTTTTCTGCAATTTCAGCCACTGTCCAAGCCTCTTGTAAATTCCTACCTATGGAGACCAGCCCATGCTTGGCCAACAGAGCTGCATAGGCACCTTCCTTTAATGCCTGTACAATATTGTTTCCTAATTCATCCGTCCCAGGAAAAGCATACTTAGCAACGGGGATACTTCCTCCTATAATTTGTGCTTGGTCTTCTGTGTAACAAGGAACTTCCTCTTCAATTGCTGCAAAAGCACTGGCATAAACACTATGGGTATGGACAATTCCATTAATCTCTCCATAGGCTAAATAGATACTTCTGTGGAGAGGCATTTCACTGGAGGCCTTAGCTTCTCCATCAATCTGTTCCCCACTCTTTAGGTCCACCACTGCTATTAAATCCGATGTTAATCCTTCATAAGGGATCCCAGAGGGAGTGATCCATAGTTTATCATCTTTTCTTACGCTGATATTTCCCCAGGTTCCCTTTACAAGGCCACTCTCAATCATTTTTAAACCATTGTCTATAATGCTGTTTGCTATTTCCAATTAATCACCTGCTTTTAAATTTTATTTTATTAAAAACCATTTGATTATTTAAGTATATGTTGATTATATCTTATTAGGAATTTTCAGTAAATATATACTTATGTAGTAATTGGTAGTTTCAATATCCTGTCTTCTTTTATTTTCAAACTATATTTTAAATAAAAACCACCTACAGGTATTAACCTCATATTTCAGTTCATATACCTTTATATGATCATGAAGGATAGTCTGACAACGGTAAATAAGCATCCTATTACCAGCTAGTTTTTCTTCTGTTCTTGTAACTACCCTACCTATCTTGATTATATTATCCTTTTCCTCTTCTCTAACTCTATATTTTATAGGGTTAGGAATACCTTCTTTTGTGAACCAAGCAATCACCTCTATCGGCTTCATTAATACCTTCACAATCCACCTCCTATAATAAGCTAGACATCATGGGATATTCCTCTTCTGTTAATACTCCTCCCATCAAAGGACTTAAATCTGAATTAACGAAACTTGACCGTATGACAGCATGACAACCATATTTTACCCTAATTTTATCTATAGCTTCATCAAGCTTTTTATGCTCTTTTTCTTTTGTTTCAAATAGTGAGATCTGATAAAAATCATTTAAACATAAGGAAGATAGATAAATACCTAAGTGCCTAATTGGCTCTCCTTTCCACACCTCATTAAATAATCTCTTTGCATTTTCATAGATGCTATTTGTGGAGGCTATAGGCACATCTAGTTTTCTTTGATGGCTATAGGAAATTAGGTGATCATTTTTAATAGAAATAGATAGAACATAAGCACATTTGTTTGCATTTCTTATTCTCGTTCCTACAGTTTCACTTAAAGCCAATAGGATTTGGTGTGCTGTTATAGAATCTGTTACATCAAAGGCAATGGTATTAGAATTGCCTAAGCCCTTCATAGGTACACCATTGTTTTTAATCACTGAATCATCTAATCCATTAGCATATTGCCAAATTAATAATCCATGGCTCTTTAGCCATTGCTGTAGGTAACTGGGGTCTGTGTTTGCTAATTCTCCGATGGTCATAATACCTTTACTCTTTAATTTTTTAGCCGTAGAAGAACCTACAAAGAATAATTCCTCCACCGGTAGACCCCACATTTTTTTTGCTATTTCTTCTCTATAGAGAGTATGGACTTTATTGGGCTTTTCAAATTCTGAAGCCATTTTAGCAAGGAGCTTGTTGTTGCCTATACCAATATTTACTGTAAAGCCTAACTCCTTTCTAATTCTATCCTTTATCTTGTGAGCAGCTTCAACTGCTTCTCCGAAGTGACACTCCATATTGGTATAATCTAAAAACACCTCATCAATGGAATATCTTTGTATAGTAGGAGAATATTCTTTAAGGATTTCTACCATTGCACTACTACACTGCATATATAGTGTGTATCTAGGTGGAACAACCACTAATTCTGGACATTTATTTCTTGCTGAAAATAGAGTTTCTCCAGTCTTGATACTATATTTTTTAGCAGGAATAGATTTTGTCAATACAATCCCATGTCTATTTTCTTCATTCCCTCCTATAACTGAAGGAATTTCCCTCAAGTCGACGGTCTGCCCCTGCTGTAGACGATAGACTGCTTCCCAGGACAAATAGGCTGAATTTACATCTATATGAAAAATAATCCTATTATGCATATAATTTACCCCTTCCTTACCATAAGTATATATGAACATATGTTCGTAGTAAAGGATAAAAAAATTTAGTCTTACAACCCGCAAAGGATAAACAGCATGACTAGTACTGTTTATCCCTTGTTTCTTAGCAATCACCTACACACATTATTTTGTCTTTTATAGAAAAGTTATCTATTATTCTAGAGTAAATTTCCACTCCATTTATTAAGTCTTCTATGCTAATCTTTTCGTCTTTCGTATGTGCTGACTCTATATTTCCTGGCCCTATCACAACCGTAGGTATATTAGCATAATGAGATAACAATGCTGCATCTGTCCATCCTCTACCTAGTGTTATTTTAGGTTGAAAATCTAATACCTCTCTTAATGCTGTTTGGACTGCATGAACTATAGGTTCATTCATAGGTGTAATTAAAGGAGGATTGGGTAGATTAGCTGAATTCTCTTTACTTCTCTCTAAGTTAATTATTATTTGAGGATTCTCTCTCTTTATATCATCTATTATCTGTTGAAACTCTTCCATAACAGATTCTATAGTTTCTCCTGGTATATATCTTCTATCTAGTTTTACTACACATCTATCTGCAACAGTGCTTTGTCCTATCCCTCCATTTATTGTACCTATATTGATATCTGACTTTCCAGCAAATTCAGATATTCTATTCTTTAATTTAGGAACCAAACCCCTTTTTATCCTATATAAAAATTCTACAGCGTAATCTATAGCATTTATTCCATCATGGGGTCTACCGCTATGAGCAGCTCTTCCAATAAATTCTATATCGAACCATTCTAATCCCCTGTGACCTACAGCATATTCATAGTTAGATGGTTCTCCAACAATAGCTGCATCTGCCGTTATCCCTCTTTTTATTATATCCTCTGTCCCTTCACTGTTACCCTCTTCACCTATTACTCCAGTAAATATTATATCTCCATCGGGCACTATCCCAGCTCTTTTAAATACTACAAGTGTCATCAGTATGGATGCTATTGGTCCTTTCATATCTACTGCTCCTCTACCCCATACGAACCCATCTCTGACCCCTTCATTAAAGGGATGAATCACCATATTTTCTATGCCAATAGTATCCGTATGACCATTAAACATGAGTGACTTACCTGTTCCCTTGCCCTTTATAGTTATGATTACATTTTTTCTTTTATCCACTACTGTGTGTAACTGACAATCCAAGTTATTATTCATAGCAAATTTGTATATATGTTCCGCTATTCTCTTCTCTTGATGCTTAACTTTATTATGACTAGGTATGCTTATTAAATTCTTGCAAAGTTCTATTACTTCCTCATCTCTATAAAATTTAGATGGATTAAACACTTTTCTAACTAGTACCTCCTTTATTTTTTATTTTTAGGTTGTATTTAAAACATATGTTGATATCTTATAAAAAATGAAAGAATAGGTTACAATAAATCCCATTTCAAAAGTATTCAAACATTTTCCTGAATAATATCCTTTTTTTATTTTTTAAATGATGGGATAACTCCCTCATTGGTAGCATTTAAAACAATTGTATTGCCTGATGATTCTCCTAAGGGCTGAGCCTCTCCTCTTGCTCTTTCTAACTGAGCCTGGCCTTCCTTTTGGGCTTGAACAACTTGGAATCAAGAAGTTATTGATGAAGATGGTTCCGGTGTCATCCTTGAATCTCGTATTACTGAAGTGGAAACAACTGCAGATGGCACAGTATATACGATCATCTATGAAGAAATCGATGGTCCTTACTATGAAGAACGCCACATCAAAGAAGGTATTGGTGTAATCTTCGTTGAAAGATTAATGTTTGGTGAGCAAGAGAATTACAAAACTTCTTATTCTCTCTTTGAAGGTTCAACTGGTATAGTTGTAGACATTAACTTCCTAGATATTTCACAAGACGATTGGTATATGAAGTATGTTTTAAAATTGCTTTCACTAGATTTAATTGATGGTTACCCAGATAAAACCTTTAGACCTCAAAGTGAAATTACAGTAGCAGAATTTATTGCATTAACACTAGACTCCCTCGGTTATCGTTATGAAACCGAAGGTGTAGAATGGTATGCTCCTTATATTTCAAAGGCCACAGATCTTAATATCATTTCTCAGAATGTATTTGATGATTATAGCCGACCCATAACTCGTTAAGAAATGGCTAAAGTTTTTATTAATGCCTTAGACACAGAATCACAATCAGACCTACTAGATTTTGATGCCGCAGATAAAATTGATGCAAAGTTTTTGCCCTATGTAAGTACAGCAGTTGAACTAGGTGTTATCCAGGGTTATCCTTCAGATAATCTTTCCGTCCTAATGACTATACTACTAGAGCAGAAGCATCAAAGCTATTTGCTTTATTAGTTGATATGGTTCAACCTAAACCGCTCTTACTGTCTAATGCCTTGTCTCTAGAATCAGAGTTTGAGAATCGTTTATTTCAAGAAACTGCTGATGGATAGAATGTAAAAAACTTTGATAAAAAAGAAGATTTAATTGATTATCTTGGTGAAATCATGGATATGGATCTAGCATTAAATTATGCACATACTTATTATAAACAAAGAGATGATAATTTACATATTATCCCTATGGATGTCCCACAATGCTTATCGAGGACCAGTCTTATCATTTAGTGATGCATCACCCAAGAGAGTATCAGGTAATCCAAGAAACAACTACCGATATGATAGGTCATTATACTTTGACGATTACCTATGGTTTTCACCATAACCGATGGATTATTGAGGATCGTCAAGTAGATATCCATGATAGATAAACACTACCAAAATAATTATGGATAAAGATGTAAAATTCATCCTTATCCGTAATGCACTACCTTCGTTGCAAGCATCTCAACATCCTCTGGGTCATGAGTTACCAACACAACAGGAATATTCCATTGTGTTAAGAATTTCTTTATTTCCTTTCGTAACATTTTCCTTACAGGTATATCTACAGCTGAAAAGGGCTCATCTAATAAAAGTACTTTAGGATTAATAGCTAAAGCTCTCAAAATAGCAATTCTTTGTCTTTCTCCTCCTGAAAGCTGATGGGGATATCTATCTCTCTTATTTTCTAGACCTACAAGGTTTAATAATTCCACCATCTTTTTTTTCTTTACACTTTTATCTCTTTCTTTCATAGCAAACATAATGTTTTCACCAATCTTCATATGAGGAAAAAGTCCATAATTTTGAGGAACATAACCTACCCCTCTATCTCTAGAAGGACAATATATGTTTTTTTGTTTATGAAAAACTAATTCTCTATTAATTTCAATAAATCCATCATCAGGATTAATAAGTCCAGCTATAGATTGAATGGTTAAACTTTTCCCAGAACCCGATGGTCCAAAAAGACTAATCACTTCTCCTTTTTCTACTTCCCATGCTTTTTCTAGTATAAAATCATCAAATTTCTTTTGTATGTTTACTTTTAACAAGACCATCACCACCTTCTGATATGAGTAAATCTATTGAGTAATAATAAACTTATGATGGTAATGACACTAATTAACATCACCAGAAAATTTGCCTGTTGATAGTTTCCACCTTGTACAGCATCATAGATGGCAATGGATAGTGTCTGGGTTTTTCCCGGGATATTCCCTGCCACCATTAGGGTAGCTCCAAATTCCCCCATAGCCCTAGCAAATGCCAGTACTGTTCCTGCAAAAATTCCTTGCCAGGCAAGTGGTAAAGTAATACGAAAAAAAATTACCAACTCTGATTTCCCTAAAGTTCTTGCTACATCTTCTAAATTTTTATCAACACTTTCTATACTAGATTGCACTGCTTGAATCATTAAAGGTAGGGAAACAATGGTAGCCGCCAATACCGCTCCCTGCCATGTGAATACCAAGTTGATATTAAAGGTATTTTGAAGCCATCTACCTATAAAACTTTGTCTTCCAATCATAATTAGTAAATAGTATCCTAATACAGTGGGAGGCAAAACCATTGGTAAAGTGACGATGGAAGAAAGTATGTTTCTTCCTATGAACCTTCCCCTAGCCAATAACCATCCTAAGGGGATCCCGACAAAGGCAGTAATGAGTGTTGAATAAAAAGCTATCTTTAACGATAGATATACTGGTGACCAATTCAAGGGTCATACCTCCTTATTTAGGGTAAATAAAACCCGTACTTCTCCATAATTTTTCTACCTTCGGGACTATTTACAAATACAGCGAAGGATTCTGCTAGTTCTCGATTGTTAGAATGACTCACTACACCTAACATTTGCTCTAAGGGTTTATGAAGGTCTTCATCAATTAAGATGTGGTCAATCTCCTCCACATCTGCAATGGATAATGCAATAATACCTACTGGTGCATTGCCTGTTTGTACGAATTGCATAGCTTGGGAGACATTTTCACCATATACTAATTTATCTTTAACTAACTCCCATAGTCCTTTACTTTCCAAAGCTTCTTTTCCTGCCAATCCATAGGGTGCATGATTAGGATTTGCTAAAGAGATATACTGAATTTCGTCTAGCAACAAATCTTCTAAGGATTTAACATCTACATGGGCATTTTTATTTACAGCTAGTACAATTCTTCCGATGGCATAAAGGGCTTTTGTTTCCTCTATAATATCCCCACTTTCTACTAGGTCCTCTACAAATTTTTTGTTCGCCGAGGCAAATAGATCAATAGGTGCTCCATTGGCAATTTGTTGAGCTAAATTTCCCGAAGAGCCAAATTGAAAAATTACCTTTACTCCTTTCTCCTCTTCAAAAGTCCTACCTAATTCTTCAAATGCAAATCTTAGATCAGATGCTGCTGCTACATGTAACTCATTTTCTTCTGTCAGGTTATTCCCTTGATTATTAGGTAAAGTACAGGCAGTAATTAAAATAGATAAAACCAATGTAACAATTGTAAATTGTACTATATTCCTTTTTTTCATATTGTATACCTCCTACTATTGATAGTATAGGTCTTTTTCTTAGTGTAGCCTTTGATAGAATAGAGCATCGTTATTTTTTAAAAAGAATAACGAATTGCAAAAAAATTTAATTCTTAAAAAAATTTTGTATTTCCTCTTCAATCTTTGCTTCTATATTACTTTTAAATATTTCATATTTGTGTATAAAATCTCTTGCTTCTTTAGTTATAGTGGAACCACCACCTTTTTTACCACCAATAGATCGCTCTAATATAGGTGTTTGTAGTTCTTCTTCTATATTTTTAATTATTTTCCATGCCTTGCTATAGGACATCTCCATTGAAATTGCTGCTTGTCTGAGGGAGCCTAATTCTTCAACTTTTTTTAGCAATTTCAAAGGTCCTTCACCAAATACCTTTCTATTTTCTTTAGTTAACCAAAAACGAAATTTGTATTCCATAAATTTACCCCCAAACATATAATTTTATTTTACTAAATTCATATGGAGTTTGTCCATATGAGTTAAGTAATTGGTACTTATCTTATGTCTTGTTTTCCTTTAATAAATCCCGCTACCATAATCATCATAACTCCCAAAAAAGTTATAAAAAATCCTACTTGAACATAATCCATACTAAAGCGCATGGATCTTTCCCATGTAATATTTAAGATTCTAGGGAAATTCATAAATTGCACTACCATTAAAATAGTCATAGCAATGCTAGATAGTATGATTTTGTATCCAACTATTCCTCTAGTCATCAGCAGGTAAATTAAAATACCTAAGATGATAATTCCAGTGCTATCTACAATTCCTATGGAGTATTTCCATTCAATACGAACCCAGGGCAAAAAAAGTCCAATCATTGTGATGACGATCCCCTCCAGTAGCACATATCTATCTCGAAAATTTTGTAAGACTTTATTCATGTTCATACAGTCCTCCCCTTAATATGGCTGAGAATTTTTAATATTCATCTACTAATACTATTATATCACCACCTAAAATTTTCTTATATCATTATATTAAATATTTTTGTTCCTCCTCTAACTTCCAGCACAAAAAATATTAGAGAAGTATATATTAAATACAACTAATATATATCTTCTCTAATTTATTACATTTTCTATATTATTGATTTTAATTTTCCTTCTTTATAACCATCAGCCATAATATCAACTAGCTGCAACTATTTTAGCATGCTTTATCAATACTAGATAATAATGAATATACTACTATTTTTTTAATTTATTATGATAATAACTAGAATAAAGAGTAGCTGCTGGGTTATGTCCTGTTACACGATCTTTTACTATAAAGGTAGTCACAGGTGCCTCTGAATACTTTGTAAAGAGCATATCATGTCCAATGCATAACCCCACAATGATATTTAAATCAGTTTTTAAATCATTCAATACTATTGCCTGACCTATAGGGTTGCATATTGCTTCATATCTCTTGCAATCTATTTGTGTCAAATTAAAATCCTTTTTGTCTATTGCTGAAAACTTACAGCATACAGCCTCAACATTAAATTTTTCATCAAGTACTTCTTTTAAATGTTTAGCTTCTGTTGTTAATCCTACACAGTGACTTATTCCAATTTTAGTATAGCCCATTTCTTCAGCGAAACCAATAATCTCTTCTAGTCTCGTCCACTCCATATAATGTTCTCCTTCTATGTGGGAAGCGGCTTCAAATATTCTCTTATTATCTCCCTTTTTATATTCTTCTCTTGATGGAGCTTCATAAGAGCTTAGGTCTTGACCTCGTATACATTCCTCTCCCTTGTAACAACTACTTATTTTACACCCAGTACAATTGACCATAAAATCCCCCTCTTTTTTGAAATGCTTATTTTCAGCATATACTACTCACATCTTCTTATTGTTTTATTTCTACCCCTAAGACTTTATCCCTGCAACATTCTATTTTGTTCATTTTAATTTTCTTTAGTTCTCTTACTTTTTTATTCCTATAAGGTTGCTTAAAAACATATTTACAATACTGATTAATAGTGAGGCAATAATCGCATCAAATAATGACCTCACATAAAATCCAGTAACTAAAGCAGCAGTCATTTTTAAAACAAATCCATTTATTACAAAGGTGAATAAACCTAATGTTAGTAGGTTAATTGGTAGAGTTAATATTACTAATATAGGTCTAATAAAAATATTAACAGCACCAAGAATGGCTGCAGCAATCAGCGTAGCTTCAAAACCTGATACATCAACTCCACTAAGTATATTAGCTATAACATATATGGATACTCCACTGATTATCCAGCTTAGTATAAATCTTTTCATTCTATATCACTCCTTATATTTTTTGTAAAAGTATTGCTTTTATTAATTTTACTATACCTATAGAGTATTCAAGATAATATTTACCCTAGAACTGGAAATCCAAACTATTTCTAGAGTATGCAATCCCTGTAATAAAACAATATAAAATTATGTTTTTAAAATTATTTAATATTTCTATTCATAAAGCAATATAAATTTATAAAAGATTAAACAAAAAGTTTCTTTAAAAATACAATTAACATACAAAGGAATGAGTAAATATGAGTTTAAGCATAGGTAGTAGATGGTTATTAGTTTTATTCATAATAGCAATAGCATTAGGTGTAACAATTGACTCTACAGCAGCAAAGGAAGTAGAAGAGTTTAATAAATTTGCAGACGTTTATTTGCAAGATACAAATCCTCATTATGATAGTATTTATAAAGTAGCCAATGCTGGAATCATGGGAGGGTTTAATAATGAAATATTTAATCCAAATAAACCTGTGACAAGGGGAGAGTTAGCTGCTATTTTAACACGAGTATTTGATATAAAAGAAGTCGCCAATAAAAACCTCAAATTAAATGATGTGGATGAAAATCACTGGGCTTATGAGTATGTACTCTTGGTCTTAGAAGAAGGTATAATGGAACCTAAAACTCCTTATGAATTCAAATTAGAAGAGCATGTAACCAAAGAAACAGTAATACATGCGCTAAGCGATTTAAATAAAGTAAAAGAAGAAGCTTCAAAAGCAGAAGTAACTAGAGGCGAGATGGCTTATTTAATTGATATATGGTACAAAGATGTAAAAAAAGAACCTTTAAACATGCCAAAATTAATAGAGCCCTATGATAAAGATGTATTATTAACAGAAGGTTTTGTTTATGCTCTGTTAAGTAAATATTCCCCTAGCAACAAGGTATTAACCACAAAAGCATTAGCAGATATTCTAGTAGAAGAGATAGATTTAACATATGACAACTATTTATATTATAGGTATCAAATTAATGATACTGCTCATTTAAACATATTAAAGATGTACAGTGAAGGAATTTTGGAAACGGATGCTAATGGCAATGTATTTCCAAATAAAGAATTAACAAGAAAAGAAGCAATAGAAATAATAGGGAAATTGTCAAACCCTATTACTCCAGAAAGACCTAAGTATATAGAAAGAAATCATGTGCCAATATTAATGTATCATGAAATAAATCCATTACCCAAGAATGGCCCAACAGGTTTGTATGTAAGTCAGAATAATTTCAAAAAACAGTTAGATGCTTTAAAAGAAGAAGGATATAGTACAATAACCATGGATCAGTTATATAATCATTGGGAACATAATGTAGCAATACCTCCTAAACCAATAGTGTTAACATTTGATGATGGTTATAGGTCCCACTATAATTTTGTGTCAGTAGAATTAAGTAAGAGGGGTATGACAGGAACGTTTTATATTATAACTTCTATGGTTGATATAGATGATATAAGGACTACCAATAGATTAAAGGAAATGCATGAAGAAGGAATGGAAATAGGTAGTCATACAGTTACTCATATTGATGCAAGGCATAGTAGTAAGGCAAAAATAGCTAAGGAATACAAAGAATCAAAAGAGTATTTAGAAAAAGCAGTAGGGTCAGAAATAAAGCATTTTTGTTATCCAATAGGAGGCGTCACTTCTTATGCAAAAAAGGTATTGAAGGATTTAGGTTATAAAACAGCAGTGAGAACAACCTATGGCAAAGCCACTAAGTCACAAGGCATGTATGATTTAAGAAGAATAAGAATAGATTACTATGATAGCATAAGAGGTTTTTTAAACAAGATAAAATAAGAAGGTCTTCCTTTAAATTTTATTATACTACATGTATAATTATGGAAATTACTTATAGCCATTTTTTATATACTATGCTATACTTTATATTGAACTTAATATTTATCGCTGGGGGTGCCTTGTGCTGAGAGGATTCGTCCAACCCTTCGAACCTGTAGGTTAATACCTGCGTAGGAAAGCATAATCTTGTATTTTACGTGAAAAGGCTTTCTTTTGACGTTTTTTTTATGCATCCAGTGATAAATAAAATCAAAGAAAGGATGTATTAGAATGTTGGAAAAACTATTTAAAATGTTTGAAAAGCTATTTGAATTAAAACCTGAAGTCTTAGTTGTTTTATCACTGCTAATTATTTTAGCAGTAGTACTGTCTTATTTAGGGAGAAACAGAAACTTTAAGTTTGATACAAAGATTATCGTATATGGTAGCTTATGTGTTGCTCTCTCTTTTGTTCTATCCTATATTAGAATTTACCGTTTCCCTCAAGGAGGAAGTATTACTCCTGCTGCCATGCTGCCTCTAATTCTATATGCAGTAATGTTTGGTCCTCTTCCTGGAATTATTGCAGGGTTTGCTTTTGGAATGCTCCGATTGATGCAGGATCCTTATATCATTCATTGGGCTCAATTTTTCTTAGATTATCCTTTAGCCTATGGAGCTTTAGGTTTAGCTGGCTTTTATAGAAAAAATCTTGCAGTATCTTGTGTCCTTGCAGGTTTTGGAAGATTTTTAATGAGCTTTTTATCAGGTGTACTCTTCTTTGGTATTTATGCCCCTGAGGGCATGAATGTATGGCTATATTCTTTAACTGTCAATGGTATTGGTATTGGAGTTAATACATTAATTTGTATTGTCATCGCTTTTCTACCCCAAATTCAGTCTGCCATTAAACAAATACAAAGAGCTGTTCCAGTAGATAGATAGAATTATATTTGATAACTTCTTATTTATTAATTGTTAAAAACAAGTAAAAATATTTCTAAAATTAAAGCATAGGTA
Source organism: Clostridiaceae bacterium (assembly GCA_020832135.1). Taxonomy (GTDB): domain Bacteria; phylum Bacillota; class Clostridia; order Peptostreptococcales; family Natronincolaceae; genus JAFIFG01. The sequence continues at coordinate 47,432 of JAFIFG010000052.1, forward strand.
TATTTTATACAAATATACCTATGCCTTTTATTAATTATTTAATAAAATTTATTTATCTTCCAGTATAACAATTTGGAATTCCTTTAGCATATTGTCAAATCTTACACCAAAGCCTTCACTTGCCTCTAAGAAGAATTGTTGTTTGATAATAAATGTGCCACCTTGTGTATTATCTACTAAATAATATTTTACTACTTCATCATCCCAATTGTCTCCTTTATTCCCATATAGCAAAATGCCCTCTATAGGTATCTCTACTTTTCCCTCGTTTAGAACTGTTTTATATTCTTCCTTTAACTTATTTTCTATTTCCACAGTCAGATTTTCAATATCTTTATCCTCTATTTGTTCGATCTCCATAGATACTTCTGGCACATAGTCAGCCTGTTCTTTAGGAGAAATTCTATCCTTATTGTCAAGATTTTCTAAAATAAACCTTTCTTCATCAAAGTATATCACATAACCTAACTTGCTTTTTTGTAGTGTCACATCAGTGTTTTCTTCCATTCCCTCTAATTCTTCTACAATAACTTTCTCTGGTACAAACAGTTCCCTAACTATATCAATAACAGCATGCCCTGGTGCAGTACCCACTAGAAACATTAAAATTAATGCAGCAGCAATACTTCCCAAACCAAAGAACCTTCTATTGCTTCTTTTTTGTTTTCTCATTCTTCTTTTTCCCTCCATTTGTTCATTATCAATTTGCTCTTCTATCTTACTCCAAATCTCTTCCTTAAGTTCTCTGGATGAGTCAGTTTTTTTCATTAAAGATTTTTTTATTTTATCATCAAATTCTTTACTCATATTGATTCCTCCCTTCATTAAACTTTTCTATCATTTCTTTTAATTTTTTTCTACCTTTGAACAATCGAGATTTTATTGTATTTACATTAAGATTTAATATGTCGGCAATTTCAACCTCTGTAAATCCCTTTAAATATTTTAATACAATAGGTATTTTATTAATGTCATCTAATTCTTTAATAGCAGTATATAGTTCTTCGTATTCTTCAAATTTATAAGAATCCTCTTCTACTACGGATGAACCACTCTCTAAGTAATCGCCCATAGGAATAGTTTTTGACTGACTTTTTAAAATTCTATTGCACTCATTGATTAAAATTCTATAAAGCCATGGTTCAAAGGGTTTATTTTCATCAAAAGTATCAATATTGTTATAAACTCGAATAAAAGTTTCTTGTACTGCATCTGCAGCAACTGCTTTGTTTTTAGTAATTGTCATAGATACTCTTATTGCATATTCTGCATATTGATCATATAGCATTTTAAAGGCTTCTTTGTCACCTTCTTTTATTAGTCCTATTAACTTTTTCAATGATACCACCACCTCTCTTTTCTCTCTTCATATAATATACCCTACAACTTTGTAAAAAGTTTTTTGAAAATGTACTTATAAAATAAAAAAGTCTTCCTTTGGAAGATTTAAAGGTTAACTTTTTTGAAACCAATAAACGAAAATTATAACTTATCCACAGATTAAAACAGTTTATAATTTCCTATTGGTTATAAGAAAAAAGGATGATTAGTCATCCTTTTTATCCTGCATAAATTACATAATTAAGTAAGTCTGCCCTATGAAATTTTAAATGTTTATTCTAATTATTATTTTAATTTCACTCCACATTTATGGCAATCCTTGGGAAATACCTTATATCTGTCCATAAAGGCACCACAGTTTGGACATTTTCTTGAAGTGCTAACAAAGACCATAGCTATGACACATAACATTAATACTATGTGGATAAATCGGTCTGATATAAACCCATGATGTCCTGCAAAAAATAAGCCTCCTAAAAGCAAAGGAGCTACAAATATAACTAAAATAGTAAGGATGATTGTATTGGTTTCGTGCTTCTGAAATTTTTTAGTGATTTCCTTTTCCTGGTTACTTTCATGATCTTCCATCTACATTTTCTCCTCTTATCTATATTTTTTATTTCTATAGTTTTTATGTAAAGCAAAAAATTATTATTCATAAAAAATACTATCAATTATATCCTTTTAAAAAAGAATACCTTCATTAAACTTCTTTATTTTTTCATCGTATAATACAAAATCCATATTAATATAATTATATCATGTTTAACTTAACACATATATGTATTTCCTACATTAAAATAGCATACCTTTCAACAAGCTATCTTATCTTTGTTAGTAAATATAAATAATTATTATTTTGTATTCTTTCTAAGGTGCTTGCTATACTACTTATGATATCATAATAAATAAATACTACAGCTTAATCACTATTAATTTGTATGATGTGATTAAAGGGAGGTAAAATAAATGATTACAAGACAGATGAAAATTAATGCTCAAGATGGAAAGTCTATCTTTGGCCGTTGTTGGCAACCTCTTAACGTTCCTGAGAATCCTATCATTCTACAGATCGCTCATGGCATGGCGGAACACGGAGGTCGTTATGATGAATTTGCCAATTTTTTAGTACAGCAAGGTTTTGTGGTTTATGTAAATGATCATCGAGGCCATGGACTTAGTCTAGGTGATGGAGATACTTTGGGATATTTTGCTGATACAAATGGATGGAAGCAAGTTGTTAATGACCTGAATCTAGTCAGTGAATATATCCTAAATCAATACCCTAAAGGAAGGTTAGTCCTCTTAGGTCACAGTATGGGGTCATTTTTAGCTAGACGTTTTGTACAGTGCTATGATACAAGACTAGAGGGGCTCATACTAAGTGGAACTGGTTGGGATGTGGGATTTTTAGGATATTTAGCCATAGGATTAGCAAAAATCCAAATATGGAAAAAAGGCAGCACTGTCCCTAGTACTCTATTAGATCGTCTGTCCTTTGGAAGCTTTAATAAAGGATTTAGGCCTATAGAAACACCCTTTGATTGGTTAAGTAGAGATGGCCAAAAGGTAAAGGAATATATAGAAGATCCATACTGTGGCTTTATTTTTACAGCAGGAGGCTTTTATGACCTGTTAAATGGAATTAAGGATCTTCACCATCCAGAAGAATTAAATAAAACAACTAAAGATTTGCCTATTCTTATCTTTTCAGGAGAACTAGACCCTGTAGGAAAGAAAGGCAAGGGAGTACAACAAGTTTATGAAGCCTATAAATCAATTGGCTGTACAAATGTGACAATGAAGCTCTATCCTAAGGGAAGACATGAAATGTTAAATGAAGTAAATAGACATGAGGTTTATAGGGATGTTACTCATTGGATCCACTTAAATGTAAAGCATAGTACATCTTGAAAAACAGTCCTCTCTTCGTAGAAAGATAAATAAGTATATGGTTTAAAATATCTTTTTAATATTATATAGAAGGATATCCTTATTTATTTTGAAATAAAATCTTCTATTTTCCCTATATAGATTATAGTTTTTTCACTTTAATTGCTGGTATTTATTCAATAAGCTATCTATTTCTTGACTTATTTTTACTACTTCTGTATCAACGAGAATTGACTTTTCATCTATTAATTTATACATTTTTTTCTTTAATTTTTGTATTTTATTAATAAGTTTTTTTTCTTCATTCATAGTGCTCCTCCTTAAAGCATAATGTATGTTAAATATATTTATTGTACTTTGCTACCCATAATTATTATTGATAATCAAAAATTACAAAAAAACCATATTTAATGTCTCTCCACCTAGACTGAATTTAAGTAACTGTATAGTTAATACATTGATAATTACTGAAAAAACAAATATTTTATTAAAATAAAAGAAGACCGTATATATTTATTTCTATCAAATTGAGCTTTTATCATGTGAAAGGGATTTCTAGATGTCTAGAAATCCCTTCTGCTTATTTTATCTCTAAATCTTTGAATCCCTTTTTTACAGAATATTTTTTCTCTGTTATTAGCTTTTTATTGTCCACCATTTCTTCATTGTCAATAACTCCAATATCACCAGCAAGCTCATAGTTCATTTCATTAAAAAAGTTTTTATCAATATTTCTTTTAAGTTGCTTTTTTTTCATAAATATCACCTCTTCTTTATTTTTTGTGAAATACAATATAGAATACAAGGTAATTTTAGGATAACAATAATACTTTAAAATAAATATTTCCATCAGTAAAAAATTACAATTTTAGGAAATGTGAGGATAATAAATTTAATAAAGAGGAGTGTATCTTATGAAAAGAATCAAATTAGTAACCGACAGTACTGCATATATAGCTAAAGATTTTCCTAATAATTATGGCATATAAATAATTCCTTTATCAGTAAACTTTGAAGGACAGGTTGAAGAAGAAGGGTTTCCCTAAAACCTCTCAACCGTCTGTGGGTACTTTTTTAGCTGCCTATAATAAAACCTTAGATGAGGGCTATGAAATTATTGCAATTACTGCATCTAATCTAATAGACGATACCAAAGTATCTGTAATAGATTCAGAAACTTCAGCTGCTAATTTCAAGATCTTGGTGGAAATAGCTCTTGATTTAATCAATCAAGGCATATCGAGAGAAGAAATCGTAGATAAAATTGAAGAACAAAAAAATCCATGGGTATTTACCTGACAGTAGAAACCTTAGATTATTTTAAAAAAAGTGGAAGATTAACCAGTATTGCTGCTTTTTTTTGGATCCCTATTGAACATTAGGCCTATTATTGCACTAAAGGATGGTAAATTAGAAGGAGTTACAAAGGTAAGAGGAAAGAAAAAAGCTTTAGAAACAATGATGGAAAGTATCCCTGATGAAACTAATCTTATTAGTATCTGCCATATTCATGCATTGGAGGAGGTTTTTGAATTTTTAATAAAAAAGATAGACCCTAAACATATCATGTTTAAGGTCTACCTTTTTATATATTTTCGATTTACTTTTATCTATCTTAGATTATTCCATTTCAAAACTTCCACAGTCTGTAGCCTCTTGATTAGTAGCTTTATTTGAATGTTTAACAACATTAATATGGTCTAAGCTACAGTATGATTCTTTTTTTGCATGATATTTACATTCATCTACTGTACATCCAATGTTCTTGTTCATTTTCATCTTAAAACCTCCTCTTGTAATTTTATTTAATCCTACATGGATTATCATAACTATTATTTGTACAAAGGAAGTTTTTTATAATTGTTTATAATTACCTATTAACTATAACTAGAAAGATAGCTAAAAAAACTATATGATTTTTAAAAATTTAAATTTTAAATATATCTATTGATTTTATTAGTTCTTCTGCTTTACTTGCTAAGTTTCCAGCAGCATTAGCAATCTCTTCCACTGTAGAAGTTTGTTCTTCTGCACTAGCTGATACCTCTTCAGAAGAAGCTGCTGTATCTTGAGATATTGCAGAAATGATTTCAAAGCTGTTGGTAATTTCATCAATACTATCAACAACTTTTTTAGTGATCGCAGTAGTATTTTCCACTTGTTTTACAACATTTCCTGCCTCTTCTAAAATTTTTTCAAACTTATTGCTGGATTCAATAACAATCCCTACTCCTGCTTCAACTTCTTTATTATTCAAATTCATAGCATCCACAGCATCTTGAACTTGTGACTGAATAGCTAGTATTAATTGAGTAATTTGATTAGAAGAGTTAGCCGATTGCTCTGCTAGCTTTCTAATTTCTTCCGCCACCACTGCAAAACCCCTGCCAGCCTCTCCAGCTCTTGCAGCTTCAATAGCAGCATTTAGAGCCAATAAATTTGTTTGTTCAGCTATAGCACTAATTGTCTCTACAATCTTTTCTATCTCCTGTGAGCCTTTGTTTAATGTTAAAATGACATCTGCTGTCTTTTCTGTAGAATCTTTAATACTACTCATCTTTTCAACAGCAGCTTTTGAAGCTGTCATTCCCTCTTGTGCTGAATCTAAATTATTAGCAGATGCATTTTCAATACTATCTATGTTTTGTGAAACCTCCTTCATATTCAAGGAAATGTTACTTATATTTTCATTGGACTGGTGTATTGTCATAGCCTGTTCACTAGTGGCCCTAGCTACTTCTGTGATAGTAGAACTGACCTCTTCCGATGCAGCACTTACTTCTTGAGAAGAAGCCGAGAGTTGTTGACTAGTTACAGCAACTTGTTCAGCAATAGTCCCAGTCGTACCTATTAGATTTTTAAGGTTACCAGCCATTGTGTTAACAGCTTGTCCTAATTTATAGATTTCATCCTTTGTTGTAATAGTAACTTCCTGGGTCAAATCTCCCTTTGCTATCTTTTCTACAGTATCTAATAATTGATTTATTGGTTTAGTGATTATATTAGAGATCCATACCGCTAATATAATAGCCAGCAACAATCCTATACCGCTAGAACTCATTAAAAGATATCGTATTTGTTGTTGTCGACGTAACAAATCATTACTTAAGCCAGTCAATGTATTCTCTCTATTGTTGGCTCGTCCTTCAGCTATATAGATTAATGAAGCACCTTCAGGAGCCAAAGAAGATGTCATCATAAAGATGGCGGTTTCTATTTCCCCCTGTTGATACATTGGTATGACCGTTTCTAATGCAATTCTCTCCCAATTATTAACACGTGCCTGTAGCAATCGATCTTGTTCTTCATCAACAATATTAAATAATTGTTGGAAAAGCTCATTATTTTCCTCAGATAAATAAGCATATCTGTGAAAATACTCTTCTTCACCAGTTAAAAAATATCCTCTTAAATTGCTGCTTCTTTCGGCAATATTAAAAGCTATTTTATGATTAATTGAGTATAATTGAAATTCCACAGTCATCATTTGATTTAATTCTTCTTCCATAATATTTAGTTGATAAAACAGAATGCTAGTAATCATAAATAAAATAACAGCAATTAGTGCAAATCCTGCTACTAATTTTGCTCTTATCCCCCTAATATTCATTTTCTTCCCCCTCTACCCTTATAATTTTCATTTATGATTAGTATGTATTATTGTGCTAATCTAATTATATACTAAATTTGTAAGTATATAAATATTTTTGTAAAAAACTGTCTCCTTATCTCCATCAAATTTATTAGGTATTTACTTAATACTGACTATGATTTTACAGAATATATATCAGAAAATTCCACATGTATTTTTTCAATATATTGATTTTGTGGTTCCATAACATCAGTCATTTTTTTATCATTTTCCAATGCTTTGGATGGTAACGTTATAATAAATTCACTTCCTTTACCATATTGACTTTTAACTTCTATTTCTCCTTTATGTAAATGTACTAAAGTATATACAAGAGACAATCCAATACCACTACCTTCATGCTTTCTTGTAAGGGATTTATCCACCTGTCTAAATCTATCAAATATTATTTGTAACTTATCTTCAGGTATTCCTACTCCTTGATCCTTTACGATTATCACAATGTAATCCGACTTATTATATAAATTCACTGCAATTTCATTATGTCCTTCAGTAAATTTCACTGCATTAGATAATAGGTTTAACATGATTCTTTCAACGGCATTAGGATCTACAGCAATTATTTTTTCTTCAACATCTGTGTCAAATACTAAGCTTATATTCTTGTTTTCTGTATATTCTGCAACAGACAAGGTTATATCTTCAACAATGTTTACTATATTGCAGTTTTGTAGCTCCAATTGAAAATACCCTGAATCCATTTTAGTAACATCTATTAAATTGTTGATTAATCTTATCATTCTATTGCAATTTTGCTTTAATATCCTCATCCGTTTATGAATATTTAAGGTATCCTGTTGTACATAACTTGCTATATCTAATTCTAAAATTTGTAGGGTGCTAAAAATTAAATTAATAGGTGTTTTAAATTCATGGGATAGATTTGAGAAGAATCCCGTTTTTAAATTATCGTATTCGATAGCTTCCTGCAGTCGTTTTTTTTCCTCTTTCATTTCCTTAGACAGTTCTATTGCCCTTGTTTCACTGGTTAAATCTCTAATAACATTAATAATAAACCTTTCTCCCTCAGAGATAAAGGAAGTTCCTCTCATCTCTACGTCGACATTTTTCCCATTAGCTAAGGTAATTGTATCCTTTACTAAAACTGTCTTTGCCTTATTCATTTTCAATTCTTCTATTTTCTCTTTAAAATCAACATAGTTATTAAATAGACCTGCTAAGTCTTTAACTTTTAAAACTTTTAAAGATGTAGATTTATCATTCCTTAGTATTTTTACAGCTTGGGTATTACTATATACAATTTCATCCTCTTTGTAGACCAATACAGCATCAGGTAACACCTCTAGAAGTCTCCTATATCGTTCCTCACTTGTCCTGAGATTTTTCTCAAATAAGATGCTTCGATTAGCATCATTTAGCATTAAAACAATTAAAATCAGAGTGACAGTGGAAAAAATAGTTAACAGGGTAGTAACGATAAACCATGTTGCAAATGTTAAATCTAATGTAATCCATAACAAAAGTTGTTTTAGTAAACTATAAAGTATAAAGGCCTTAGATATTCTTTTAATATCAAGTATTATAACAGGGGTTTGTGTTTTTTTATAAGGACTTAATGTATATGCTAAGACAATGGGTAATACAATTAGTATAAAAATTCCTGGCATCGTGCCAGTTCCACCTATATATAGTCTATATAAAGAAGGTATAATCCCTGCAATTACACCGGATTTCCATCCAAGCCTATAGGTTACTATAAAGATCGGCACACTCCTCAAGTCAAATATAAGTCCTTCATACTTCAAGGGATTAAGCATAATAAGCATAGATAAAACCCCCGAAGTAAGTGTAGCAAGACAAAACCAACAGTATTTATCATTTCTTCTTTTTGTAGTTACTTCTAAAATCTTCGTATGAACAAATGTCACTGAAACTATTAATGTCATGTTTTGAAAAAATATACGAAGCATTTAACTCTAGCCTCCTAATATATAATTATAAGTTCATCTATTCTTTCGACATTTATCTACAATTACCTTTAAAAACCCCAAAAAAAGAACCTAAACGGTTCTTCAAATTAAAACTTTTAATTAATATCAAATAATTTAGATGCAGGAACTATCTCTACTCCCATCTCCTCTAATATAGGTATCATTTCCTTTATAGCTTCTGCTGTCACCTTTCCTCCTTCTGGCCCTACGTGGCCTATGGCAATAGCTGTACCATGTTTAATAGCTAATTCTCCTAAAATCTTTATTTGTTTCTTTATAGACTCAACATTTTTTTCATTATCTAAAAATACATTGCGTTCTAATATCGGTATTTTATATTCTTCTGCTGTTTGTCTTACTATGGAGTTTGTACTGGTTTTACTGTCCACAATATACATATTCTTTTCCTTTAGAATTTCTATAATAGCAGATATGATTCTTTTGTCTTCAGTAACTTTAGAACCCATATGATTGTTTATTCCTACCGCATAAGGAACTTCTTCTATAGCCTCTCTTATAATGTTTTTTATTTCCTCTGTGGAAAGCATAGTGGTAATGCCTTTTTCTCCTAACCATTTAGGGTTTCCAACATGTGGCTCCATTGGTACATGTATAATTACCTCATGGCCACCCTCATGGGCTAATGTTGCATCTTCTTTTGTATAAGGTAGAAAAGGAATAACTGCACAGGTTAGAGGTCTAGGAATAGCTAGCATTTCCTTCGTACCATCACCTGAATTACCAAAATCATCTATAATGATAGCCACCCTTCCTTTTACTCCTGTATTATTGGTAGGTAGCGGATGATACATTGCAGTATCTCTACTAAAATACATCACCCCTAATATTAAAACTCCGACTACAACTAGAAGTATTAATACTGACAATAGAATCTGTTTTTTCGTTATAATAATAAAAAAATTTTTCTTTCTCATGGTATCCCTTCCCTTATTTTTATTTGTAAATTTTATAGAAAATTTACTTATTTTTAGGAAATTCTTTAAATGAATAAAATTTTTTAATATTGCAAACTATAGTAGTGCAGGTATTTTACTAATAAGGATAAAGTGAAGCTTAATTTAGGGGAGTTTTCCTCCCACTGAATTATAGTGGAAGAAAAAATCCCTTTAAAAGGAGGTGTTTTTATGTCAGAGGAAAGAAATCCTAATCGTACTCAAGATTCACCTAGCTGGGGTAAATTAATTATAAGATTTATCTTATCTGCCATAGTAATAGCAGTGGCCGCTTTTATTACTCCTGGTTTTAGAATTGAGGGTTTATGGGGTGTTATTTTTGCAGCATTAGCTATTTCTATTATTAACTATATATTGGAAAGAGTATTTAATGTAGATGCCTCACCTTTTGGTAGAGGAGTTATTGGTTTTATCGTAGCAGCAATTGTAATTTATATAAGTCAGTTTATAGTACCTGCAATGACAGTAACATTCCTAGGAGCCATCATAGGTGCTATCGTTATAGGTATTCTAGATATAGTTATACCAGGAAAAACTATTTAGTCTATACATAACTTATGCACATAGAGTTATCCACAGCATAGGTTATTAAATAAAGATTAATGCTCTATCAGATATTAGAATGATGTATGAATTGTGAATTGTAAAATTTTTATGCACATTACTCACAATTTTTATCCACAGCAACCTATGGATTTTCTGAAAAATATTTTTGTATTCCTGTATATATGCTCCATGCTATTTTTTCCTGATATGCAGGTTTATTCAATAGTTGTGCTTCTTTAGGATTAGATAAAAACCCACACTCTACTAGGATTGTGGGGATATCTAATCCTTTTATAATATATACTCCCTCTTTTGATAATGCTACCCTTGTATTTTTCTTATCTAATGTTTCAATTAAAGATCCCTGTACTGCATCCGCCAGCTTCTTACTACTGGGATTATCCTTCGGATAGAAGGTTTGAGCTCCATAATACTGGGTTTGGGGAAAGCTATTAAGATGTATGGTAATAAATATATCCGCACCGCTATTTTTTATTATCTCCTTTCTTTCTCTCAGGTCCTCATTTTTCTTTTGTCTTAAACTTCCTCCTTCAGAATATAACCCCTTATCTTCTGTACGAGTCATAATGACTACCGCACCGCTCTGTTCAAGGTAATCTTTCAAATACTGAGCTATGGCTAAGTTAATATTCTTTTCTTTGATACCATCTTTAGATATAGCTCCGGGATCAACACCTCCGTGTCCAGCATCTATAGCAATAACTTTTGTTATAGCTGGTAATGTAGAAACATTTACCCCCCTTTTGCTTCTACCGACCCCTACTAAAATCAAACTCATTATTAGTAATATGCTTAGGATTACTATTAACCATTTCTTTCTTATGATCATAACCTTCAAAATCACTCCTCCTACTTTTTCATTCTTGATTTAGTAAATAGACTTCTATTTATATATATGAATGCTAATGGCTAATTACAATAAAAATTTTTTTCATTTTAAAACTTCAGAATTTTATTTTAATATAAGGAAAAAATAAAATTAAGTAGCTAACTCAAATCTGTGATTAGATGTTAATTACTTAATAAGTTCAATGATCCTAAATTTCATAACGAAAGGAGATAAAAATATGGAAAATCCAAAGGATAAAAAACAACTTTCAGCTCAATTACACCAATTAAAACTAATAAATGAGAGGTCTAAAGAATATCTTTCTGCTATGGAATTATTAATGGTAGATGATAATAATAGCCGTTTAAAGGATGGTCAATTACGAAAAGAAGTAGAAAATATCACTACTAGTATTAATGCAGTCTCTGAAAGTATTTCTTCTTTAGAGAATGTATTAGGTAGATAGAACTGAGAGGATATGCCTAAAACACATACGACATATTTCCTCTATATTCTTCAGCATATTTCCCAGGAAAACTGTAAATAGATGCTTCTTTCTACATAAAATAAGACTAAATTCAGTGAGACTTCTACTTTCACTAAGTTTAGTCAAAAATAAAAAGACTGCCACAATGAAGTAGCAGTCTTTTTGATATAGCGGTATTATCTCTTTGAGAATTTTACATATTGAATTTCCAAGGGTTTCAAGTGATTTTGTTAGTTGTATGTATGTTATTTCCACCATCCTATAGGAACTTATAGACCATTACATTACAACATACTTTGAACCTTGGTCTTTGAAATTGAACCCTGATAATCAATTAAGTATTTATTATCCTTAATTGCTTCATGAACATCCATTAATAGTTGACCATATTGACTGTAAGTGTCAAAAGTAATATCAAACCCTGAATCTAAGCTTCTAAGGAATTCATTTGCAATGTGGATTTGAAAGCCTTTGGTGATTACTTGATTCGTGAATATTAGACTGTTTTTATTTTGTCCATTTAAAATCTTGAAGCTGATAAATACTATTGGTTTTCCATTATCTGATCCTGTTAATAACAAGTTGTCCACTTTCACTTTATAGGTTCCATTATCTATTGTTCTTTTCATAATTTATCCATCCCTTCAATTCGTTTTAATTTATCTTTTAAGATGTTTAATGCCATAGTGTGATACTCTATGTCCTTTTTTCTTGTATCTCTCTGTAAAGTCCATTCTAGCGCCTGTATTTGTGCTCTAAGCTTACCAACATCATTACTTGATACAACTTTCATCATTAGTGGTCACCCCTTCCTTATCCCCAAGTGCCATTGGGATAATAGTGCAGCCATTCACCATTGTTGAAATGAACTTCAAGGTGGGTCCTATGTTCTTTGACCTTCTTTGGTGTCCAATCTTCCTTGTAGTCAGTTCCATGTCCTGAATTATGCCTTACATAAGTTGATTTGAATAAATCTTTTGCGGCTCCTGAAAGCTTGTTGAATCCCTTCACCTTTTCAAAATCAATTTGAATATAATTCATGTAATCAATCTCCTTTTTTATTATTCGCATAAATCCAAGTTAACTTTTTACCATCCACTTCACCTGCAAAGTTTGTTCTACCAGTCAAACAGTTGCTTATATATGCAGTTCTTATTCCATAAAATTCGCCCGCTTCTTTTATTGACCTAAAATGCCTATTGGTTGTAAGACATATTACAGGTTTATAATATCTACCCTTTCTGAAATTCCCACCACTTTCAATGTTGTATCCATGCTTCTTATCTGTCGAATTGTATTTTACAATTAACTCAATTTCTTTAATTTTGGCTTCACGTTGACTTAATTCATTAAATAGAACCTCATGGTTGAAATTCTCCCAACCATACTTTTCAATGTCAGTTATTAAACCAGGATTAAACCTATAACCTTTCCCTTCCATCCACCTCTTTTCAGGCATTAAGCTGGTAATCCCCACATAAACCTTACCTTTTGGTGATGTAAGCTTATAAACACAATACTTTTTACTCTTCCCTATCTTGACCAACCCCTTTTAATATTTAAGTGTTCGCTTAATTATTAAGTATATGCTTATGTTATCACTTAAATTTTAATATGTCAATATATTTTTTAAGCGAACACTTGCTTTTTTAATATTATGCATGTATTATTGATTATAAGGGGAAGGTGATTGGATGCCAGTATCATATAAAAAATTGTTCCATCTATTAGTTGATAGAAATATGAAAGATGTTGACCTAAGGAAAGCTGCTAACATTTCAGCACCAACCATGGCAAAATTAAGACAAGATAAGGTTGTCCAAACTGATATAATCGGTAAGGTATGTAAAGCTTTGGATTGCCAACCTGGGGACATTATGGAATACATACCTGATTCATCTGAAGAATAAAAAATGAAGCACCTGGATAAGTTCCAAGTGCTTCATTTTTTATTCTAATATTTAATTACTCATAGGCCTTCTAAATACACAAATAAAGATTCCAAATAACAAACAGATTTTCACCAACTCTATCCATGTAAGATTGGTTTCAGATTGAGTTTGAAGTGGTTCGTTACTTCCTCTATCATTTGTACCATTAACATCAGAACCAACATTCACATTGACATTGATAGTTAAACCATCCCCATCTTCCTGGACCTTTACACCATCAGGAACAATGCTCGCAGCATCAATTTTAATGGTTTGCTCTTGGCTTATGGGTATTGGTATATTATTTGGACTTACTGATGCCACTTGTCCATTTGATGGGTTCTGATTATCTGCTTGATTGGTGTTTTGATTGCTAGTCGAACGATCATCACCATAAAAATAATTATTGACTACTGAACTAGAACTTGGATTGATTTCTGCAATATCTGTGGTTGACCTTGATGAAGAATTTGAAGTTGACGTTGAAGTTTGTTCTTGGGAACTCACCTGGTCAACATTTGATTCCGAAGGGGTTTGAGTTTGTTCCTGTTCTTCCTGGTCAGTATCTTGTTCTTCTTCCTGCTCTTGTTCCTCTTGGTCATTATCTTCCTGTTCTTCATCCCCAGGGGTTTCATCTTCTTCACCAGGTTCTTCAACTGGTGGTTCTTCATCAATAGGGTCTTGGGGTTCTTCTTCATCAGCAGGTGGTTCTTCTTCTTCTTCTTCTTCTACTGGTGGTGTATATTCTTCAACCAAATATGTCAATCCATTGGTCAATCCAATGATTTCTGTTCCTGTCAGTGCTTCTGCTTCTGATTCATTGGTTGTCAAGGAACCATCTGTCTTTGAATAACTTATAACATCATCCACAGTGACTTTATAGTGCTTCCCTGATTCAAGTCCTCTTATTTTACCATCATCTTCTATTCCTAATGATTCAGGGGCAAGAACAACTTCTGTAGGTGGAATTTCATAAATCAATTTCAAAAGTGAATTATTCATTTCAGGGTTTATATCATGCAATTCAACTTCTGATTCAAAGTCATAGTCATTAACCCAATCTATAGGAACAATACCATCATCTTTGAATAATTCAGTCAAGATTTCCAATGATGATTCTAAAAGATTTAAGTTCCCATATGCAGCATTTGCAATATCAGCACCACCATATGTTGCTGCATTATCATATACCTTGGATTCAGTAACTTTCATAAACCCATAGTTTGAAATACCGCCACCAAATTCACCTGCTGAATTACCTGTGATGGTACTATATAAAATATTGCATGTTGTAGGTGATACAGAATTCCTTATTGCACCACCATCTTTGGTTGCATATCCATTTTGTAAAATACTATTTTCAATAGTCACATTGGCCATTTGATTTACATAGATATGCCCACCTTGGACTGCCTTATTATTGTCAAAAACACAATTGTCGAAAGATACTGTTCCACCAATTACTTTTACTGCACCACCTTGAGAGTTAGAGAAAGAGTTCTTAAAGTTTACATTCTGAAAAGATGAATTCGTATATATAAGAACAAATGCATCAGGTGAATTAATTTCACCACCATCAAAAGTAATATTTTGAACTACTGAATTTACACCATCCATGTTTATATAACTTGTTTCATTCATCCTTTTTAGAATGATATGTTTATCGTTGTCACCAATCGTAATGGTAGAAAAAATATTAATTACACCATTGATACCAATAACATCACCATCTTTTGCTTGAATCATTGCTGAATACAATTGTGATAAGTTTGATACTGTCACTGTGACTTCTCCCGCCGCATTTACCATTCCTTGCATTCCTTGAATTAAAGGTACTGCTCCAATCAAACAAATTAATAAAAGGGTAACTAATAACCTGCTTTTCTGCTTTCTGTTCATATTATGAACCTCCCCCAATTATGTATTTTTGCAGTGAACAACTGCATACTTATATTATAATTGGGTTTTGTCTTAATTTGTTGTGTTTGGTCGAATTAGTTAAAAAGTACCAAAATAAAAAGAACCCACACTTTTGAATGTGAGTTCTTCCATAGTATTCTTATTGCTTAATCATGCACCCCTTCCGCAGCCACAACCATTGTTTCATAAACTTTTTCCTCTAAGTGTGCAACCACACCATCAAGGTCCATTTCATTATTGATATTCATATCATTTTTCATATCAACTCTGATTTCAGCGGTTGTGAATCTGTTGACCGCTTCTTTTTCTGCAAGGTCCCTAAGATATTTCAATTCTTCTTCTGAACCTTCCATTGAATCCCTTAATGCTCCGGTGTTTGCGGCAGTATCTGACATATCATTCATCATTTGCATCTGATCTGCATAATCACCAATGTTTAAATCATCTGTTCCAAATCCACCCAATAGGTTTCTTGGGTCAAACTTATCAGCAACATTTTCACCGAACTCATAACCTTTATTATAAGCATCACCATAATCAAATCTATCAAGATATAAACTTTCACTGTCCATTCTTGGAATCTTGATTTCAGCTTCACCAACAATATCAGTTACCATTGAATCAAGTGATGATCTCCAACCCTTAATTCCGTCAGCCATATTGGAACCAAAGATTGCATCCATTGCTTTTGCAATTCCTTGGAGAACCCCAAGGATTGAATCAGCCATATTTGCAAACAACCGAACAATTGAACCTACCGGGTCATTAAACACATTTGCAAAGAATTCTGCAAACCCTGCAATATAGTTCCATAGTACTGCAACAATATCAATTACCAAGTTATAAAATCCAACAAATAGGTTCCCAATAAATGCAAGTGCGGTCATGAATGCACCGGCAATAATTCCTGTTGCACTAACTGATGTTCCTGCAAATTTGTTCACTGCTGCAACCGCACCATAGAACACCGCAATAAGTAGAATTATTGCTGCTATAATCCATGTGATTGGTGATGCCATTAGTGCCGCATTAAATGACCACTGTGCCTTTGTAGCAGTTCCGGTTGCAATTGCCAATGCACTGGTTGCAGTTGCCTTAATACCATCAACAATAGCAGTTGCCAACCCTATGCCCTTATAAACTCCTAGTGCTGCATTATAGGCAATCAGTGCAGCCACAATTCCCCATATAATTGGTGAAATCCATCCCCAATTGTCCATGAAGAATGATGAAACTGAACTTGCTACATTGAGAATATGACCAAGGACTTCCATTACTACTGCAGCACCGGTTGCAAATCCCATCATTGCACTTTCTGCAAGGGGCATATTTGCATTTATGGTTCTGAAGAATTTAAGAACCGCAGGATATAGTTGACCACCTACTGTTTCCTGTATATCACCCCAAGTATTTCTCATTTGTTGCATTTGACCTTCAGGTGTATTTGCCATTGCTTCATTCATATTTCCAACATTATCAGTAATGATCTTTGAAAGCATTGTTGCCCTCTCAATTTCATCACCATACTTCAGGACCTGTTCCTGTGCTTCTGTGAAGGTTATTCCAACCCTAGACAATGCACCAACCTGACCTTGCATAACCTTTCCCATCATGTTTCCAATGTTGACCATATCTTCACCGGTTGCTGAAACACCCTTTTGTTGTACTGCAAGATTATTCATTGCAGGAAGTAAAGCTTGAAGTGCATCTTCAGAATTAAGGAATGTTGCAACTTGTTGGGCACCCATCAATTGAACTTCATCACCAACAACCCCAATTGACTGTTGTAAGCTTGTTGCATCAAGTACCGCTTGAATATCAATTGTTCCCATTCTTTGACCCATTACAGTTTTAAGTTGGGTTTCTGCCCTGGTTTGGACATCAGATAGGCCCAACCACTCACCAATTGACCTGGTTGATTTTCTTATTGCTGCAATACCTACAAATGCACCAACTGCCCTTTTAATATTCCTTGCCAATCCATCAGCAGCATTTTGACCATTCCTCATTTCATCATTAAACCTTTGTTGACTTGATTCAGCTTCCCTGATACCTCTTTCAACTTCATTAAATGATGATTCTGCCCTTGCAAGTTCTTGTCTTGCTGCTTGAATACTATTGGTATCAATTGCATTCCCTGATGCATCCTGAAGTGATTCAAATGAATTTATAACAATACCTAGAGCATTGTTTATTGATTTGAATGCCGGGGACATTCCATCATGCATTTGAATTGCAGTTTTTATTGTTGCCATAATTTTTTCACCACCTTCTTTTTTATTTTATTTCTTCTTTCTTCCTCTACCTGCAATAAAGTTGAAAGCAATACCTCATGCTTATTCTTGTTTTTTATTTTTTTACTTGAATCAATTGCCTTTTTTAATTGCTTGTCTGATTTCTTCATAAGCTTTGCAAACATATCTTTATATAAAGAAAAACCAGGATGATCTTTATTAAGAATCAATAAGCCTTCACTGGTTATTCTTGCAGGTTCTTCAAATTGTGGAATAGTATCATCAGGTTTATAATCAATTTCCTTTATATATGGAATGTGACTGAATTTAACCGCCCATAGGTTTTCATTGATCACTTCAATATTTTTATTAATAGTATTTCACCCCTTTAACAACATTCTTTTAATATCCCAAATAATAGTTCATCAATGGATTCTATTCTTTCAACTATATGTTCAGGTGATGAGTTTTCCTTGAGGATGAATTCTTTTTCCCTATCCAAATGATTAAACAACATCCACTTGTATTTCTTCATAAGTTCTTTACCTTCTTCACTATTTCTGATCTTTTTCAATGCATCAAATTCAATCTGTTGAATTCTTGAACCTGACATTTTAAACCTTTCACCAATCTTATTGAATGACATTGGTTTTCCTCTTAGTCCATAATGCATAATTAAAATGTTTCTTAATGGTCCGGGACCCCTTCCAAGAACTGTTTCAATTAAGTAAATTAAATCCTGTCTTAAAATGCCATTATCAATTTCCTCTTCAATTAATCTGAATGGTTCTTCTGCACTTTCATCACAAATCGAATCTTCAAGTGTCATATCTTCAGTTCCAGGAAGAAGTTGATTTATACTACACATTGTTACCGGTTCACTTGATATATCACTTTTCTTTGTTCTGCAAATATTTCTATTTAAGTAAGTTAATATTTTATACTTTACTCTCATTCCCGCATATGTAGAAAATAGGACTGGTTCATCTTCATTGAACTCATATTTTTCAATAGCATCTATGAAAGCAATCCATCCCTCTTGTTCTAAATCCTCATATTCCAATGATGTATTTTGGGCAATCCCACAATATTTATTGGCAAAATACTTGACCAACCCTGTGTTTTTCTGAATTAATTGATCAAGTGCTTCATTGTCACCTTCTCGATATTCTTTAACCAATTCCTCATTAGTCAAGCACCCGCCCCCCCTTTAACTTACCATGTCAATCATATTAAGATCAGGATATAAAATGATTGATAGTTCCTTCAGGACCTTATTTCTATTCCTGGTAATGGTTGAAACATCAACTTCAAATGTATCTGCAATATCATTTCTGTTCCAACTTTCAAAATAATAATAGTAAAATATTTTGAAGTCCCTTTCATTGACCTTTTCCTGAAGAACCTTTAAGGCTTCATTCATTCCTTTTACAAATAATGCTGATTCATACTTTTCATGAACTAATATTGAAGGATGCTTCAAGATAATCAAATATTGATTAAACCTCTTAATATCACATTCAGTCAATATCAGTGCCACATCCTTCAATACTTTACCCATGTCACACCACCTATTCTTCTATTGGAATTGATTCTTCATTCTTTTCATCCTGAAGCAATGTTCCAACTCTTGTTGTTTGGTTCCTTAAATGATCATAACCATCATCTTCAGGTGCTTTAACATCCTTTAAAGGTGTTCCAACCTTAATTCCTACAACATGACCATTTACTGTGTTTTCAGTATCTTGATACTTCATATTATTTCACCTCCTTTACTCTTCGATTGATGAAGATATTTTTTCAATTGCATCAACATTACCCATGAATATTCCTGACTTAATTCCCAATTCAAAGTTATTTCCTGTTGAATTTAAGAGGTTCCCGGATAAACTCTCAATAGTGGAAAAGTTATTTTCAAGTGCAATGATATTATTGGTTTTTTCAAATGTCTTGGTGAACCTGCTATCCAACCCACCTTCAACATAATTTCCAACAACTGATTGGAATAGGCTCATTGTTTCAACATCCCCCTGGAAAGGTTTTAAGATTCCATAGGCTTGATCATCAGTCAAGTTCTTTCCTGCAAGCTTTATGAACTCCAATGCATTGGCAATCTGCATTTGATAATCAGCAGGTTTGTCCTTTGGTGCTCCAATCAATGCCGCCTTTTCTTCCTGGACCACTTGCTTTAATTGTTCATTGAAACTTGCATCATTTTCTTGAATCTTCTGCTCAAATCCTTTGATCATTTCCTTCTTATAAGAATCAGAATACATTGTGTCCTTTTCCCACTTCTCAATTTCAGCTACATAACCACTATTTGCAGCCTTATGTGCTTCAATGATCTTTTGAACCTTGCTCTTAATCTCTGTTTTCATTTTTAATCATCCTCTCTTTTCCTTTATTTAATAATTCATCACAATAATCTTCATCATCAACAATTTTTTTCAACATATCCACCATTGGAAGATCATCTTCAAGATCATCAACTATTACAACCCAAGTTGGATTTGTTTCAAAATATTCTTCTTTACTCTCAAATACTTTAGTTTCGTAATTAATTGACTTATACTTTGCATTTCCCTTGCCTTTACCCACACCAATATGTTCAACCACCTCATACTTCCCATCCGGAAGCTTTCCAATAAAAGCAATGAATGGTTTATCCCCTGGTGCATAGTCTGTTTCTAATTCATTAAGCTTTTTAATAACTGCCTTATTAGTTAATGCTCTTCTTCTAATCATTCAATCAACCTACTTTCAAGTTCTTTTAATCTTTGAATGATGTTTTCATCCTCATACATAGTCACCCCAAGTTCAAGTACAGTTCTTGCAGCACTTACCCTAGATGAGTCTGTTGCCTTTTCATCATTCATGATGCTTCTTAAAGTTTCTAGTGATTGTAAACAATAGCCTTGTGCCTTGTTCATAGCTTCATGAAAAATATCATTCTTAATCTTTTTCAGTATCTTTTGAAATGATTCTT
Source organism: Clostridiaceae bacterium (assembly GCA_020832135.1). Classification (GTDB taxonomy): domain Bacteria; phylum Bacillota; class Clostridia; order Peptostreptococcales; family Natronincolaceae; genus JAFIFG01. The sequence continues at coordinate 68,198 of JAFIFG010000052.1, forward strand.
GTTTTCTCAATCTGTAGATAGTTGAGATTGAAACACCAGACTTTTCAGCAGCTTCATTAAGTGTTGGACAAGTCAATATATTCATTGCAATAGTTTCTTTGTTCAATTTTGCCATTCAATCACCACCTTTTTTCTAAAAATCGTTCAGTTCAGTGCATTTCACTTCATTAATCCAACAACTATTGCATTTTGTTCAGAAAACTTCTCTAGGAGATCAACAAATATCACCATGATTACACCCCTATACAAGCTGCTTTTCTTTCCCAATAACGTTGATTGTACTCTCTAGTCTTTTCAGGATTTTCGGCCCGCCATTGCCTTTTGTACTCATTCAATTTTTCCTTGTTTTCTTCTCTATATTTTCTGTAATATTCTTTTTTCACTTCTGATGCATCCTTCATAAAATCACCACCTTCTATATGAAAAAAGCGACCACCACATATGAACTGTAGGTTTCACAATGGTGGTCAATCAGCTTTGATTGTGCATAACACAATGCACTGTGCATCATCCAAGGGGTTTGAACAACCTTCAATAATGCTCCCCTTTGGGGGATTTAATAGGTTTTTCAACCTACTTAATTATACCATTTATCCCCTTGTGAAATCTCAATATATGGTACACATTAGTTGTTTTCTAAAAAATAAGACACTATATATAGTGTCTTATCCCTTTTCTAAAATCTTGTATATATGTGATTTTGATAGATTATATTTAACCGATAAATTAGGAACATCCAATCCTTTATAATAATCTTCCCTGATACCTTCATTCCTGACCTTCCTATCAGGATGTTCTTCATTATGGTTCTTTGGTATGTATATATTACATCCTGCAAATTCTTTTTTTATTAGATTAAATGTTTCATCATCAACCACTGATTGAAGCTGCTGAATCTTTACTATGTTAGACATAATATCACTCCCCCAACTTTTTTCTCTCTTTCCTTTTAATTTTTCATTTTGATGTTGAACCGCACAATAGAACTTGAACCGCACCAAACCCTTGAAAATCAAGGTTTTTTTACTTTTAAATACCCTCTAGCGGTTCAAGTTCAAGTTCCATATACTATATACTTTTATTTTAGAGGTATATAAAAATTTTAATGTTATTTTTATTTAATATAAAGAAGTTGAAAACATCTTGAACATCTTGAACCGACACCCACCAAACCATTGATATGTAAGGGTTTTTTACACCTTTACATCTTGAACCGAATCTTGAACTTTATCTTGAACCGGGCATTGATCTTGAACTTTGGGATATGTTCTAATAAAAATTCTCCGCTTTTTACCCGCAACCTTTTTATTAATTACCACATAGTCAAACCACTTCACAATAAACCTTGAAAAATCAATATGATTCATTGGTTCTATCTCAATATTGGAACACATTTGATTATATATTTCATAGATAATATTGGTTGGTTGACCATCAATATTAATATTGTTTATGATTCTTGAAATTACTTTTAAAGAATCAAACTTTGCGGCTATTACTGATAATTCTTTTTCTAACGTTTTTTCATACCTTTCTTCAAGTTCTGCAACCTTTAAGTTTAGCATTTCTTCATACTTCTTTTCTAACAGTTCAAATTCGTTTGTATTCATTTCATCAAATCCTTTCTTTTAGTTTTCAATTAGATCTTCAACTTTTACATTTAAAGCTTTTGCAATCTTCCCTATTGTGGCCGGTTTTGGATTTCTTTTACCTGAAATATAGCTTGTCAGTCCAACCCTTGAAATCTCTGCTTGCTTTGCTAAATCACCCACTGTCATACAACCATTTGCCATTGCTAATAGAAGTTTGTCACCACTAAAATTCATATGTAATTTCACCACCTTTCAAGTTCTGTTTGAATACATTTTAATTCTTTTTGAATACAAAGTCAATACTTTTGAAAACTTTTGTTTAAAAATGTTTACAAACAGAACAAGTGATGTTATTATTAAATAGAAAGAAGGTGATATTCTGAAAGATATAAATAAACGTATCAAGGAATTACGAATCAGGTTGAGTTTGACCCAAGAGGAATTTGGCAATAAAATTGGTCTTTCCAAATCAGGAATTTCAAACATTGAAAATGGTACCAGGGGAATTAGAGAAAGACATATAAAGCTAATATGTAGCATTTTTAATGTGAGTGAATCCTGGTTAAAGACTGGTGTGGATGCGGGTGTTAAAGTGTCAAAACTTGCAGAAGATGCACACCGCTTTGAATGCTTTAAAAAATACTTAGAATCAATAGGTTATGATGTAACAGTTGAAAAAACAGGGGAATCATCAGAAGGGCATCATGAAGAACAGAAAGATGAAAATGGTGAGGTTGTTGGTCAAATGTGGATTCCTGATGAAGAATACTATTCAGTCATGCTGATCAAGGGAAATGTCACTACTGAATTTACTGCCCAACAATTTAAAGAATTCCAATCCTCTATTGAAAAGTCAGTTGATTTTGAGGTATTCAAACAAAACAATTAAGAATTTACAGTGTGAAAGGCTTATGCATTAAACCATAAGTATTTTATAAAAAATTAAAAGGGGTGTTTTGTTCATGGGTGCAAAGAATAGAGTTATTGCAGGGGATTATGCAGGGTGTGTTGTTGTTTCAGGATTGGGAACTGTTCAAATTGGAATTGGCTTATTTAAGAAGAACTTAGTTTTGGATAGTACAACTGTTGAAGGTTATGAATTGGTAACTGATGAACACCGAAAAAGTGCTTCAAGTGGTGTTGCTAGGGGATTGATTGGTGGTGCTTTATTGGGTCCGGTGGGTATGTTGGCCGGTGGACTATCAGCAAAGAACAAAGGTACATATACAGTTGCAATTCAGTTTAAAGATGGTAAAAACAGTTTATTGGAAGTGGATGATAAGATTTATAAAATATTAGTTCAAAGATGTTTCTAAGTTAAAAAAGAAAATCCTTGGTGTTGGAGCACCAAGGATTCTTCAATACAATCAACCAATAAGGATGAAATGCATCTACTCATGTATATTATAGCATTTTATCACCTATTGGAACATAGGAAGGTGATGATTTTATGAGATTACCCAATGGATATGGTACTGTCTATAAGCTTTCCGGAAAGAGAAGGAAGCCTTATATTGCAAGAAAAACCATTGGATGGGATGCTGAAGGAAAACAACTATATCAAACCATAGGATATTATGAAAGTAAACCTGATGCATTACAAGCTTTGGCGGATTATAATAAAAATCCATTTGATATTGAAGCATCAACACTGTCTTTTGCTGATATATTCAATCAGTGGAAAGAAGGTAAATATCCAACCATTTCTAAAAGTGGTATCAATGGATATAATGCAGCATATGAAACAAGCAAAGTATTGCATGATATAAGATTTGTTGATGTGAGGACCAAGCACATGCAGGATGTGATCAGAACCTGTGGAAAGGGTCATGGTACACTAAGGAAGATAAAAGTCTTATACAACCAATTATTCAAGTATGCTATGGAAAATGACATTGTACAAAAGGACTATTCAACCTATGTAGACATTGGAAAGAATACTGAAGGTAGTACCAGGAAAGCATTCACCACTAAAGAGATCAAGAGGTTGTTTGAAGTTGTGGACCATATTGATTTGGTGGATAGTATTTTAATTATGATCTACACCGGCCTTAGAATTGGTGAATTGTTAATTGTTAAAACTGCTGATGTGGATTTAAAGAATAAGACCATCATTGGTGGAATTAAAACAGAGGCGGGAAGGGATAGGGTTATACCTATAAGCAATAAAATCTTTGATCTAGTGGCCAAAAGAGTTGAACAAGGTCATGAATATCTAATCACCAAGGATGAAGGGTTACCCCTTAAATATGACAACTATTATAGGGAGAAATTCACACCCATCATGGAACAATTGAACATGGACCATAAACCTCATGATTGTAGACATACTTTTGCAACATTAATGAGTAATGTGGGTGCAGATACAATTGCACTTCAAAAGATAATTG
>JAFIFG010000066.1 GCA_020832135.1 Clostridiaceae bacterium
AAATGTATGTTCTCGGGGTTAGGTGTATACCTTTTTAATGGAAATTAATTCCTAAGTCTGTGATCTTATGGTTTTGGAAAAATATCTAGGCAATTTTATGAAAGTCAATAGAAACATTTTCTAAGTTTTGAACACTAGTGATTTTTTGTTTTTAAAATAGTATTTAAGCTTGTTAAACTTCTATACATCTCTTGTTTTTCCTCTTCATTCAAATGCTTCACTACACCCACAAGAGATAGAAGGATTTTTTCTTTTACTTCTTTTATCTTCTCTTCACCTTTTTCTGTTAAATTTACATATACATTTCTTCGATCTTTTGAACAGCTCTTTCTTTCTACATACCCATCCATCACTAATTTATTTAGCATGCAGGTCATGGTACCTTTACTAACCTCCATTGTCTCACTTAAATAAGACATCGTACAAGAACTAGCATCGTTGATAATAAATAGTGTTTTGAATTGTGTAAGAGTAAAACCTTGCTCTCCTTTTATTCCTTTATATTGATACTTCATCCATCCACCTAAAGAAATATAAAACCCTTGAAGTAACTTTGCAATTTCTTGTTCCGTCAATATGACCAACCATCCTTTCCTTCTTACTATCTATTATATAACTATTTCCATTATAGTTTCAATATTAAATAATTCTAAAATCAAATTATTCTCTTGTCAAATCAATTTAGATATTATATAATATAATTAGCAAAATTTGTATAATAGTCAGACTTTTATATATAGAAACATTATTGTCTAGGAGGTTAACTATATGAAATGCCCTATTTGTGGAAATGAAGATACAGGAAAATTAAGTAAATCTCGATACTTTTGTAGCAATTGCTTTATTGAAATGTTTTGGTCCAAGACTTCAGAACTACACCTATTTAAAATACTAGAAGATGGATCAACATCTCCTATGCATCTAGCATAAATAAATTAAACCCCTCCTAATATAGGTGGGGTTTAATTTATTTAGCAGCATCCGCCACTATCTTTCAAAGAAACAATAAATTGCTTTCCAAACCAACTTTTTGCAAAGTCCACTATTACATCTTGGTTTTGTCCTCTTAAGGTGTCATCTACAATAAATTGCAGCCCTTCTACTTCCTTCGCTTCATCTGTTCCCTTTGCCTCTTCCAGAGACAATCCCAGTTTAGGGCCACCTCATCCAATGCCACTGACATAAATGCGAACATTTTTGTTTTCTGGATTTTGTTTTAAAATTTCCTTCTTTGCTTCCTCTGTTAAATGAATTTGCATTTTAAAGCCTCCTCTTTCCCTATACTAGGGGTGTGTATTTTATATTATGGTAGGTATTTCCATAAAAGTCAATAATAATGCTACTTAGTAAATTTGAATTACTATTTATTTTGCTTTATAATTGTATATAGTATGTTACCTTTTATTCTATGCTATTATGATACTTTTGTTATTCTATTTATTTTCTTAACCACCTTTCTTTAACTATTTACCCAGTTTGCAATTTTTTAATAATTATGAAAATATTGTTATAAAAATAACATTTGAATTTTCTGATTTTTTTTGTTAATATATAGTAAGGAATGATCTTATAGTTTAAAATTTACTAAGATAGTTCTTTTATGTCTTTAAAACAAATTATTGTAATGAGGTGATTGATGAAGAAACTCTCTATGAAAACGTTATTATTTACTTATTCTAATAAAGAGGAGGATAATTTATGAGTATGAGAGAAAAGAAAAAAGCAACTCTTTCCCATGCATTAATTCCCATTTTATTTTTAATTGCGGTCTTATCTATTTCTATTATCGTTTTTGGTGCGGACCCTCACATTCCAATTATATTGGCTATTATTGTGTCCGCTCTTGTGGCTATTTATGGATTAGGTTATACATGGGGAGAACTTGAAGAAGGTATTCTTGACACTATTAAAATGGGTATGCAGGCCAGTTTAATCCTTATGGTTATTGGTACCATCGTTGGTACATGGATCTTAAGTGGTACTGTGCCGACTATGGTTTACTACGGATTACAAATTCTATCTCCCGGTATTTTCCTTGTGGCAACTGCTTTAATATGTGCTGTTGTTTCTGTATCTACAGGTAGTTCTTGGACTACTGCAGGAACCGTAGGTATCGCTTTATTAGGTGTAGGTCAAGGATTAGGTATACCTCTACCAGTAGTAGCTGGTGCCATTATTTCTGGTGGTTATTTCGGAGATAAGATGTCACCTCTATCAGATACCACCAACCTAGCACCTGCTATGGCTGGTGCTAACTTATTTGAACACATTAAGCACATGTTCTATACAACTGTTCCAAGTTTTATTATTGCACTTATTATTTATGGTATTATGGGTGCAAGATATGCAGGTCAAGCACTAGATATGGAAAATATCAACTTAATGTTAACTACTATGCAAGAAACTTTCATGATTTCTCCAATACTATTAATACCTCCAGTTGCAGTTATCCTTATTGTTGTAATGAAGGTTCCTGCCTTACCTGGATTAATTGCAGGTACACTTATCGGTGGAGTTTTCGCTATGGTCTTCCAAGGTGCTGATTTTGGTGCCGTAATCGATGCAGCTCATTATGGATTTGGTATGGAGTCTGGTGTTGAAATCGTAGATGATTTACTAAGTCGGGGTGGTCTTGATGGTATGATGTGGACAGTATCCTTAATCCTAATTGCACTATCCTTTGGTGGTATATTAGAAAAAACAGGTATGTTACATGCTGTGGCAGAATCTATCCTTAAACTTGCCAACAGCACTGGTTCATTAATATTATCTACTGTTTTAACAGGTATTGCTGTAAACCTACTGACAGGAGAGCAGTACTTATCCCTAGTTATTCCTGGTAGAATGTACAAGGACATCTATGCAGAAAAAGGTATTCATCCTAAAGTTCTTTCTAGAACCTTAGAAGATGCAGGAACCATTACCTCTCCTTTAATTCCTTGGAATACATGTGGTGCTTATATGTGGACTACTTTAGGTGTCCATCCTTTTGCCTATGCACCATATGCTTTCTTAAACCTATTAAATCCCATTGTGGCCATCATCTATGGTTACACCGGATTTACTATCGAAAAGATTGAAAAAGTAGATAAAAAGCAAACAGCTTAATGAAAAACAGTAAAGGGAACCTCTTATGTAGGTTCCCTTTACTGTTTTCATTTTATCTCTGTCAATGTTATCCTTCGCCATTCACACCACTGTTTTGCAGCCTTCATAAGAGCTTCTTTTATTTTATTTTTACTATCTCTTTTTATGATATAAATTAAATCCATATAGGCTGTTACATTGCCTTTAATAGCTTCCCCTTGTAGCCTTACTATAATAAATCCTATCCTTTTAGCTGCCTCTTCAGCTATTAAAACAGTTCCCCCTTGCTTTACAGCATCTTCTATATATAGCTTCATCTCCTCTTTGGTCATTGTCACTTCTTCTACTATTTCTACCAATGGCCCTACATCCCTTAGTAAGTTTATCTTTCTAGTTTTTATATCCATTAGATCACTCCATTTTTCATAGACTATAAAGAGACCTCGAGGTTACCCCCGAGGTCAATTATTTTTTATAAACCTAATGCATCTTTAACAGCATCTATACTTCCTTGACTTGAAGCAGTTGCTGATGATACCGTATCTACTGCTACAGATTGATGTTCAACAATTTTTGCAATAGTATTTTTAGCAGCCGTGTCTCCATAATCTGGAGTATCATTGATCTCTACTAGTTCTATATCAACAATCTCACCATCTACCACTTCTACCTTCACTTTAATATCTCCGTCAAAACCTTGTGCTATTCCTTCATATTTACCATCTTCAAGACTTACTTGTATTGGAACAAAGGATTCTTGCACTTCCTCTTCTTCCTCTTCTACCATTTCTTCATCAGCTACTAATCCCAGTGCATCTCTTACAGCAGCTATTGTCCCTCTACTGGATAAAGTTGCTCCCGAAACTACATCAACTTCTGTAGATTGACTTTCAATAATTCTATCGGAAACAAGCTCTATAGCATTGTCGCCAATACCAACTGATTCATTCATTTCTAGTACTTCTATATTTTGTATTTTACCATTGGCTACCTGTACTTGAAGTTTAATATCCCCATTATATCCTTGGCCTACTCCTTCATGAGTTCCATTTGGATAAGTGATAGGAGCCTGAGCCATAGCTTTTTCTACTGCCCTCATGGTACCTAAGCTAGATGCTGTAGCTCCAGATACTGTGTCTACATCTGTTGATTGTGTTTCAACAATGCTTGCTACAACTTTTTCAATAGCAACGTCACCTATGCTAGGTGTTTCATTCATTTCCAATACTTCAATAGAAAGAATTTCTCCCTCTGACATTTCAACTCTTAATCTAATTTCTCCTCCATAACCTTCTGCTGCGCCTTCATAAAATTCACTTTCTACTGTGCCACCTATCGCATTACCTCCAAATAATATAACAACCGCCAATAGTGGTAATAGTATCATTGCCAATTTTTGATGTTTTGCCAATTAAAGCACCTCCTAGAATATCACATAAATTATCTATAAATATGATACCACAAAATCTTGCTTTCTAACAATGTTTTTAAAATAACAATTATTAGAAGAAAATCATACCATAATAATAAAAAGAGGTGATTAGCCCAGATTAAACACCTGCCTATCACCCCTAAGGTTTTATCTCTATAGTTTAATTGATTTCTATTCTTTCACCCGTCACCATATAAATAACTCTCTCTCCAATATTGGTGGTATGATCTGCTATGCGTTCTAAATACCTTCCTATAAAAAGTAGTCGTATAGATTGACTTACTAGCTTAGGATTTTCTATCATCATCTCTATCAGTTCTTTATAAATAGCCTCATAAATTGCATCCACTTTATCATCATCGTGGGCTACTTCTTCAGCTAATTCTATATCTTCTGCCATAAAAGCATCTAAACTTTTTTTCACCATATCCTCGGTTAATCTAGCCATCCTCGGTATATCTATTAAAGGCTTTATTAAGGGTTCATCACCAATTTCTAAAGTAACCTTTGCTATGTTTACAGCATGATCCCCCATTCGTTCTAAATCCGTAATGATTTTCATGATGGTGCCAATAGTTCTTAAATCCTTTGCCATCGGTTGCTGAAGAGCAATTAACCGCATACATTCCTCTTCTATTTCCAATTCTAACACATCTATATCATCATCTAGTTTATACACCCTTTTAGCCATCATTAAATCCTGCTTTGCCAAGGCCTGTACAGATACCTCTATAATGTCCTGTACCATAGCCCCCATTTTTAAAAGCTTTACCTTTAAATCCTTTAATTCATTGATATATTGACTTCTCATGATCTTCCTCCCCTTTATCCAAATCTTCCAGTGATATAATCTTCTGTTCTTTTATCCCTAGGTGTAGTAAAGAGCTTTTGAGTCTTATCTGTTTCTATTAAATCCCCCATTAAAAAGAAGGCGGTATTGTCGGAGATTCTTGCTGCCTGTTGCATGGAGTGGGTTACAATAACGATGGTATAATTCTCTTTCAAATTCATGATTAGTTCTTCAATCTTAGCAGTGGCAATAGGGTCCAATGCTGACGTTGGCTCATCCATTAAAAGCACCTCCGGCTTCATGGCTAAAGCCCTAGCTATACATAGCCTTTGTTGCTGTCCTCCTGATAACCCTAGAGCAGATTTGTTTAATCGATCCTTTACTTCCTCCCATAATGCCGCTTCCTTCAAACTTCTCTCTACAATTTCATCCAATTGTTTTTTATCCTTCATACCATAACGTTTAGGTCCATAGGCTACATTTTCATAGATAGACTTTGGGAAGGGGTTTGGCTTTTGAAACACCATTCCTACTCTTCTTCTCAGTGCAACAACATCCACATCACCATCATAAATATCCTGATCCTCTAAACATAAGCACCCTTCTGTTTTAACATGATCTATTAAATCATTCATCCTATTTAAAGTTCTTAGAAAGGTGGATTTTCCACACCCTGAAGGGCCGATTAATGCCGTTACCTTTTTTTCCTCTATCTTTAAATCAATATTATTCAAAGCTTGAAAATCCCCATAATATAAGTTTAAATCCTTTACGGATATTTTAGCCATTCTTTTTCCTCCTTCACACTATGCTCTGTTTGCCATTTTAAACTTAATTCTAATCGCTGTAGCTATAGCAAAGAATATACCTACAATTCCTAGTAAAACTAAAGCAACACCATACTTAATTTCCTCCGGCATATTAGGCACCTGTGTAGATACAATATACAAATGATAGGGTAGTGCCATCGCCTGATCAAAGAAGGACTTTGGTAGTCTTGGTAAGAAAAAGGCTGCCACCGTTAAAAGAATAGGCGCCGTTTCTCCTGCAGCCCTTCCAATCCCTAAGATGGCTCCTGTTACTATTCCCGGCATGGCATGGGGAAGTACAACATTTTGTATCGTCTGCCACTTGGTGGCCCCTAGGGCTAAAGAAGCCTCTCTATAACTTTGAGGTACACTTTTCAAGGCCTCCTCCGAGGCTGTAATAATCACCGGTAGAATTAAACAGGCCAAAGTTAAAGCTCCTGCCAGTAGCGAAGATCCAAAGCCTAAAAACAACACAAATAATCCTAATCCAAATAATCCATATACCACGGAGGGGACCCCTGCTAAATTCAAAATAGCTAAACGTATTAATTTATAGAGCTTCCCATGGGTTGCATATTCCGTTAAATAAATGGCAGAACCTATTCCTAAAGGTAATGCAAAGGCTATGGTTCCCAGCACCAAATACAGGGTTCCTACGATGGCAGGAAAAATGCCACCCTCCGTCATACCTTTACGGGGCATAGCCGTAAGGAACTCCCAGCTTATGGTTCCTATACCTTTGTATACAATAAAACCTATGATTAAAACTGTTGGCACAACCACCAATAGCATCGTAAAGGTTAAAATACTAAAGGCTATCTTTTCTTTTAATTGTTTATTCATTTATTTTCCCTCCTTTTTAGCTCGGGAAAGAACAAAATCTGCTACTATATTGATACAGGTTGTCATCATTAAAAGTACAATACCTACGGCAAATAATGCATGATAATGGGTGCCATTCCTTACGGTATCCCCCATTTCTGCCGCAATGGTTGCCGTCATGGTTCTTCCTGAAACCAAGAAGGAGTCTGGTATCCTTGCTGCATTTCCCGTTACCATCATCACCGCCATGGTTTCACCTATGGCTCTTCCAATCCCCAGCATGACAGCAGCAATAATTCCTGAAGATGCTGCCGGTACCAGAACATATCTTATAGTTTCCCATTTACTAGCCCCAAGGGCTAAGGATGCTTCCCTATATTCCTTAGGTAGCGCATTAATGGCATCATCCGAGATACTGATAATAGTGGGTAGCGCCATAAGAGATACCAATATAGATCCTGTTAAGACCGTAAACCCTGAGGATAAAGAAAAAGTAATTCTAACCCAGTTGGATAATACCACTATTCCTAAAAAGCCTAACACCACCGATGGAATAGCCGATAAAAATTCTATAATAATCTTTAATCCCGTCTTTATGTTCGGCGGTGCCACCTCAGCAATGTAGATGGCACAACCGATACCTATGGGGACGGAGATAAAGATAGCTCCCAAAGTTACCATTACAGAACCCGCCACCAAGGGCACGATTCCAAATTGAGCATTGGTTGATATTGGATACCAATACCTCCCGAAAAGGAATTCCTTTAAGGTTATATCATTAAAAAGTGCAATTCCAGAGCGAAATAAAAATAAAAAGATCAGTGACACAATTACAACAGATGTTATTCCTAATAAAAGTATAATGTTTTCAATCAGCACCTCACCCATACGGTGCTTAACACCTTTCTTTAAACTTTTCCTGTGCTTTATTTCTCTAATATCTACTGTTGCTTCCTTCATTTTCTCCCACCTTTCGATCTATCAAAGGTTTTACATTCACTTATAAAATTGTCCTATCTTTTCTATCCCCATAGAAGAAAATAGTTATAGAGGACAGACAGTACTGCCTATCCTCTATATAGTTTTTTATATTTATTTTTATCTGTTATTTATACCTAACTCATAATTATTGGATGCTGTAGAATCCAATACTGTCTACAATATCTTGCCCTTCTCTAGCGAAGATGAAGTCTATATACAGTTCCATCACACCCTCTGGCTTTCCAGCTGTGTATACAAATAACGGTCTAGCAATTGGATATGCTCCACTACTTACATTGGCATCCGTTGGATATACAGCATCACTATCTGCATCCATTTTTACTGAAAGTACATTAATTTCATCACTTGCATACCCTAACCCAAGGTACCCTATAGCATTTTCATCCTGCATTAATCCCTCTACAATAGCTTGTGTTGATGGCATTAACATGGTGTTTGGATGGAATTCTTCATCATCCATTACATTTTCTTTAAAGTATACATGGGTTCCTGAGTTTGATTCCCTAGACATTACACTAATTGGTGCATCATGTCCTCCAACTTCCTTCCAGTTGGTGATTGTTCCTGTAAAGATTCCTTTAAGCTCCTCCATTGTTAATGCTTCGATATCGTTTGAAGCATGAGTTGCCACCGCGAGTCCGTCTAACCCTACAATAAACTCTTCCAATTCAAAACCATTATCTCTAGCCTGCTGCATTTCAGCATCTCTCATTTTTCTTGAAGACTGGGCCATATCAGCTGTACCATTGATGATAGCTGCTATTCCCGTACCTGAACCTCCACCAGTTACAGCTATTTGTGCTTCAGGGTATTTATCCATGAAAGCCTCTGCCCATTGTTGCCCTAAGTTTACCATTGTATCAGAACCTCTAACTTGAATCATTCTACTGAAATCCACATCATTTCCTGATTGGGTATTGTCTGAAGCATCATTTTCAACTGCTGTATTTGCCGGTTCCTCTACTTGGTTGCTTCCACATCCAATTAGCCCAGCTGTTGTAACCATTACTAAAATTAATAATATTGCTAATTTTTTCATCCTTAATAATCCCCTTTCAAATTTCGTTTATTTTTAATTTGTTCTTACATAAGTTATTATACCCCCTGTCTTCCTCCCTGTGGTTAAGGGAAGGTTAATAGAATGTTAGGTTTATGTTAAATGATAGGATGTTTTTTCTACAAAAAAAATCCTATCTCAACTAATTTAAAAGTTGAACATAGGATTTTGGAGTTTTCACAATTTTAAATGGCATCATTCATCATCGGCTACTAATGCCGTTGTTGGTAAATCTAACTGTTCTTTAATATAAACTGTTATTTTTTCCACCGCTATAACCATCAAGAATATAATAATGGTTACCCCTAAGGCTTGATCGAAATTAGAAGCCCTAGTATACCTAGAGAGTTCTGCTCCTATACCTCCTGCACCTACAACCCCTAGTATAGCTGCATAACGAATATTAATATCCAGTCGAAAAACTGACCAAGAAATAAAAATACTCATAACAGCTGGTAAAATTCCCTGCATAACCACTTGAAAAGGTGAAGCTCCGGTGGCCCTTAAGGCTTCAATTACACCTTTATCCATTTCTTCAATAGACTCAGCATATACCTTTACCAGCATTCCGATACTATTGATGGCTAAAGCCATAATCCCAGCACTTGGACCCAAGCCCACAGCCACAATAAACATAATAGCCCAAATCAAAGCAGGAATAGCTCGAACAAAGCCTGCAAAACCCTTTACTAAATACGATAGGATTATATGGGGTGAAGTGTTTTTGGCAGCAAATACCGATAAGATTAAAGAAAAAATTACACCAAGTAATGTACCTACTACCGCTACTTGAATAGACTCTATGGCAGCACCTAGTAAAGCATTTAAATCAGTAATTACCGGAGGAAACATCCGGCTAAGCATAAAGCCTCCCCGCTCAAAACCATTTATCAGTTTATCCATAGTAAAATCTAATTGCAAAAAACTGAAAATAAATAAAATTCCTGTGAAAACCAAAAACCCTTTTGCAAAATAATTTTTCTGTTTATTTGGATACTTAGAGGTTGACCTTATCATATTAATCGCTCCCTTATTTTAGCTGTAATATATTCTACAACAATAATGAGGATAAAAATTAATATAATTGCCGTAGAAGCTCTTTGATACTGGAATAATCGTACGTGTCCCATCAAGGTAAGTCCTAATCCTCCTGCACCAATCATCCCCAAAATAGCAGAATCGCGGATATTTAAATCCACCTGATAAAGGGACCATGCAATAAAGGAAGGTTTAAATTGAGGCAGTACTCCTTGCCCTATAATTTGAAACCAGCTGGCTCCCACCGATTGTAGTGCTTCAATTTGCCCTCTATCAATCTCTTCGAGGGATTCCACATAGGCTTTTCCTAGCATCCCTACACCAGAAATTCCCAAAGCTAAAGCTCCTGTAAATGTTCCTAACCCGAAGGTGGCCACTAAAAAAATACCTAAAATAATAGAAGGAAGAGACCGAATCAAACTAATTAAATTTTTGAAAAATTTTGCAACCAAGGGATTTGGTGTAGTGGTTTTAGAAGCTAGAATGGCAAATATTACAGATAAAAATATAGAAATAAAAACCCCTACAATACTCATGTAAATCGTATCTAACATGGGTTTCATCATCCTTGGAGCAGCTGCAAAATTTGGTGGTAATAAATCAATCATAATAAATTCCATCATACCACCTAAACTTACAAATATGGAAGCCATGTTAAAGTTTGTTCCAAACCATGACCATAGAGATACAAAAATAGTAAAACCCCATATAGTTGAAAGATGATAAATTTTTGATTTTTGATTTCGTTTATATTTTCGGTACAATTTATGGGATAAGCTAAATTCATTATTAGGATTTAGCTTACCTTCAATTGTTCCTGTGTTTAAAGATAGGGTATTTTTCATGAAAACACATCCTTTTACTATTAGTTATAGATATAGTGAATCGTATCCTCATTTAGATCGGAAGGCTTGCCATCGAAGACAATTTTTCCTTTTCTTACACCAACAATTCTATCGGAAAAAGCTTTGGCGAAATCCACCTGATGAAGGTTAACAAGGGCAGTAATTCCATCCTCATCACAAACCTTTTTCAGATACTGCATAACTGTTTCGGAGGACTTGGGATCCAAACTTGCAATAGGCTCATCCGCCATAATAATAGATGGATTTTGTGCCATAGCTCTAGCAATACCTACACGTTGTTGCTGTCCACCACTAAGCTCATCTGCCCTTTTAAAGGCCTGCTCTTGAAGGCCTACCCGCTCTAAAATTCCAATGGCATTTTCTATAACATCCTTAGAAAATAGTCCCAGTCCACCTTTTAAGCTACCCATATACCCCAAATTTCCATGAAGTACATTTTTCACCGTCTCTGAACGTTTTACTAAATTGTGCCCTTGAAAAATCATACCAATTTGCCTGCGTATATTTCGTAGTTCTTGACCTCGGGCTTTAATTACATCTTTATCCTCAAACAGAATTTCTCCTCCACTGGGCTCCACCAAACGATTAATACAACGGATGAAGGTGCTTTTTCCTGCACCACTGGGACCAATAATAGAGACGAATTCTCCTTTTTTAAAATCAAGATCCACTCCGTTTAATGCAGCAGTCCCATCGGAATATACCTTCGTTAATTTAGAAATTTTTAAAATTCCATCACTCATGTTAACCCTTCCCTTCAGTGCATAGATTCTTAGAATGCTTATTAGTTTCCTGGATCAATTTCTAATCTATTAGCAGTATCTATAACGATTTGATAAGAGGCCATATCCGTCTCAACATACCCACCAAGAGCACTGTTTTCTTCTAAAAAAGCAGCTATTTGTGGATCATCTGCATGACTAATTAAATCAATCATAGCTTCTCGTAGGGCTAATTTAAAGGATTCTGGCAAATCACCACGTGCAGTAAAGGGTGAATTTGGGATAGGTTCAGACTTCTCGAAAACCACCATGTCATTTATATTTGGATGGTCTTGATTTCTTTCCATAAATCTATACCATGCACGGTCATAAATAGAAGCAGCATCCACATCTCCATTTAAAACTGATAAGAAGGAAGCTTCGTGAGACCCAGAAAACACAATGTTTCTAAAGAAATCATTATCAATTTCTTCTAATGCTAATCCCATTTGACTCATAATATGAGACTTAGGAAACAAGTGACCAGAAGCAGAAGCTGGATCAGCAAAGGCAAAATCTACACCTTTTAAATCTGAAACCTTTTCAATACCCGTGTCTTTTCTAGTAATAAAGTAAGCTTCATAATATGGTAAATCACTAGGATTCTGCAGTCTAGTGGCAAGAGGTTCTGCACCAGCTCTTTCATGGGCCATTACGAAGGCGAAGGGTCCAAATGTGGAAATGTCCACGTGGCCACCCCTCATTGCTTCCACTGTTGCTGTATAGTCTTGGGGAAAGTGAAGGGTAATTTCTACACCAAGACGTTCTTCTAGATAATTAGTCAGTGGTTCATATCGTCTACCTAACACTTCCATATCTTCCGTAGGAAGTAAAGCAAGGGTAATGTTTGAAGGCCAATCAGATCTTCCATCATCTTCATTTAAGGATTCATTACTAGTCAACATTTCACTTTCTGGTGTTGAAGCTTCTTGTGGCGAGGAACACCCCGTCATAAAACCTAATGTTAGTAGAAACATAGAGATAAATCCAAATAACAATACATTCTTCTTAAAGATGGATACCTTTTCGATTTCAACTTTTATCATTTTCACTTTACAAAACCTCCTAGTTTTTTTCTTTATCTTTCTTACAATATGATTGTATCTTGGCGCCAAGTTGAGGTTGTTAAGGAGAGGTAAAGGGATTGTTAAGTATAGGTAAATCTAAAAACAATAACTCTATAGAGACAAAAAAACTACTATGATGATAGTAGTTTTTTACCATTTAAAAAAGCTCCCTCCTTTATAACAGCTGAATACATCTCGTCCTTCATGACATCATAAACAACACCTAAATAAGGGGTTTGATTAATATATAATGCCACCGAAATTGCATAATCCTTACCTAAGCTTACAAAATTTGTAGTCCCATCAATAGGATCTATAATCCAAGTATATTCCGAAAATCCTTGTTCTTTACATGTTTCCTCTTCTGTAATAAAACTATGGTCAGAGTATTTTTCTTTTATTTTTTCAACTAAAAACCTTTCTGTTTCTACATCGTACTCTGTAACGATGTCTGCTAAATTACCCTTCTTGAAATTCAGAGGAAATGGATAGGAGATATTTTCTCTCAAATTTTTTCCCAATTCCCTCACAATCCTCTCCGTAAATGAAAGTAATTGATTTTTTTCTTTAAGTAATCCTTCATCAAAGAAATGTAGAAAAGCTTCTGGACTTGTAATGTCACCTATCTGAATTGAAGAAGCACCGTAATCCCCATGAAAATCACTACCTCCCGTTAGGATTAAATCATAGGCTTCTCTAAAATTCATAATTTTTTTATAATCCTCTTCAGTATGACTTTCATGATTTAATTCAATACCATCTAGGCCTGCTTCAACAAGTTTGTCTACAAGACCATAGGCATTTGACTGCTTGGGATGGGCCAAAATTACAATACCGCTGCCCGTCTTGATGGCTTTAATGGCTTTAATGGCTTCAAGGACATCAGGATAATTCATTTCCTTAAAACAGATGCCTGGATATTTAAAAAGTTGATAATATAGGGGAGAATAGATTTTATCCGTACACTGCTTATCCACCAGGTCCGCCATAATATGTTGCTTGTAGATTGCTTGGCTGTTTTGAGAGCGACCTAATATAGCTATTGGATCTATAGGATAGCCATCCTCCGCCAATTGCTGCATTTGCCATATGGCCTTTTTATATCTTCTCTTCAATATTGGATCACATAAAGACCTAATATGTTTCCCTTCTAAATTGAAATTGTACCCTAAAATATGAACACATCTTTTATTCTCATAATCATATGCAGATATTTCTACACCAGGAATAACCTTAATGCCTAATGCTTCTCCCAACACCATAGCTTCCTTTAAATCCTTAATAGTATCATGATTCGTAATGGCCAAGTGGGTAATCCCTCTTGTTTTTGCCTCTTGTAATGTTGCTTCTAAACCAAAAGATCCATCAGAAATATCTGTGTGCACGTGAAGATCCGCCTTCATTTTATTTACCTCCCATTATATAATCTTCTATTTCCATATTATATTGTTTGTTGCAAACACCTACCTTAAAATCTATATCATGAAATATACCTAACTAGGCTACCTTCTGACATAACTTGATCCATCAACCCCCGTAGTTCTGCTTGGATTCCCTCTACCTTCATTATTTGTTTACTTTTTACTCGTTCATACTTTAAGCGCTTAATAGATTCTTCTATGGCATTGGCTCCACCCTTTACAGCAACATATCCCATCTTCATCACCACCTATTTTATAATTTGAGTTGTCCTAGGTAAGCCTATTATGTTGGAGGCTTCATCAATAAAAATAATGTCTACTCCCATTGGGTATTCTCTATTTTTTTTATCTCGTTCCACAATCCAGTTCCCCTCTACATCAATTGTTGCATAATGATGGTTTTCGATGCCTGGTCCCCTGAATATTAAATTTTTATCGCTTGAAATCTTCTCTACCTCTATAACAATGGTGGCTGATTGATGTGGGTTAATCAAACAACCTTTTTTAGCCCTTCTAATACTCTCCTCCCTTGTTGCAGAAGTAGCATCCTTTAAAATAAATATAAAATCCGATTCTTCTAGAAGACTGGCCTTGGCATAGGTCAGTTGCTTCATCAATTTAGTCATTTTTTCTTCCTTTGTTGACACAATTTTGTATTTCACTTCAGGGTCTAAAAACATATGCATCAGGGTGAAGGTGGCTTTAAAAGCAGCTTCATAAATAGCTACTTTTCGTCCTTCTTCGCTTATGTTTTCAACAACTCCCGGTCTAGTCATTGCATTTAAAACCTTTCGATAAGCCCGTTGTATATCATGAACTAAATCCAAAGCCATAGGTATTCCTCCTATTCATTTTAAATATCCATTGTTTCAAAATTTACTTTTGTCACTAGTACTTTATCTCTTTTAGCCTTTATCGCTTCTTTTAAGCGGTTTTCTTCCTCCAGCAGTACTTGATGCCACTCCCTCGTTTCCTGCAAGTTTGCATTATATGCTGCATCGATTACAGCTAAAGCATAGGCTAATTCTTTTTTATCTCCAGTTACAATGCCTATTCCTAAGGCGTCATTAATTTTTACCTTTGCTTCTGTAACAAAAACTTCTCCTAAATAAAACAGTGATTTTTCAGCACCTTCCCGTACTTTCACCATAACTAATCCATGATTCGGTGCTTCAATAAGCTCAATGTCATATTTATCCTCAATTGCTTTTACACATTGTTTTGCTATTTCTATGGAACCTTCAATAAAAATTTCTGTTCTTTTTCCCCTCTTCAATTTTACCTCCCCCTCTACTCCTTCAGTATATCTTGTAGCCAAGTGCAGTATTGTAAAGGTTTTGTTAATTACTATTAAATTCAAGTAAAGCTTTTAAACATAAAAAAACTACTGATCTACAGTAGTTTATAATAAACCTTCTTTTATGCTCTTAATATTAATTCATCTACTTTCACACCTAAAGCTTCAGCTAAGGAAACAACTTTATTGAAGGCAGGATTTTGCTTTGTTCCTCTTTCCAGTTCTTCTATATAACTTTTTGAGATCTTCGTCAAATTAGCAACATCTAGAGCAGTATAACCTTTGCCATTTCTTAACTCTCTGATTTTTAAACCATTTAACATAAAAACCCCTCCTTAAGGTATTTGAAAGTTATTATCCATTAGCCTATTTCTTTAGTGTGAAATTCTTAAAAGTAGATAATAGAAATAATATATTTATCCTTATGTGGCAATTTTTGAATAATGGTATGTTTTTTGTGCATATTTTTCAATAAAGGCTTTTATTTCCTGCCAATTATTAACACGAGTAATACCTTTTTCTAAAGGACCTTGATTATAGTAGCAATCAATAAGTAATACCTGGAATCCATAGGATGCCAGTTGAATTGCATTTTCATATCGATCTTCAATAAAAATATCACAATCCAATTCTTGAGCCTTACTAACCTTATCATGTGTCCCTAACAAGGATAGCGTATCTATTGGTATTCCATGTTGGAACAACCACCTTTTCGTTACATCCTTCATTTTTCCTTCTCGAGCCGTAACAAAATGAATTTCATGTCTTTCGTACAGTTTATCAAGCACTTCCTTCACATCTCTTCTGATTCTTGCTTCTTCATGAATTAATTCTCCATATAGATTATAAAATTTGTCATAGGCGTCACTCTCAACACCTAATGCCTTGTGCATATCATAAACCTTTACATCTTCAGGTGTTATTTTTTTATTAAAATAAGCATTGGCCCTTAGTATCCAATCATAAGCTTCTGTAATCGTTCCATCAATATCAATGCATAAACTTAATCCCTTCATTATTTACCCTCCTGTTTTTTATTTTTGCTACTCTAAAGCTTTTATTATCTAAATGAAACTACTGCAACACTAAAAATCCATCATCATAATAGCATACTAGTGTAATTAGTGATATTGTGGGGTGTTATTTAACAATATACTTAAAGGTATCTCCTCTATAGAGGATTTTTGTATATTCCAGCACCCTATTATTCACACTGTCTATACAATTGGTTTCAACAATTAATAGAGGAATTAAGTCAGGACAACATAATAGATCCCTATGCTTTAATGTTGGGAATGTAATGCTTAAAACACTTTTGCTTGATTCAAACCTTTCATACCCTTGCTCTTTGTAATAATGGAACATTGATTTAATGGTTTTACCTGTTTCTGGAATATCTTTAAATATTGATTTCGACACATAGGATATATGCAAAGCAATTGGTTTATCATCTACTATTCTTAATCTTCCTATTTTGTAGATATCCTCTTCTTTTTTACTCCCTAACTCATTGTAAATTGTGGCATTATACTTGATTTTCTCACAAAATACATTTTGGGATTCTAAATTATAGCCTTTGTCTCTCATTTTTTTCGTAAAGCTCTCATCACCATTTAACGACAACTCTATTTGCTGATGACGATCCTTTAAGTACCTACCCTTCCCTTGCAGGGAAATAATATAACCCATTTCCTGTAGCTTCATATAGGCTTTTCTGGTGGTCATTCTTGATACCTTATAGAAATTTGCCAGTTCATTTTCTGATGGAAGTTTTTGTCTAGGTGAATACTTCCCACCAGAAATATCGCTAAGCAATTGCTCTACAATAATGGATTCAGTCTTATCCCCCATAGTTATTTCCCCCATTGAGATTAATATGAAATCGCTTTACACTATATAGTGTACTTTATATAGGTTAAGGGAAGATTAAAGGACTGTTAGCTTTTCGTTAAAATTCTTTATATAATTAAGGACACTAAAAAAGAGTATCAAAGGGAGAAAAGAATACTCTTTTTTAGATAGCTATCTATTTTCAAATTTTAGAGGGGTATTTCTTAATAGTAAATTCTTTTTTAACTAAGTTATTTTCTATCTATGCTTAACTCGCTTGTCTACTTTAGTATAGCAGTTTATTATGATAGGTTTGTTATGAAATTGTAAGATATGTGTTAAAATACTATTAAAAATCATCCTTCTACACAGTCTCTTTAGGGTTCAAAACTTCCTCTACCAATACCTCTTCTTCTATTTCATCTTCTTGATCTTCTTCTAGACTATTTTCTTCTATTCCTTCTTCTTGTTTTTCTCCTAAACTATTGTCTTCTATTTCATATTTTTCTACTTCTAAAGTACTATCTATTTTAAATTGATAGGAGATTTCTGTCAGTTCATTGGCGATATCCTTTAGTTCCTTTGCCACATAGTTAATATCCTGCATTGTCTCCGTTTGTTGCTGGGTTCCAGTAGCCATTTGTCTAGCCCCTTCAAATGTATAGGAAATCATCTCATCTATTTTTTCTATATAAGCTTCTACCTCTTGGGTAGCCACCACTTGATGTCTTACAGCGCCATCGGTTTTTTCCACTATAGAAGATAGTGCTTCTATAGATTGATGGATGACATTAAAGCTATCTTTAATATTATTGGAGGTTGACTTACCTTTGTTGGATTTTTCTTGAGCATGTTGAATCTTTTCTTCTACATGCTGTATTTTTCGTAGTATATGATGTACCACAGCTGTAATCTCTTCTGTTATTTCATCGCTTTGTTGAGAAAGCTTCCTTACTTCCTCCGCCACCACAGCAAAGCCTCTGCCCTGTTCACCAGCCCTCGCCGCCTCGATAGAGGCATTCAGTGCCAACAAATTGGTGTCTTTAGCTATTTTTTTAATATACTCTACAAATTGGGATATCTTTTGGGAATCCTGTACCAAAGTGACAACATCCTCTACTGTGGTTTCTATGGAACGATCCACATCCTCCATATTTTTCAAAGTATTTTCTATTGCATCTAATCCTCTTGTGATAGCCTCACGACTCTTGTCCCCTTCTAGTACAGCATTGGTACTCAGGGTTTCAACCTTCTTAGCCTGCCGGTTTACCACCACCATGGCAGCTTTAATACTTTCTACCACATTTATATTTTCCTCTGCTGTGGATAGGAATTGCTGAGCGGTAGCCGTTATCTCCTCCATATAGTTTTCAGCTTCTCCAGTGGTTGCAAGCATTTTTTCCTCTGCCTCCTGTAAGCTACAGGTGGTGGTGTGGATCTTTTGTAACACTTGCCTTTGGGAAGCAACCATCTCATTAATGCTATTGGACAAATCCTGAAATTCATCTTTAGAGTTACACTTTGAATATACTGTAAAATCGCCGGCGGCAATTTGTTTCATGGTCTCCACCATTTGTTTTATGTATTTGGTAAATTGGTATTTTACCATGATAATAGATAATATGATGGCCAGTAGTATCACCACACCTATGATATGTAGTGTATTTCCTCTGATTTCATGGGCTGCTACAAGGTATTCCGCCTCCGGTAAGGTAAAGGCTATAATCCAATCGGTGGAAGGAATTCGTTGATAAAAATAGGTCCAAGTATCCCCCATGATTATTTGTTGTCCCATCCCTCTATTTTCTTCCTGTACACTTTCCAAAATCCTTTGGCTTATAACATCTTCTGCCGGACTTAGAAGAAGATTTCCATCGGGATGGCTTATTGTTTCTCCCTTTAGATTCAACATGAATCCATAACCAGTATCACCAATTTCCGCATTCCGGACTACCCTATCGAAGTTGCTAAAATCAAAGGTTATGGCTATTGCCCCTAATACTTGTCCAGTTTGATGCATAATAGGGTATGCCATAGATACAGTAGGTACTCTAATGCCAGTTTGACTTAACTCCGATAAATAAACAGGACTCATACTAAATGCCCTATTCTCCATAGCCTTCTCGGCAAACTGGAGATCTGTTAGTCCTAAGCTGTAACCCGTTCTACCTAAGCTATCGGCTACGGTTTCTCCGTCTAATCCCACAATAAAAACACTTTCATAATACCCCATAGAATCCACATAGATTTTTCTCAGTATTCTATTGGTATCATCTAGTGCTGCTTCTCCCTGAATGACTCCCTCCTTGTTAAACTCCTCTAATACAGTCATAAAGGAGGGGTTAGAGGAAAGGTTTTTTAATAGAAATTCTGTATCATGAATCGTAGTTCTAGTATTAGCTACAATTCCATCTAAAAGTATATTAAATTTTTCTATTTCTCCCTTCTCTAAAGCTCTAAAAGTTCCTCTATAGGCATAGGTTCCTAGTATTACCGTGGGAAGTATACCTAGTATTAAAAACACTGCCATTAATTTAGTTCCAATTTTAACCTTCATCTCGTATCCCCTTTGCTATGAAAATTTTGCCACTTATATTACTATAATTTTAAAGGATTAGAGATGTATTAATTTTGGGTTAAATCTAAGTTAAATAAAAAAAGATTAACATACTACTTCATTTTATACCCTATGCCCCTTATAGTTTCTATATATTCTCCTGCCTCGTCATCCCCTATTTTCTTTCTCAAATGACGTATATGGACATCTACTGTTCTTGTCTCCCCAGAATATTCATAACCCCATACTTCATCTAACAAAAAATCTCTAGACAAAACCTTACCTCTATTCTCTATCAATATCTTCAAAAGCATGAATTCCTTCAAAGTTAGCTCCACAAGCCCTCCATCTACTGTTGCTTCATGCTTTTCTAGGTCAATGTGAATACCTTTTAATTTTAAAATACTTTCATTCGTAATCTGTATGTCTTCCGTTCTCCGTAAAACCGCCTTTACTCTAGCTATTAATTCTCTAACGCTAAATGGTTTTGTAACATAATCATCGGCTCCTAACTCAAGCCCCAAAATTCTATCGGTTTCTTCACTCTTTGCCGTCAGCATAATAATTGGTAATTTATCAAGATTCTTCATCTTTCTTATTTCTTTACATACCTCTAAACCGTCCCTTCCAGGAAGCATCAAATCCAAAACCACTATATCTACAACAGTAGTGGCTAATAATGCTAATGCATCTTCTCCATCGTTACTAGTCAACACTTCAAAACCACTCTTTTCAAGATTAAACTTAATTAATTCCAAAATATGTTCCTCATCATCAACTGCCAAAATTCTTTTTTTATTCATTGACGTACCTCCTAACCCCTACTAGTTCTATAAAGAACATTCTATTTATACTGAAATTTCTTTAGCTTGTAGTGTAAGTAACCACAGCAACATAAAAAGCTTCATATATTATATAAGTGTAGTTCCTATAGGTTAAATGCATGTTAAAGCATTATTATTTTTATGTTAAAAGTAATAAGTAAGCCATATTCAGTTTTTTCTATACAAGTAGTTTTCATATTCTTTACCTCCTCCATCAAGTATGGCACTATACTCTCACTTATCGGTTTCTTAATAATAATCTCTATCCTACATCGATCTAGGCCTATAAGAATTATAAAGTCGAACTTTCCCCGATAAATGTCACAAGGTTTGTTAATGCTATGCTAATATTTACTGAAATTTAACTTTCCCTTAATACATCCTTTAAACTTCCTTTATATAATAAAAGTAAAATTAAACTTTCAGCTATAGTTATTAATCCACTACATATAAAGGAGTGAATTATTTATGTCCCTTAAAGCTACTAAAGAAAACCTTCGACAAGAATATTTCAATATACTTAAAAAAGAAGAAATTACCACTTCTTTTCAGCCAATTCTTTCTTTGAAAAATAGCGATATCTTAGGCTATGAAGCTTTGAGTCGCGGACCTGCAAATAGCTATTTTCATCCTCCTCATTTATTATTTGATTATGCTAAAAAAATTAATAAAATATGGGAGTTAGATCTTCTTTGCCGATTAAAGGCCATCGAAAGATCAAAGAAGATTATTGGCGATAAGTTATTATTTATCAATATTGATCCTAACGTTATTAACGACCCTACTTTTAAGAGAGGTTTAACTAAGGATTATTTACAAAAACATGATTTAGATACTATGCATATTGTATTAGAGCTTACTGAGCATACAGCAGTAAATGATTATAAAACATTTAACGAAGTTCTTAAAAATTATCGTCAACAGGGGTATCGTATAGCAGTTGATGATGCAGGTGACGGCTATTCTGGACTTCGTCTTATGACAGAAATTCACCCTAGTTTTATAAAAATAGATATGTCTCTTATACGAAATATCGATAAAGACATGATAAAAAAAGAATTGCTCAAAAGCTTTCAACGATTTTCCCAAATTACAAACATCCAATTAATAGCAGAAGGAATTGAAACCTATGATGAGCTCAGAACTTTAATAGAAATTGGCATTCCCTACGGTCAAGGCTATTATTTACAACGTCCCTGTGAAAGTTTCGTATCTATTCCTGAGGGGTTAGTAGAGGAAATCCATACCCTTAATTTAATAAAAAAAGAAATACAATACTATCCTGACACTATATCACTTGGCTCTTTAAACCGCTCCGATCCTGCTATACAACATCATGATACTTGTTCCACAGTCCACAATATCTTTTCTACAAATTATAACTTACAGGGTATTGTGGTATTGAAGCAGAGTAAACCTATTGGCTTAATTATGCGAAATAAGTTCTATTTTGAAATGGAGAGGGACCCCCACAAAGACAACTTTTTATCTCGTCCCTTACGATTTATAATGGACCATACACCTTTAATTCTTGATTATTCTACTGATATTAAACAAGCCTCTACCTTTGCTATTTCTAGGGAAGAAAGTAGTGTATACGATTATATTATTGTGACTAAAGAACAGCACTATATAGGTGTTGTTCCTATTGCCTACTTATTGGATGCCTTTACCCAAAATGAAATAAAAACAAAACCCTATCGCAACTAATTAAAGGTTGCAGATAGGGTTTTATTTTCAGCTGAAGGTATAGCTTTTTCTAAAGTATATAAATAGGTACATCTCTATTAAATTAACTTATCTCTGTTTGCACCTTTAAATTAGATCTAGACAATATTAGTTGTTGTATGATTTGAAAAGCATTGCTTACCACCCAGTATAATGTTAATCCCGCTGCAAAACTTCGCCCCCACCAGAAAATC
Organism: Clostridiaceae bacterium; assembly: GCA_020832135.1. Classification (GTDB taxonomy): domain Bacteria; phylum Bacillota; class Clostridia; order Peptostreptococcales; family Natronincolaceae; genus JAFIFG01. Next base: position 22,583 of record JAFIFG010000066.1, read on the forward strand.
ATAATAGGCATTAGATAACTTAAAACTTTTTGGCTTTGACCAGTACTATTAGTTGATGTTGTAATACTTGTTAAGTAGGTTGTAAATCCTGCTAATAGTGGTAATATTACAGGGTCCGGATCTGCTAAATTATTAAGCCATAAAAAATTGGTGCTTATACTTCGATAAATTTCTTCTGAAGCAAAAACATATACCTCAGGACTTCTCAACACCGTAAACAAACCGATAATTATTGGAAACTGAATTAATAGAGGTAAACATCCTCCATAGGGACTTACATTTTGTTCTTTATATAACTCTAAGGTTTTTGCATTCAACTTCTCTTGATCATTTTTATATTTTTCCTGTATCTCCTTGAGCTTGGGCTGTATGGTCTGTAAATCATTCATTGACTTGGTTTGTTTTAAAGTTAGTGGTACCATGGAAAGCTTTACTAATACAGTAAATACAATAATGGATAAACCATAATTCCCTACTAAGCCATAAATTAATCTCAATAATACTCCTAACGGTTGTGCTAATATATTCAATACTCCACCTCCCTTGTATTTTTATTACAGTTTTTTCTAAACAAAAGAATCAATGTTTTCACTTGCAAACTCATGGAAGGTTCGAGGTTTTCTCCCTGTAAGCTGGTAGAATTCGTTAGTTACCATCTTAGCAGTCCCCATTCTCGTCATGAAATAAAGGGCTACTGTTACATTTACATAATTTTTATCTAATCCTCTTTTCTTAATGTAGTAACTTCTATACTTTAAGAAACTAGGTTTTTTATATATTATTTTCTTCCCAGTAACCTCACTTAAAATTTCAGCTATTTGATAATAATCCAAAGACTCTGGCCCAGTGATGGTATGGGCTGTATTTTTATATTTTTCTGGTTCATGTAATAACGTTGCTATTGAAAGTCCAATGTCGGCTGCATCAATAAAGCTGGTTTTACTCTTGCCCGCTGGAATAAATATCTCATTTTTTTCTTTAATCTCTACGGAATGAATTCCTGATACATTCTGCATAAAAAAACCTGGTCTAATATGGGCATATGGCACTTCTAATTTCTCAATATACTTCTCAATCTTATGATGAGGAGGTATGGTGTTTTTTTCAACACCCATTAGGGATAAAAAAGAAACCAACTTTATATTATGGGACTTCATAGATTCAATGAAGGGATAAAGATCCTCAGGCTTTCCAAGGTGTGGAGGTCTCATCAGAAACACACGGTCTACACCTTTAAGTGCCTTATCAAATGTTTCTTCATCTGTAAAATCAAGTTTAACAGCATCAACTTCATCACCAAATAAATTCTTAATTTTAGTAATGTCGATACCCCCCGCTACTACTTGATCTCCTTTTTTTATTAACTCCCTTACTACGTATTTCCCTACATTACCTGATGCACCTGTTACTAATATCTTCATTCTCTTCTCTCCTCGCTTAGTATTGTATTTGCCTTTTGAATAAGCTCAATAAATGATTTGAAGTCCTTAGCTCCCATTTTTTCTTCTAGTATTGCTATGGCCTTAAAGTATTCCTCATGTGCTGATACAACTAATTCTTGTCCTTTTTCAGTAATAGAAACAGTATAACTTCTTCTATCAGTAGCAGACGGCACCTTAAGCAAATAATTTTTTTTAATCAACTCATTAATCATAGTAGTCACCGAAGGCTTTGCTATTTGAAAAAAATTACTTATCATTAATGGTGTCACTTCTTCTTCCTGTTTTTGTATATAAATAAGAACTCCCATTTCGCTAGATCTAATAGGTAGATCCCTTCTAGCATGCATTTGCAGTCGACAAAACATAGCCACTGTATCCGCTGCTGTTACAATATTCTCCTTCATAGAATACCTCCTTCAATACAATATAGTTAGTTTTATTAACTAACTATATTGTATCTTTAAAATATGCCATTGTCAACCTTTCATTTACTTCTATTAAAGCTATCTCCTGAGTAAATATAAGTTATTTTTTTAACTTGTTATTTTCTATTTAAACCTCTGTAAATATCATGTACAATCAATCTGTCTATTGTTTTTATTTTTTTGCTTTAAATATGAATACAAGGGGATATATTATAGATAGATTATAAAAGGAGTGATGATTATGACTACATTGGTATTTGGACATAAGAATCCCGATACAGATTCCGTGGCTTCCGCTATTGCCTTCTCCCACTTGAAAAACAAGCTGGGTTTTGATGCAGTTCCCTGTATCTTAGGAGAAATTAATAAGGAAAGCAGCTACGTGCTGGAGTATTTTGACATGCCTACACCTCAACTGATTGATAATGTAAAAATACAGGTGAAGGATTTACACTATAATAAAGGTGAGGGAGTGGAACAAAGCCATTCCATCTTATCTATTTATAAGTTAATGGAGCAACATCAGCTACAGACGGTGGCTATATTAGAAAAGAACAATAAACTGTTGGGCATCGTTAGTATGAAGGATATAGCTATGGGTCTTATTAAGGGAGATTTTTATCATCTAAAGACCTCCTTAGATAATTTAATAACAGATTTAGATGCCACTGTATTATCAAGTAATGCTGAAAGTTTTGATGGTAAAATATCCGTCATAGCCTATTATTATAAAACTATACAGGGTTCTCTTAGTTCGGACGATATTATCATAGTTGGAGATACCTACGATGTCATTGAACACGCCATACTCTCTAAGGTTCAACTCATTATTATTACAGGAGGAAAGATGATCCCTGAAAAATATATTCAAATGGCTCAACAAAATGGAATTACCATGCTTTCTGTTCCTATGGACACCCATTATGTATCTAAGGTCATCAATCAATGTAATTGTGTCTCTACTATTATGCGATCAAAGAATGTTATCCTATTTAATGAAAATGACTATTTGGAAGATATTAAAGAAGATATGATTCAAACTCAATTTAGAAACTACCCTGTCATAGATAACAAAGGAAAGTTTTTAGGTTTTATCAACAAAAGACATATCTTAACTCCCCATAGAAAAAAAGTTATTTTGGTTGATCATAACGAATATTCTCAAAGTGCTGAAGGTCTAGAGGAAGCAGAAATACTAGAGATTGTAGATCATCATAAGTTAGGGGATATTTCTACATCTATGCCTATCAACTTCCGAAATACTGCTGTAGGTAGTACTTGCACTATTGTTTATTGGATGTTCAGGGAATATAACATTGAAATAGAAGATACCATAGCAAGTCTTCTCTTGTCTGGAATTATTTCTGACACTCTATTGTTTAGATCCCCCACCACTACAGAAACAGATAGAAGAGCTGTAGAAGAGCTAAACAATATTTTACAAATGGATATAGAAGGCTTTGCTATGGAAATCTTTAAGGCTGGTACTTCTCTAGAAGGACAGAGTATAGAACAAATATTTTATAAGGATTTTAAGGAATTTTATTTAGAAGGTAATAAAACCGGCATTAGCCAAGTTTTCACCTTAGATATAGAGGATGTATTTAATAGAAGGGATTTCTTTTTAGACTTTATGGATGGAATCCATAAGAATAATAATTACGATATTACCCTATTGCTTATTACGGATATTTTAAAGGAGGGTTCTTATCTTTTATTTCAATCTAGAAACCATCATGTGATTTCAGCTGCCTTTGGAGTGGAGGCAAAACAAGGAATCTTTGCTAAGGGTGTAGTGTCTAGAAAAAAACAAGTTATACCAAAACTTACAGAAGCAATTCAACTTTTACAATAATTAAAAACTTCCCTACATGGGAAGTTTTTTGTGTATTTTTAGTTTTTATATGGAAAACTATATACAGTTATTATAAGGAAGGAGTGTCGTCATTGAATCTTTGGATGCCAGACAGAGTTTATTTCGAACCCTCTGTAAGAGAAACAATTATAGGAAAAAGAATTCTTCAGTTTTGTCATGATCATAACATACCAATTCTAGAGACCACAGCTCATTATCAAGTTAGAGATTTACCAGGTAAAGATGAAAAAGCTAAGTATGCTGCAGCTAAAAAAACCTTGATTGTAGGTAATAAAAGAAGCTTGAAGCTGGAGGTATGTAAACCTTCTGCCCATTATCAATTTTCTCTCATGACCAACTGTCCTGGTAATTGTGAATACTGTTATTTATTTAGTACTCAAGGGAAAAAACCCTATGTAAGGGTCTATGTAAACACAGAAGAACTGTTTGAAACCATTGATAAATATATTGAAAAACGTCTTCCCAATGCAACCATGTTTGAAGCCGCCAGTACAGGAGACCCCTTAGCTGTAGAACATATTACTGGTTCTTTAAGGGACACCATTGAACACTTCGGAAGACTAGATAGAGGGAGATTACGGGTGGTTACAAAGTTCAGCAATGTGGATTCCCTGCTGGATGCTAAACATAATGGTCATACCCGCTTCCGCTTTACCATTAACACCAATTACATTATTAACAATTTTGAGCACAATGTTGATGATTTAGATAGCCGATTGAAGGCGGCAGCAAAAGTAGCCCGAGCAGGATATCCTTTGGGTTTTATTATCGCACCTATTATGTTGCATGATCATTGGAGGGAGGAATATAGAAAACTAATAGAAAATCTCCACCAGCATATTGTCTTTAAGGAGAAATCCACCATAACCTTTGAGCTTATTCAACACAGGTTCACCATGAATGCTAAAAATATTATAGAAGAGCGTTTTCCCAATACCAAGCTTTCTATGGACCCCGAAAAAAGACTAAGAAAATGGGGGAAGTATGGTAGATTTAAATATGTATATCCTAAGGATGAAGCTCAGGAAGCTAGAGAATATATAGAAGATCTCATAAAAAAACATTTTCCCTATGGACATATTCAGTATTTTACTTAAGACTAAAACAACCCCTATACTGGGGTTGTTTTTTTAGATTGATAATTTACATATGCACCTATTAAAATCAGGGCAATACCTATAAAACTCAAGATGTCTAACATCTCTCTTAATATTACTATTCCTATTAAGGTAGAGAATATGGTATTGCCATAGGAATATATGGATAAGTCTCCCGCTTCTGCATATCTATAGGCATGGGTCATAAAAAATTGAGCCAGTGTAGCAAATACCCCCACCAGTAGTAAAGCAATCCACTGAAATGTTGTAGGCATGATGAATTCTCCAAATATTAAAAAGGGCATAGATACAATAGTAGTAATCCCTGTAAAATAAAAGACTATGGTTTGAGGACTGTCTGTCAGCCTCAAATGTCTAATAATCGTATAGGCTGCAGCTGCAAACATAGCAGATAGCAAACCTGATATAGCAGGTATCACAGTATAATTTAATCCAGGTCTTACAATAAATATAACCCCTGCTAGGGCTGTGATAATAGCCACAGCTTGAAGCTTTTTAATATGTTCCTGTAAAAATAAAAAAGCAAATATAATAACAAAAAAGGGATTCATTTGATTTAATACAACAGCATTTCCTAAGGGCAATCGATCTATAGCATAAAAGTAAAAGAAGATACCAATGAGGCCAAATAAAGAGCGATAAATCAATAGCTTTGTATTATTTCCCTTGAAGCTTTCTCCTGATTTAAAAATCATATATGCTGAAGCTATAAAGCCTACTAGGTTTCTAAAAAATACCTTCTCCATAGTTGGCAAATCACCCGATAGCCTTACAAATGTAGCCATTAAAGCAAAAAATAAAGACGAAATAATCATAAAAAATATACCTTTGTTTCTATCTGTCATGAAGCAATCCTCCTGT
>JAFIFG010000075.1 GCA_020832135.1 Clostridiaceae bacterium
GTAATTCATCTACAAAATCTACTATTTTTTAAAGCTATTCTCCAATGGCCTTTTTGTTGTGCCCAGAAATATCTATCCATCGTATGAGTTCTAATTTTTTTATTTAATAGGAAAAGTAGAACTTTCCTATTAAATAAAAAAATCCTGCGATAAGATGCTCTCTTATCTACAGGGTTTAAAATAAACTCCAGTACTCCTCTAAGTTTTGAGAAGCCAGTAAAAGCTTCTTTGTATAGTCTTCCCTAGGTTCATTGATTATGGTTTCAACTATACCTTCTTCTATTAACTTACCCTCCTTCATAACCCCTATATAATTACATATGCTAGCTGCCATGGAAAGATCGTGGGTAATTAGAAGAATCGTTATGTTCAAGTCCTTTGCCATTTTTTTAATCAACCGAAGGACCTCTTCCTTCACCTCCACATCCAGCATAGAAGTAGGCTCATCTAAAGCCAGAAAGTAGGGTTCAATCATAAGAGCTCTACCGAGGGCAATTCTTTGTCTTTCTCCACCACTTAATTGGTGAGGATATCTATCTATATATTTTTCTGGATCTAACTCAATTCTATGTAAGATATCAATTATCTTATCTAAAGCTTCTTTACTATTTTTTATTTTATTCTGCATCATAAGAGGTTCCGCCAATATTTCTTTTACTGTCATGGAAGGGCATAAAGAATTATAGGGATCTTGAAGAACTAATCCCATCCGCTGCTGCATTTTTCTTCTTTCTTTCCATGAGCTGGATATCATTTCTTGACCTTTGAAAAAAATCTTTCCCGAATCAGGCTTTTCTAAGTTAAACATCAACTTTAGAATAGTAGTTTTACCACTACCACTGGCCCCGATTAGTCCATAAACATCTCCTTCTTTGATTTGAAGTTCTACTCCATCTACAGCATGAACTTCTTGACCTATTTTATTTTTATGAAAGGTCTTGTAAAGATTTTCTATTTTGATTACTGTTTCATCCATAAACCATACTTTGCCCCTTTCTTAAACAGCCTTTGCTTCTAGTAAGTCAGCTTCATGATAAGTACTATGATCAACAATGACACCCTCTTCAATATAGATTGTCTTATCACATAATACCTCCACTAACCTTGGATCATGGCTAATAAGCAGGATAGACATATTATTTCTTCTCTGAAGGTTCTTTACAACCCTTAATACCTCTGCTTCTGTTAAAACATCTAATCCGGTTGTTGCTTCATCTAAAATTAATAGTTTAGGTTCACAGGCTAAGGCCATTGCAATAGCAGCCCGCTGCTTCATTCCACCACTCATCTTATGGGGGTAATAGCTTAAGACCTTTTTATCTAAATGGGCAATTTCCATTAATTCTTCACATTTATCCTGCATCTGTTTCTTATCTGTAATTTTACAATGAATTTTTAATATCTCTCCAATACTATCTTTGATCTTCATCATAGGATGAAAGGAATTCATAGCAGCTTGAGGTACAATAGCTATTTCTTTCCATCGTACTTTTTTATACTCTTTTTCAGTAAGATTGCCTATATTTTTACCATCAAGTAAAATGCTTCCTTCCATACCACCTTTTAAATGGGACATCATTCCCATAACTGCCCATGCAATTGTGCTTTTCCCACTACCAGACCTTCCCCGGATACCTAAAGTCTCTCCTAGATTTAAGTCAAAGGAAACACCTTTGATAATATCACCTTTGCATTTTTCACCGTACCATACCTTTAATTCCTCTACCTTTAATATTGGCTCCATACCATTAGCCTCCTTTACACCTTAGGATTTAAGCGACTCTCAACATAATAACCTGAAAATAGAAAAGCAACGGATAAAAGGGATATACATATTCCTGGCGGGAGAATCCACCATACCCATGCATCGGTTAAAAAGGCATTTCTTACTTGGGCATAATAGAGAATGGTTCCCCAGCTCTTAATGGTGGGAGAGCCTAACCCTAAAAAACTTAAAGAAGCTTCAATCAATATGGCACTGTTGGCCATCATCATAAAACGATAAACTATAATAGGAAGAACTTCCCTCAAAATATGTCTTTTTAAAATATAGCTATCCCTACCACCCATAGCCTTTAAGTTCAGTATATAATCCTTGGAACGTATCCTCATGACTTGAGAACGAATAATTCTAGCCGTAGAGGGCCAGGCTGTTAGTCCAATGACTAGAGCTAAGTTTTTAAAACTCCCACTAAAGTAGGCGGAAATGATAATAACTAAAGGCAAAAAAGGAATAATGAGAATAAAGTCAGTTAATCGCATAAAAAAACTTTCCCAAACCCCTTGAAAATACCCTGAAATCACCCCTATAAGAACACCTAAAACAATTGCGATGAAGGATGCCAATAGAGCTAAACTTAAAGAGAATCTTGTACCATAGATAATCTCGCTAAAGATATCTTGCCCAATGTCATTTGTACCCAATAGATGAATGGAGCTTGGTGTATCAAAAGACTTTCCAACTCTTTCATAGGGATCAAAAGGAGCAATGGTAGGGGCTAGTAATGCCACTATTAGAAAAAATACTAATAAAGCTATACCTATTAAACCTAGTTTTTCCTCAGACTTACACAAATTTTTAAGTGTTTTCATGCTGATTCACCACCCTCGGGTCTATTAGTGGATATAATAGATCGGTAATATAATTCGATAGTATCACCATAAGAGAAATCAGTAGGAAAGAATACTGAATTAAAGGATAATCCCTTGTGGAGATAGCATCATACATAATCCTTCCTAATCCCGGATAAGCAAAAACCGTTTCAATTACTACAGAACCACTAAAAATATAGCCTACCCTTAACATAAATACTGTAAATACAGGTAAAAGAGCATTCCTTACAATATACTTATAACGAATAATAGATTGGGGAATCCCCTTTGCCTTTGCCATAAATACAAAGTCCTCCCCCATTACTTCAATCAGAGCATAGCGCATTGGTAAAAAGATGTTGGAAATGGAAAGAATCACTAGAGTACTAAGGGGTAAAAATAAATGTCTTAATACATCTATTACCTTGGAAATACCGGTGTAATTCTGCCACATTGAATAGCCACCGTATATGGGAAACCACCCTAAATTCACTGAAAATACCGAAATAAAGATCATGCCTAACCAAAAAGAAGGCATAGAGCTTATAAAGGAAATTCCACTTAATAGATATACATCCTCTTTTTTTCTCCTCTTTAATCCTGCCTTTGTACCAAGATAAATTCCTATTAATGTAGAAATCACTAGATTAGAAAAGGCCAACAACAAGGTCCATGGGGCAGCAGCCCATAAAACACTGGATATGGGCTGCTTTTTTGAATAGGATGTTCCCCAATTTAATGTAACTAAGTTCCTTAAGTAGGTTGTGTATTGCTTAAATATGGAATCATTCAGGTTGTATCTTTCAATGACAGCTTCTCTTTCCTCCATAGTCAACAAACTTATGTCCTCCCCCATAATATTTACCAAAGGGTTGCCAGGTAGAAGCCTTGGTAGAAAAAAGTTAAAGCTGATGACTAAAAATATTAAAATGATATAATGATATAGCTTTCTATTTCTGTTAAATAACTTCCTCATCATCTTCTCTATTTTTTCTCCTCTTTAATATTAGTGTAGCTGGAATAATTAGTACAAGCACAACCCACCATGGAAAGCTACTGGACTGATTATTAGAAACCTCTTCCACCTCTGTTGAAACAACCCCTTCTTGAGCCACTGCTGTGTCTAAGTCTAAGAAGGAAAATTTATTGATAATTCCCATCCCGTCCTGCATCACCCAACCATCATATTTGGTACTGTCATAAGCCATAATGGTTTCTCCATAATATAAAGTAAGAAACGGCACTTCCCCTTCAATTACTTCCATCATTTCCTGTATAAGATCATCTCGGTCCTGTAGGTTTAGTGTTTTAGCAAACTTCTCAGCTAAATCATCAAATACGTCATTGTTATATCCACCTATATTCAGATTGCCTTTTGCAAAGTCTGAAGCAAATAATCTTATTAAAGCATCGGAGTTTAACTGCATAGGACCTGACCATCCCCATATGCTCATTTCATAGTTTCTTCCATGACTTACATCGAACCCTGGCCATACTCGATCATCGAGGGTATTGCCTTCTAATGCAACAATGTTTACTTTGATGCCTACATCCATTAGCTGACTAATAATGATTTCAGCTGTACGGCTTCTTGGAGCACTTCCTCCATTTACTAAAAGTTCGAACTCCAGAGGTGTACCCTCTGCATCTAGCCTGATTCCTTGAGCATTCTTTTCTGTAAATCCTAACATGTCTAATAATTCATTGCTTTTCTCTATGTTATAGGAATGGGTTGAAGTTTGTCTACCATAGGGAGAATTCGGATGATAAAATCCTAAATTTCCCTTGTCGGCATAGCCTAAAGTGATCCGCTCTATTAATTCATCTATATCAATTGCATAAGCTATTGCCTGTCTAAATTTACTATCATTAAAGGGATATTCCTCCGTATTAAACTGAAGTAGTGTGGATCCAAATCCTGGACCAGACTTAATATTGATATTTCTGTTGCCTTCAAAGGTTTCTACCAACTCAGGAGCTAATTGTGCTGTAGTTGCTGCTATCTCCCCTGCTCTTAAGGCTTGAAAATTAGCTCCACTATCATTGATAATAGGCATAGTAATGTTTTTTACTTTAGGAGTTCCCATAAAATAATCTTCCACAGCTTTAAACTTATAATATTGTTCTGATCTGTATTCTAACAATTGGTACATACCACTTCCAACGGTTTCTTCAACCAATGTAGCATCCTCCACACCATCATAAATGTGCTTTGGATAAATCATGAAATCTGCTAATCCATTGGAAATAAAATCTAGGTTTGAGTTTTCTAAGGTAATTATTATATTTCTCTCATCTAGTATTTCCATTTCTTCTATTTCAGAGGCTATCCTTCTCCATCTAGAAGAATTTTGGGTTAAAGCATATTCAAAAGCAAACTTTACATCTTCTGTAGTAACCTTCTCTCCATCATGCCATTTTAGATCATCTCGTAGAGTTAACTCATATACTTGAAAGTTCTCATCAACACTATACTCTTCCACCATCCAAGGAATCACTTGATTATTTGCATCTAGTGTAAATAAACTATCAAATACTAGTCTTGCAACTTCTATTCCAGGGTAACCCCTTACATAGGTAAATGGAGTTAATGTGTTTTCATCTGTATGTATTGAAATAGTTAGGGTGTCTACACTACTATGGGCTGCAGCAACATTTGTAATGCACATAATCGATATAAGCATTATTACGAATATTTTTTTCCATGATTTATATTTCATTTTTGTCACCTTATCCTTTCTTTTCTGTTCCTAATAATTATTAAGCCATCAAGTTTTCTAGATGGAATTTTCCTTCTCTTCTATAGGCTTCTGCTAGAGCAAATCTACCGTGACCACCAGCTCCATGATAAACATGAAGAGATTTATCAATTTCCTTATGGGCTTCCCTACCCTTAGCATAATAATTATCTAATAGATTCCAACCCTTTACAAGCTTTGCCATTGTCTCATTTCCATAGTATTGTTCGTAATGCTTCCCACTGAATTCCATTTGACTCTTTAATTCATCCATAGCCTTTTCTTTCTTCTCCCAAACTCCTGCTACCTCCACAACACAGTTTGGATTTTCAGGTGTCATGTAATATATAGTAGGGATTGGGTGAGGATCCAAACCTGGCATTTCCTCTAGGGCATAATTTCTAGCAGCCAAAGCAATGGATTCTAAAATTAAAATCATAGCTAATCTTCTATCTGGATCTAAATCATGAAAACAATGCTCAGGATCCTGTGTAATAATGATATCTGGCTTGTATTCTCTGATTACTCTGATTAATTTCTTTTTGGCTTCAGGCACTACCTCTACCTCTCCAGATGTAAAATCAGTAAACCCTAGTTTAACACCTAGAATTTCTGCAGCAGCTGTGGCTTGTGGTCGCATTCTCTCCCCTGCCAGCATAATGGACGCATAGGAGGTTCCTCCCGCTTCTACATTTTTAGCTAAAACTCCTCCGCACTCTACAACCTCCATGCCATAAACCCCTAGCAATAGCATTGTTTGTCCCTTTTTCATCATCATTACCCCCTTGTTTTTTGTTTATTTCTCTATTGATTTTTTTAAGCTTTCAAAAACAAAAAGCTTGCTCCCGCCAACATATGTTGAATGGTTGCAAGCCTTCATGACTTTTATATCAGTTTTCAAACTGACATTTATATTTCATATAAAAATTTTATACTATCCAATCTTTATTGTAAGTATATTCTATTGTTAATTAAATGTCAATCGTATTTTGCACATTTTTTCCAAATTTTCTATAAATACGACACCCTTAGCTATAAATATATGATGCTACATTTCTGCTTTAAAACTTTTTCTAACAGTTTCTTCTAAATTACCTATATGATATAATTATACAATTACAAATTATTTCCAAAACATGTTGTTTAGTATGCTTTTTATAGTCGTGAGGAGGGAAAGTATGGTTTCAACAAATGACAAAAATATTAACTTATGATTTTCACCAAAAGAACCTGGGGTTTTTACAAAAACTCAGGTTGAGGTTATATTAGATATTCTATCAAATCATTCTACAGGATCAATACACCATGTTCTTGATCTTCCTTTATCAGTAAAAATACTTCTTAATTTAGTAGAAGCTGTAAAGGAAAAACTTATGGATGTAGATTTGCTAGTAGTACCAGGTGGCAATTGTATAAAGGATATAAAAGTGTGCCCAGAGTGTGATCACGGAAATGGAAGCTACAGAGCATTAGGTGAAAAATTAAATATTGAATTGATAGGAAAAATAACCCCTACCCCTATAAGGATGAATGTTAGTGGTTGTGGATGTCGATGTGCTATGGCTATGTTGCAAGACATAGGTTTAGTTGCAGGGCTAGAAGGCTATGCCATATATATAGGTGGTACCCCCTACAGTAAATCTATTATTGCAGAAAAAATAATAGGCCCTCTTACTGATGAAGAGGTTTTTATTGCTATTAAAGCTATTCTTTGCCTCTATAAAAGTGAACGAGGTGACTAGGTATCGAGGCTTTTAAACAAGCAATAGCCACAGCATTGAGTAAAAACAAACTCCTATCAAATAACATTTAACCTGAAAAAACATAAAAATACTCTAGACTTAAGCTACTGTAGACCCTAACATTTTAGTCAATATGGCTGAGAGATGGCATATAGCGTCCCCTTGTTCCTGACCTTATCTTCTATATCATTGATAATGATATATTAAGTTTTTGAGATAGCAACTTATTACTTACATTACAGTGATTCTCACTTAGAAGAACAATGGCTTTTCGAATATCTGATATCTTTTATATTCTTAATTTTTTAGTAATTCAAACCTAACCCCTTTTATTAACTAATAGTGCCTATTAAATTCTTTATATAACAAATCCCGCAGCTATAGCTAATACTACAATAAGCGGTGTTGGAACTTTTTTTGTAAATAATAGAGCTATCGTAAGTAGCATAACGATAATATTATCAATCACAAATCCACTATTTTGCATTAGAATTACCGCAGCTACAGTAATTAAACCACCTGCAACAGCAGTGATACCTTTTAAAGAAACCTTTATTCCTTTAATATTTTTTAAGTTTTCCCATATTGGATAAATGAAGTAGATTAAAAGAAGTCCAGGTAAAAATATTGCAATTCCCCCAGCAATGGCACCTAAAACTTGAGTCAAAGTACTTCCGCCACGAGCTGCCATTCCACCTGCATATGCACTAAAACTAAACATTGGTCCCGGTAGTCCCTGTACAAGTCCAAATCCCGTTAAAAATTCTTGATTTGTCATATACTGATTCACTTCTACTAACTCACTATACATAAGTGGCACTACTACCTGTCCACCACCAATTACCAAATAACCATAGCGATAAAAACTTTCAAATAAATAAAAAATTCTATTGTCCCACATAAATGTAAGAAGTATACTTCCTATTGCAAAAATTCCAAAGGTAATCAAATATGCCCAGGGTGGGTTTAATTTTACAGGATTCCATAAATTCTTCTCTTCTGAAGTGACAATACTTACCATGCCACCAATAATCAGCACCAACGGAAAGATCCAAGCTTCTCTTATAAAGTAAGTGGTTATAGCTCCAAAGAGTAATAAGCCTAAAGCAATCTTATCCTTTACTACTTTACGTGCAATACGGTATGCAGCAACGATAATAAAGCCTACTGCCATGGGACCAATGTAACGAAGTGCATCCTGAGATATGTTCATATTACCTAAAAATTGGCTTAAAAATGAAAGTAACGTCATCACTGTAAGTACCGGCAAAGCCCAAATCAGCATAGTTAGAAATGCCAACACCGGTCCTCCCATTTTATACCCAATAGCTACGATTGTTTGTGTGCTACTTGGCCCAGGTAAAATACCAGTTAAAGCTATAAGTTCAACTAACTCCTCTTCAGTTAAATAGTTTTTCTTCGTAATCATTTGATCTGTAAAAACACCATAATGAGCTTCAGGACCTCCATAAGCTCCCAAAGAACAAATAAGCACATCTTTTAAAAAGGTTCGCCATTGCACTTTCCTTTGATTTTCCAAGTCTTCTTCTCCCTTCAGTATAAAATCATCCTTACAATGCTTACACTCAAAAAGTAATTAGAATTTTCCAATAAACCCCTTGTAGGGAATTGATTTTTATGATATCATTATATCAAACTTTGATATCGTGTTTCGACATCGAATTCTATAGTCAAAATTATATAGTAGAGGTGAATAAAATGCAAGACCAAATTTTAAGGAAATTTTTCTTAGGTTTTATACAAATCCATATACTTCACCATGCAAAGAAGGACCCCTTCTACGGGGCATGGATGATAGAAGAACTGAAAGAACATGGGTATGACATGAGTCCTGGAACCTTATATCCGTTGTTACACAGTATGGAAGCTAAGGGACTTATTGAGAAGGAAGAAAAAACTGTAGATGGTAAAGTTAGAAAGTATTATAGTATAACTCCACTAGGGAATGGAGTCTTAGAAGAAGCCCGCAGGAAGGCTTATGAATTATTTAAAGAAATTAAAGACTAAACTAGAGGGGGAGAATTTTTTATGTTTTCATTTAAGGAAGTGCAGTATAAAGACATTTTGAATATTAAAAACCTTACGATAAAAAAACATAAGGTAACTTGCTTAGTAGGTCAAAGCGGAAGTGGCAAAACAACACTATTACGCCTTTTAAATAAATTAATAAGCTATGATAGTGGTGAAATTCTTTATCATAACAAACCTTTAAGTGGCATAAATGCTGTAGAATTAAGAAGGGATATCGTTATGCTTCCACAGGCCCCTGCTATTTTTAGTGGGAGTATAAAGGACAATCTACTAATAGGACTGAAGTTTTCTGAGAGACCACTTCCCTCCGATAATCAGCTGTATGAAGTACTAAAATTAGTAAAGCTGAATAAAGAACTAAATCAAGACGCTGAAAAATTATCTGGTGGGGAAAAACAAAGGGTGACCCTTGGTAGGGTAATTCTTATGAAACCAGAAGTACTGCTACTTGACGAACCTTCCTCTGCCCTCGATGAAGAGACTGAGTACATGATTATTGAGGCACTGGTGAATTATACGAAGGAAAATAATAAGACCCTTATTATGGTCACCCATTCTAAAAAAGTAGCAAGTCAATTCTCTGATGAAATAATTGAGATAAAAGAAGGTATGGTAATCAATGGGGAGGGGGTATAAGCAATGGATGGTGTAATAGAACTTCAATTTTGGCAAATGGTAGCTGCTTATATTTTTGTTGTTATTCTGTTACTTATTGTAAGAGCAAGGGGAATCTCTAGAGAAAAAGAAATACTGATTGCTTCTATAAGAATGACAGTCCAACTTGTATTAGTAGGCTATATACTTGTTTATTTATTTAACAATATTAATCCTTTAAATACAATTATAGTAATAGTCGTCATGGAGGTATTTGCTATTCATAATATTTATAAGAGAACAAAAACAAAACTTTCTAAAGCCCTAAAAAAGATTATTGCTATATCCATGTTATTTGGGACTTTATCAAGCCTTATTTATTTCTTACTTATAGTGATTAATATTTCCCCTTGGTATGATCCTAGATACTTCATCCCCATTGCGGGCATGCTTATTGGTAATTCCATGACGGGCATTTCACTGGGAGTAACAAGGCTTGTAGACGGAATGTATTCTGAAAGGCATCTTATTGAGTCAGCATTGATGCTTGGTGCAACCCCTAAAATGGCTGCAAAGCAAATCGTAGATAATGCTTTTGATGCTGCAATACTGCCATCAATCAATTCCATGGTAGGAATGGGTATCGTATTTTTACCAGGAATGATGACAGGACAAATTTTATCTGGTATATCTCCAGTTACTGCTATTGAATACCAGATAGCAATTATGCTTGGTATTCTTGGAAGTGTCGCCTTAACAGTTATATTATTTGTACAGCTAGGCTATAAAACTTTCTTTAATGAAGAAAGTCAATTAATTATTGGTGAATAGAAGAAAATTATGAGTAAATGTATACGCCCATATGCTAGATGCAGTTTTAGCCTACAGGCGTATCTTTTATTTATCTTTTCTTATTTTATACTATTTATTAATCACTCCATTATAATTTTTGAACAGGTCCCTCTATTTCCCCTGCTATTTTTCTTAATGCTACTTTTCTCTTCTGATGAAATTCAACCTCCCTATGTATTGCACTATCTTCTTTTGTCTTTAACTCCTTTGTTTTATCAATAATAGTCATCAGTTCATCAACAGTAGTGTTCATATATTCTTGAAAAACTCTCTCAAATATATATCTACTGTCCTTTATTTTACAAGTATAGTCCCATTTTAGATTGTTGCCATTCTTCTCTATCTCATGATCTACTCTATTTAATGTATCTGATATGATTTTTCTATTTCTAATGCCCGTAGGAAGTACAAACAAGAAGTCCTTTAATTTAGGAGCAAAGAAAGGATAGCTTGATGGTCCAAATTTAAAATAGAAGGTGTCTCTATCAATTAATTGAAACTCCTCAACCGGCTGCAGGATTTTAATTTTAAATAAATCATAGGCTATATTGTTTATGTCCTCTATCGTTTCATTTAATTTCTCTCTAAGACGAGACGTTATTTCTTCATAGGATTGTCTTATGTTCTCCTCCTGCTGTTTATTCCAGTCATTGTATGCTTTTTCTATTTCGAACTCTAACTGTTGATTTAATAGCTGAGATAATTCTTTTGAATTTATGTTCTTATTTTCATCAGCAACTTCCTCAAGCTTATTTCTAATAGATTTCGATTGCTGAAATTTATATTCCGTTAAATCTTCTTGGAATTTTTTAATAATCTCCTCTAACCCCGCCTCTACAATTACCTTAGCCTCTTTTTTCATTACCATAGTATCCTGTAATCTAGCCTTAAATATATTGACTTTCTCCTCCAACACTTTAATATCACTACTTACTATTTTCAATTCAAAGTCAATATACTGATATAAATGCTCTACTAACTCTATAAGTTTATCTCTATAACTTTTTATTAAGTATGTTTCTTTATCCTTCAATAAAAAGCTATATAATGCCTCTTCAAATTCAACAATACCACTTTTTTTCCTTTTTTCTCTATTTTCTTCTATTTTTCCTTTAAAAGCTAGTTTTGCCGAGACTGGATAAATCGTTGGCTCTAGCCCAATCGTCTTTGCAATAGCTTCTTTAGAAAAACGGAGACTCTCTTCTACTTCTGCTTCAGATAAATAGTCCACTTTATTTTGGAGGAAGAAAATTTTACCTATATGTTTTTTCACCTGTGATAATAACCCTATTTCTGCTTCTCCCACTGGTGTGTCAGCAGACATTACTAAAATAGCTGCATTTGCTTCTGTCAAATAGTTATATGCAACCACTGTATTATGTTTATAGGTAGAACCTATTCCTGGGGTGTCGATTAATACTAAACCATTTTCCAGCACTTCAGCAGGTAAGTATACTTCAACCTCTTTTACCTTCTTTTTATTTTCAGGATTCTTTTGCTCTGAAATATACTCCTCGATAGAACTAATATCTACATGTTCTTCCAAGCCTCCTTCAAAAATGATCTTGGCCTGTGGCTTACTTCCGTATTTTATTTTAGTAATAATAGCTGTTATAGGTACTACTCCTGTAGGCAGTATTTCTTCTCCTATAAAATAATTTAGTAAAGTAGTTTTTCCTCTTTTAAATTGGCCCATCACCGCCACATGAAATTCTAATTCTTCTACCCGCCCCAGTAGATCTCCACATTTCTTCACCCCAAGACTATAATCAAGATCCGTAGCTATAGCTCCCATATTTCTAAGATGATTAACATACAACTTAATGCTTTTATTAAAATCCTTCAGCATTCTATTCCCCTCACATTCAATCCATCTCTAATAATTACTCCAGCACCTAGAGAGCCAATTCCTGGAACAACTTGTGCCTCCATTTCCTTTATAACATGCTCCTTTTTGCTTGATTTCATCACTCTATCCTGTGAAAGATGCTACTCATCAAGTAATTCTATATCAACTCCTCGTTGGAGTTTTAGCACTAAATGACATAGATTCAAGTAATTGAATCAGCTACCTTAAGCAGACCTTAATCCGATCTTGCCTGTTCTACCCATTGGCGTCTCTCGACATTTTTGGGCAATAGCCTGTGTTCATTTAGGAGCCTCACCTAACAAGTTTTTTGTATTTAATTTTATATAGTCCTTATAAAAGATATCCTAAAAATTGTGTTACCAATACAAAGTAAATTAATAACCCTGATATATCCTTAATAGTTGTTATAATCGGATCTGCACCAGCTGCTTGGTCTATGCCAAGTTTAAATAGTGTATAAGGAATAAAGAACCCTAATGCTGTTGCCAATGTCATGGTGATTCCTAGAGCCAAGCCTACCGCTATACCTAACTCAGGAATTCCCTGCCATACAGATGCGATTATTCCTGTTGCAATACCTACCAACGTCCCCATACTTAATCCAACAAGTGTTTCTTTCCCTAAGTGACTAACGAATTTCTTAGTATTGATATGTCCAAGAATCAAACCACGAGCAAAGATAGTAGAAGATTGTGTACCTGCATTTCCACCCATATCCATAATCACTGGAATAAAGATAGCAACTGCCGCAATGGCTTCTAGAGCCTCTTCAAAGGCTTCAATAACTACTCCCGCCATCAGTCCACCAATCATGGTGATGACTAAGAAAGGTAATCTTACCTTCCATATTTGAAAGAAGGATCCATTCACTAATCTTTCACTACGGTCAGACTCTCTACTGTTTAAATCTGCTAAACCTGCCTTATCAAAGATATCCTCTGTTGTTTCTTCTTCAATAATATCCATAGCATCATCGATAGTGATGATGCCCACTAGTCTGTTTTCTTTATCCACTACAGGTAAAGCTAGCAAGTCTAATTCCTGTAGTGTACGGGCTACTTCCTCTTGGTCTGTCTCTGTAAATACTTTAATAATTTTCGTATGCATAATTTCTTCTAACTTTTGCTCTGGTGAAGCCATAACAAGCTCTCTTAAAGATAGTACTCCTTCTAACTTTCTACCGTCATCGGTAATGTAGATCGTATAAATGGTTTCTTTATCTTGAGCATGTACCCTTAGCTTTTCTAATGCTTCAGCAGCTGTATAGCTTCTTTTTAACCTTACATATTCTGTTGTCATAATTCTACCGGCTGTTTCTTCCTCGTATCCCATCAGCAGTGCAGTTTCTTTTCTTTCCTCTGTTGAAAGGGAAGCTACCAGTTTCTTTGTCACCTTTGCAGGTAGTTCATCTAATAACCTAACCCGGTCATCCGGTGCCAACTCTGAAATCATTTCTATTACCTTATCCTCTGTAAAGGAGGACAGTAGCTTTTGTTGTAAATAGGTGTCTAATTGTTCAAATACTACTAGTGCTTTATCCTTAGATAGTAAACGATAAACAATAGCTTGCTCCTCAGCGGATAGCTCCCTCATTACATCTAATAACTCTATAGCTTCTGCTTGATTTAATAATTTTTTTAATGACTCCATATCTCTGTTTTCCAGGTGAGTCCAAATAGTTTTTTTGAATTTTTCCATGATAATCCCTCCAACTTAATTGTAGTTTTAAACTTTTTTACTGCCTTTATACATTGCCTACCCCAATTGGGGACATCACTATCACTTTCCATTGAACTCACCTCCTAATTTTAAAAACTAAAAAACGACCTCCCAAAAGAGAAGTCGTATAGTACACACATCAACAAAGGTACGTATTATTGCCATACCTAAGTAACCATAAAGGCTTCTTCCCAGATACACTCTGAGAATACTTATCATTGAAAATGATTTGCCTTTATAGCTTTGCTCTATAAACTCCTCGTGTGGGTTTTAGCACTAAATGACGTAGATTCAAGTAATTGAATCAGCTATCTTAAGCAGACCTTAATCCGATCGTGCCTGTTCTACCCATTGGCGTCTCTGGACGTTTTTGGGCAATAGCCTGTGTTCATTTAGGAGCCTCTCCTAACAAGTTATTTTATTTTTAATCCTTGTTTAGTATAAAAGCTATGAGAATAATTGTCAACACTTTTAAAAGAATTTATTATTTTTTAGTATTATCTTTTGTATTTAAATTCTACCTAAACATCAGCTTCGGAAGAAAGCTTAGCTTTTTCCTCTAAAACCCTCTCCCCCATTACTTTAATAGCAATTGCTCCTAAAGGTGCCGTCACAACAATAGCCAATACAGCCAATGCCAATGTCACTTCTCCTGCAGGTGCCCCGATGGATAACGGTACTGCTCCGATGGCTGCCTGTACTGTGGCCTTCGGTAAGTAGGCAACCATACAAAAGCCCCTTTCCTTTAGTGAAAGATTTGTTCCTAAGAGGGACAAATATACACCAATAGACCTAGCCAAAAGACCTATAGCAATGATAATCAGTCCAATCCATCCCGTCTCCACTGCTAGATAGATATTCACCTGGGCACCTACCAAAACAAACAAAATAATCTCTGCAAAAACCCATAGCTTATTGAATTTACTAGATAATTCTTTAGCTAAAGCTTCTTTTTTCTCTAAAATGACAAAACCAATGACCATTACACCTAAAAGGGCTGCTATAGGAATAACATCCTGGAGGGCATCCTCCAATGTGGTTAAAAGAATTGCTGAAGATAAAATCATCAATACCTTTTTGGTGTTTCTAATGTCAAACCTGTTAAAGAGATATAACAGCACCGCACTTAATACAATACCTAGGGCTACCCCTAGTAAAATCGACAGAGGAATATTGAATAATTGCCTTGCAAAATTAACGCTTTGCCCTCCATGCATCCCTACAAAGCTAGAAAAGATGGTGATTGCCACTACATCATCTACAGATGCCCCCGCCAATATTAAGGTCGGAATTCCCTTCTCTTCTCCCTTTCCCCTCTCAATAAAAAAAAGCATGGAAGGAACAATGACAGCTGGCGATACTGCTGCAATAATAAATCCTAGCATTCCTGCTTCTACCCTGCTAATGCCAAGAAGATACCCGCCAATAAACATTATCGTTAGCCCTTCAAAAACTCCAGGAATAAAACTTAGTTTCAAAGCTGGTATTCCTATCTTCGTTAAAGTTTCACGATTAATGCCAAAGCCTGCTCGAATTAAAATAATAATTAAAGCAATCTTCCTCAAGTCTCCTGAAATAAGCAACATGCTTTCATCTAAGTAATCCAATCCATAAGGTCCAATTAAGACCCCTAACAACAACATCCCTAATAACCCAGGTAATTTCATCTTCACAAATAATTGACTCATCAATAGTCCTAATAAAATAATCATTGCCAAACTAAAAGCCATTTTCTTTCCCCCTATTCTCCTTAGAAGTACAACCCTATTTTCATCTGCACATCATTCTTAAAATCTTTGCTGACTTTAGGCTTTCAAGCACAAAAAACTCCTATAAAACAATCTATTACAATTGTTTTATAGGAGTCATCAACTGATGTACAGTGGTTAAGGGCGAACTCCATCGCCATTTAATTATAAGTAAATTATACCATATTGTTACCTCTTTTACCATCATTCTTTGAGAAATTTTAAACCACCTACTAATATAGTGTATCTTCCCCATCAAGCCATTTCTCACTTGTTATTCTAATCCCCAATGCACCTACAGGAGCTGTTACAATAATCGCCAATACCGCTAAGGCTAAAATAATTTCCCCGGTTGGCACACCTGCAGCTAAAGGGACTGCTCCAACAGCTGCCTGCACCGTTGCCTTCGGTACATAGGAAACAACACAGAATAATCTTTCTTTCACATTCAGTTCTGTCCCCACCAAAGAAATCCATACCCCTAAACTTCTTGCCAACAGACCAATAGCTATAATAATTACCCCAATGAATCCCGACTGAATAGCCACCTGTACATTTACTTCTGCCCCC
This sequence comes from Clostridiaceae bacterium, assembly GCA_020832135.1. Taxonomy (GTDB): domain Bacteria; phylum Bacillota; class Clostridia; order Peptostreptococcales; family Natronincolaceae; genus JAFIFG01. The sequence goes on from JAFIFG010000075.1 coordinate 16,478, forward strand.
ACCAATACAAATAAAAGCAATTGTGCAAAGACCCATATTTTATTGAATTTACTTCCCACTCGCTCAGCTACCTCGGGGGATTTCTCCAATAATACAAATCCCATTGCCATTACACCCAATAAAGCAGCTATAGGAACATAAGCATGTACAAAATCCTCTATCCCCACAAGGATAATTGCCGATGCTAATAAAATCAATACCTTTTTCGTATCCCGCATGGAAAATCGTTTAAATAAATAAACCAGAATCATGGCTACAATGGCTCCAAAGATAATCCCCATGACAATAGATATAGGAATATTAATCAATTGCCTAAATATATTAATATCCTCTCCTCCATAAAGACTTAAAAAAGTTGTAAATAGGGTTATGGCAAAAACATCATCCACAGAAGCTGCTGCTAAAATCAAAGTAGGAATCCCCTTTGCCTTTCCTATTCCCCTCTCTATTAACCCTAGCATTTCTGGGACGATCACAGCAGGGGATACAGCTGCAATGATAAACCCTAGTATACCGGCTTCAATAATGGGCATATCTAATAAATACATTGCCACCCCCATCACCGTCAGCCCCTCCATAATTCCTGGAATACAGCTCATTTTAACAGCAGGAACCCCCACCTGCTTTAAATTTTCCTTACTTAAACCTAATCCTGCCCTTAAAAGAATAATGATTAATGCTATTTTTCTAAGTTCAGGAGAAATCATCAAAATTTCATCACTAATTAAATTGAATCCATGGGGACCTATTAAAATACCTAAGAGTAGCATGCCTAATAATCCCGGTAAGTTAATTCGATCAAAGGTTTTATTAAAAAGTAGTCCTAATAAGATAATCAAAGCTAAGCTTAATGCCAATTTCCCCACCTCATCTTCATCACTTTATCTATATTGTAACCAAGATTCTAGTGGCTATTAAAAATCTATCGTCTATTTTTTAAATGCTTTCCAAATGTCTTATACATAATATAAACATAAGAAGCTATAAATATAATCCACACTATTGATAGATAAGATAAGAAGAAGTCTCCAAAATACACTCCAAAAAGTATACCCATTGAAAAAAGACAAACTTTCAACAAAGCAAAATCCCACATAGTATATTGTTTTGTAGATCCAAATGCTTTACTTATCCATTCCTTCATAATATCACTCCTCGTAAAGATTAGTATACAATACCATGAATGCTTTAGTTATTACTATTATATGGCTTTTAGCTATAATCAACTACCTTCGTTGCCAACACCTCTACATCCTCTGGATCATGAGTAAACAAGACCACTGGAATATTCAATATGTTGCTTTACCTTTTCTCTTTAATTAACCCTGATCTATAGGCCTCCAAAAGCATTTCCAAATCCTTAATCTAATGTTTTAGTTTTTCTCCGTCATCTGTATCCCTAACCCTCTTTCTTTCAACTTCCCTTTCCAACACCATTGTAGTAGAATGAATATCCTTTTCTTCCTCAATAGCTTTCTGGGTTGATTGAAATGGATCATGAAATACCAATAAAAGACCATATGAATTATAGATCAGTGTATAGCCCGCTATGCCTGTAGTACCATGATGAGCTCTTGAAAAACCTCCATCAATAACTAAGATTTTTCCATTTGCCCTTATGGGACTTTCCCCTTTCTCGAGTTTAACGGGTACATGGCCATTAATGATATGAGACACATCCGGATTCAGACCAAACTCCTGAAATAAGTTTGAGTTAAATTTTAAATACATACTACCATTAGAATAAAGAAACCTGACATGTTTCTGGAGTTTTTCACTGTTTAAAAAGGATGCCTTTAACTTTTCTATTAATTCTTTTTCTTCGATAGTAAGCGTATAAGGATTTTCAGGATCTATAGTTAGAAAATGACAATCCTTCAGTTTATATATCTTTCCATCTAGGTTAATTGTTCCATCTTCATAATTAATTTTATTTAAGAGAAGTCTGTCTTCCATAGAAAAATGTGGTCGTCTATTAATGATTTCCCCTTCACTGCTTAAATATGAAGACATGGTGTATCCCTTGTCAGCTTTCCTTCTTTTTGCTCTCCTTGAAGGAAAAGGATATGAGTATTAGATTCAGATAGCCATTCATCAGCTTCTTTAAAACGATTGTGCTGAATTTCATCAATTAAAATACCTATGAATTCTTTGTCTTCCACCTTTATCGGTATGGAATCATGAGCTATCTTATCTATTGCTATACTGTCAGAGGCAATCAATTCAGAGGTACTGGCACTATTAAATTTTTTTCTTTCAGTTCAATATTCTTTACATCTTTCCATTCAAGAATGCTCATCTTAGCATAAATTCCTTTCTCTCTAATTTCTCCGTCTTTAAAGGTGTCTAAAATAAACCGTATAGATAAAATAGCCCATCCACCTATATTAACTACTTGTAGTTAATATGCTAGATCACTAATATCTGTAAATTTTGGCCACTTCAACATAATAAATAGAAATATAAATGTAAAAATCCCATGGAGCACTATGAATATTATTGGTTTCTCATCTGTTCATCGTACATATTTTTATAAAAACTATCTTGCTCTATTAGGGACTCATGATTTCCTCTTTCAATAATCTTGCCGTTATTGAGAACGATAATTTTATCTACATCTTTTATTGTAGAGAGTCTGTGGGCAATTATAAAGGTGGTACGATCTTCCTTTAGCTTTTCTATACCTTTTTGTATTATTTTTTCAGTCTCGGTATCGATGTTTGATGTGGCTTCGTCAAGGATTAAAATTTTTGGATTTCTAATATAAGCCCTAGCAAAGGAAATTAATTGCTTCTCTCCTTGGCTAAGATTGTTTCCTTTCTCGAATATCTTTTGGTGGATTCCTCTTCCTACAATGGAATCCCCCCCAAGATCTATGAGAGCCTTTTCGATATCTTCATCGCTAAATCTGTCATCATCAAGTCTTATATTATCCTTCACATCTGTTTCAAAAAGAAATGCATCCTGAAGAACTACAGCTATATGTTCCCTCAGTGAATTTCTGTTAATGTTTTTGATGTTTTTCCCATCGATATATAT
>JAFIFG010000076.1 GCA_020832135.1 Clostridiaceae bacterium
ATGTAAATGCAAATTACTTGCAAATAGAATAGAAAAATATGGAGGTTATGTAAAAATATGAAGAAAAGATTTGCTAGATATATGATTTTTATGCTTATTATGACTTATGCTTTTGTGGGTTGTAGCCCAACATCAGTAAACGATGAAGGAAACATATCAGATATAGAAGTACAGACAGGAGAAGGTGAAGTGGAGCATCAGCTAAGGGTGTTTGCCAGTTTTTATCCCTTATATGACTTTGCTAAAAATGTGGGAGGGGATCTTGCAGAGGTAAAGGCAGTGGTGCCAGATGGAGCAGATCCTCATAGTTTTGAGCCTTCGCCACGATTAATTGCGGAAATAGAGAGTGCAGATGTATTTATCTACAATGGCTTAGGAATGGAGCCTTGGATTGAAGGAGTTCTAAATATTTTGGAGGGTAAAGATGTCCAAATTGTAAAGGCTAGTGAAGGGATTGAATTATTACATTATGATGATGATCATCACCATGATCATGATGACTACCACAGTCACGACCACGACCATGACCACGACCACCACAGTCATGAACATGACCATCATCATCATGGAGAGTACGATCCTCATATATGGGTAGATCCTATAAATGCATCTAAAATATCTGAAGCTATTTTAGATGCATTTATGGAAGCAGATCCTGAAAACACAGAAATCTATGAGATAAATTATTTAAGATTTAAAGAGGAATTAGAAGAACTAGACAGAGCCTTTACAGAAGGATTAAAAAATGCAGCAAACAGAAGGATATTGGTATCTCATTCAGCTTTTGGGTATTTAGCTAGAAGATATGACTTAGAGGAAATTTCTGTTGCTGGTGTTTCTCCTCATGGGGAACCAAGTCCCAAAAGAATGGCGGAGTTAACAAAGAAAGCACAGGAATACGACTTAGAATATATATTCTTTGAAGTATTAGCAAATCCTAGAACTGCGGAAGTGTTAGCTCAAGAAGCAAACCTTAAAGTAATGATGCTCTATAACTTAGAAGGATTAACTAAGGAACAAAGAGATACAGGAAAAAATTATGTTTCCCTTATGTATAAAAATTTAGAAAACCTAAAGGAAGCTTTGGTGAAATAAATGAAAACAGTTGTGGAGGCAAAAAATATATCCTTTAAATATGATGTAGTGCCTGTATTAGAGGATGCAAATTTAACTGTATATGAAGGGGATTTCATGGGAATTGTAGGACCAAATGGTTCTGCTAAAAGCACACTGATAAAACTCCTGTTGGGGCTATTAAAGCCCCAACAGGGGGAAATATATTTAATGGACAAATCATTACAAAATTTTAAGGAATGGCATAGTATTGGATATATTTCTCAGAAAGTAAAGGGTTTTAACAATAGCTTTCCAGCTACAGTTGAGGAAATTGTGGCAGCAAACCTCTATAAAGAAATGGGAGTCTTTAAGTTTATTAGGGCAAAACATAGAGAAAAAATAGATGAGGTTTTGGATATTGTAGGCATGACAGATTATAAAAAAAGATTGATTGGTAGTTTATCAGGAGGGCAGCAGCAAAGAATCTTCATTGCTAGGACTTTAATAAGTAACCCCCAAATTATCTTTATGGATGAACCTCTGGTGGGGGTAGATTTAGAATCAGAGGAAAGATTTTATAGACTTATGGAGAAATTAAACAAGGATTTAGGGATTACATTAATTATGGTATCCCATGATATAGGTGTGATCACAGAGAGAACAAATCGTGTAGCTTGTGTAGGTAAAAGGCAGGTATTTGTACACGATTCAAAGACATTTAATAATGAAGAATATATAAAAAGTGTCTATGGAGATAAAATAAAATTGTTGCATCATAGACATTGATGGATAGAGGGGAATAGAAATGCCAGAAATTTTAACCTATAGTTTTATGCAAAGGGCATTTATTGCAGGCATTATGGTGGCTTTAATATGTCCATCCATTGGAATTTTTATCGTTTTAAGACGCCTATCTATGATAGGAGATACACTATCCCATGTGGCTTTAGCTGGTGTAGCAGCAGGAATGTTGGGGGGGGTTTATCCTGTTTATTCAGCACTCGTATTTTCTGTAGTAGCCGCCTTGGGAGTAGAACAACTAAGAAAGACCTATAAGGACTATGCAGAGTTATCTATTGCTATTGTACTTTCTACAGGAATAGGTCTTGCCACTATACTTATTAGTATGGGTAATGCAAATGCAGCTATTTTTAGCTATTTATTTGGAAGTATAGCTTTAGTATCTAGTAAAGATGTGCTTGTAGTAGTAATTTTAAGTATAATTATATTAGTATCTATTCTTTTGCTTTATAGGGGACTTTTTTATATTTCTTTTGATGAGGAAGCCGCAAGTTTATCAGGGGTACCGGTAAAGTGGATGAATATTTATTTCATTATTTTGATTGCCGGCACAATTTCTGTCGCTATGCGAATTGTAGGTATTTTGCTAGTATCTTCCCTCATGGTAGTACCAGTGGCTGCAAGTCTACAGATTGCTAAAAGTTTTAAGGCGGCTTGGTTTTATTCAGTAATATTTGGACTTTTATCTGTAATTATAGGACTTACTTTATCTTTTTATGCAGATTTAGCCCCGGGGGGTACCATTGTATTATCGGCTGTTGGAATATTGGTAGGGGTATTTATAGTACAGGGGTTATCAAGGAGCATAACAAATAACAGGTCTTATGAAAGTAGTTGGGAAAAGATCTAAGCACTAGAGAAATTTAAGTGTTTAGATTTTTTTTGTTTTTCTTTTAACTTATCGGGTAAGGTAATGAATAGAGGAAGAATTTACAAGTGAATACTTTTAAAATTAAATAAGGTTTAATTCTAAAACTATAATTTAAGGAGGACTTGGAAATGAAGAAGTTTGTAAGTGTTGTATTGTGTATTTTTATGGTATAGGCTGTTCTAACAGGATGTACAGAGACTACGGAATCTACAGATGAAATCGGCTCTAATACCTACGAGGTAGAAGTAGATGGTCATGAGGGGCCAATTAAACTTTCAGTTGAGATTGAAGAGGATGAAATTTGATCGTACGTTTGGAACAATACCAGGAAGTAAGCTTAATGCAAATGCTAGGGTAGTAAAAGGAGATGGTTCACCTATTGAAAATCTCTATGCTGCTGGTGAGTTAACTGCAGCCAATGCCTTTTCTCATCAATATCCAGGTGCTGGTATTGGTATCAGCTATGCTGCAAATAGTGGAAGGTATGCTACACAACAGGCTGCTTCTTCTATAGAAAAGTAAGGTTTTTCTATAACAATATGAAAAGTCTTTGGAGATATAAATTACTCCAAGGACTTTTTTAAAAGTTATAATGGTCGCTTACTATTCTTCTTACGATATTCTGTCGGTGTGATTCCTTCTAATTTTCTAAACACTTTGCTAAAATAATTAGCTTCTCTGAAGCCTAGTTCCAAAGCAATATTTAATACGGGCATATCTGTGGTCTCTAACCAAGCTTTAGCTTTTTCTATTTTTTTATTAGTAACGTAATTGATAAATTTCACACCCATTTCTTTTTTAAAAAGTCTGCTGAAGTAAGAAGGAGTAACATTAAGGAGCTCGGCAGCATCCTCTAAGGGAATACTGTCATTTAAATGATCATCTATATAATCCAAAACAATCTGAAGAGAAAAATGTTTTTGGGCTTCTAAGCTATCGCTTTCCTTACATGGAAGAGTGTTTGAACATGGCTTTAAAGAAGTATTATTGGAATTTATTTTTTTAATATATTTATCTAATACCGATGCAATCTCTGTGGGTTTGGCAGGCTTTAAAATATAATCATCCACACCTACCCTAAGAGCTTGTTGTGCTAATTGGAAGTCTTCATAGGCACTTAGTATGATGATGATAATATCTTTGTGCTTCTTTTTTATATATTGAGAAGCTTCAATACCATTCATTCCTGGCATTTTTATATCCATAAAAATAATATTTGGTTTAAAGGTATCACTTAATCGTATGGATTCTTTTCCTAAGCCAGTCTCTTCAAACACCACTTGATTGTTGAGGATCTCTTTAATAGTAATTTTCAATCCTTCCCTTTCCAGTATTTCATCATCAGTTAATAAAATTTTATACATATAAATGTACTCCTTATCCTAATTACTAGGTATGGTTACAGTAACCTTTGTACCTGATTCTAACTTACTAATAATTTTCAAACAATAATCTTTGCCATAATAGTGAATTAATCTATCATTAACATTGTGTATACCTAACCCTGTAGTATGCCTTGAGTTTTGGATAGCAGATTCTTTTTTTACGGTAATAGATTTGAGTTTGTCAAATGTAGTACCAACACCATCGTCTTCTATAGTTATGATGACATCCTTTTTAAAAGGATAAGCAGTAATATTAATAATACCTCCTTCTTCTTTAGGCTCTAAACCATGAATAATAGCATTTTCCACAAGGGGCTGTAATGTCATAAAGGGTATTTCCAACATTTGCAATTCTTTTGGGACATGAATTTTATAGTTAAGTCTATCACGAAAGCGTGTTTGTTGAAAATGAAGGTATTTTTCTATATATGAAATTTCTTCCTTTAAAGGGACCATTTGACTTGTTTTTTTTAAGGTGTACCTCAACATATCTGACAAAACATAAGTGATTTCTTGGGTTTTAGGTGCTTTTTCAATGATAGATAAACTACTTATAGTATTTAGAGCATTGAATAAAAAATGAGGATTTATTTGAGAATGTAGTACCTTTAATTTTGCTTCTTTTAAAGAATTTTCTAATTCCAACTGTTTCTGCTTGGTTTCTGCCAACTTCATATCTTTTTCATGAAGTTCATTTTGGATTTTGTTGGTAATCCCTTTCTCAACAATATAATTACAAAATAAAGACATGGTCTCACATACAGCCTTGATTTTTTCAAAGGATAATACAGGTAAATTTTTATAGGATTCCAATAACTCTTTGTTTTTTTGCCAATCAATAGTATCCTTGCAAACTATTTCTAAATCCTGTAGTCTCTCCTTATTTACTAATACTTGTCCTGCCATCATAGCTCCCAAATAATGTCCTTGAAAAATAATAGGAGCAGCAAAATCTACCAGACCTGTATGACATCTATAAATATATGGCTTACCAGTTCTTGCAGCTTCTAATCCCCCACGAGCATCTGATGCTTCACAAAACCCTTTACAGGCTTCTTCATTTCTTATTAAATTACAAAAGTAAGAGCAATTACTATGTTTAGTTACTGGTTTACCCATAGAATCTACAACGATAACTGCAAAATCTGTGGCAGTGGCAAATTCATCCTGTATTTTTTGCAAAACTGCTACATCTATTACATCTTTAATATGAAAATGATTTCCCATGGTTACCTCCTTTATGCATAGAAGCTTTAAAAATTACTTTATTGGGATTATAACATATCTGGATAATTATCTCTATATTTAAAATTTACTGTTAGTTTCAGATAAGTTTCGTCTAATTATGTCAAAAAAATATCAATCTATTAAAAAATACATCAAAAAATTACTATGATAAAAAATTATAGTCAAGTTCAGATCAAAAAAACATCATCATAGCACGATTTTTTACCATAAGTCTATGATAATAAAATCAAATACTATAGTAAGATATATTTATAGAAAGTCATAATTTTAACAATGTTTATTTAGATAAAAGGAGGTAAATTATATGAGATCAAAAAGATTTCAAGTTTTAGCAGAACGACCTGTTAATAAAGATGGATTTATAGGTGAGTGGGCTGATGAAGGACTTATAGCAATGGATAGTCCTAATGACCCAAAACCAAGTATCAAAATTGAAGATGGGAAAATCATTGAGTTAGATGGCAAAACAAGAGATGAATTTGATATGATTGATAGGTTTATAGCAGACTATGCTATAAATTTAGAGAAGGCAGAGGAAGTTATGGAGATGGATTCTATTGCCTTAGCTAAAATGTTGGTAGACATTAATGTAGACAGACAAACAATTGTTGCCTTAACAACATCTATGACACCAGCAAAGATTGTGGATGTAGTAGGAACGATGAATGTAGTGGAAATGATGATGGCACTTCAAAAAATGAGAGCTAGAAAGACACCTTCAAATCAGTGCCATGTAACGAACCTAAAAGACAACGTTGTACAAATAGCAGCAGATGCTGCAGAAGCAGCTATAAGAGGATTTGATGAGCAGGAGACTACAGTAGGTATAGTACGTTATGCTCCATTTAATGCAGTTGGTATTCTTGTAGGTTCTCAAGTTGGACGAGGTGGAGTATTAACCCAGTGTGCCATAGAAGAAGCTACAGAACTGGAGTTAGGAATGAGAGGTCTTACCAGTTATGCAGAAACTGTATCGGTATATGGTACGGAATCAGTATTTACCGATGGTGATGACACACCTTGGTCAAAGGGTTTCTTAGCATCAGCCTATGCTTCTAGAGGGTTAAAGATGAGATTCACCTCTGGAACTGGGTCAGAAGCATTAATGGGTTATACAGAAGGAAAATCTATGCTATATCTTGAGACAAGATGTATTTATATTACTAAGGGTGCAGGGGTTCAAGGTTTACAAAATGGGTCTGTAAGTTGTATAGGTATGACAGGGTCGGTACCTTCAGGAATAAGAGCAGTATTGGCAGAGAATTTAATTACTATGATGCTAGACATAGAAGTAGCTTCTGGTAATGATCAAACTTTCTCCCATTCCGATATTAGAAGAACAGCTAGAACTTTAATGCAAATGTTACCAGGAACGGATTTCATATTTTCAGGCTACAGTGCCGTACCAAATTACGACAATATGTTTGCAGGATCTAATTTTGATGCTGAAGACTTTGATGATTACAATATTCTTCAAAGAGACTTGATGGTAGATGGTGGGTTGAGACCAGTTTCAGAAGAAGAGGTAATTGCCATAAGAAATAAAGCTGCCAAAGCAATACAGGTTGTATTTAATGAATTAGGTCTTCCTACAATCACAGATGAAGAAGTAGAAGCGGCAACCTATGCTCATGGAAGTAAGGATATGCCAGCTAGAAATGTAGTAGAGGATTTAAAGGCAGCAGAAGAAATGATGAATAGAGGTATCACTGGATTAGACATAGTTAAGGCACTAAGTAAAAATGGTTTTGATGACGTTGCAGAAAACCTACTAAATATGTTGAAGCAAAGGGTATCTGGAGATTACCTTCATACTTCTGCCATCATAGATAAAGATTTCAATGTAGTGAGTGCAGTGAATGATGTAAATGATTATATGGGCCCTGGTAGTGGTTATAGGTTAAGTGAAGAAAGATGGAATGAAATTAAAAATATACCAAATGCTATGAAACCAGAAGAGATTCAATAAAAATTTCAAATAAGAGGGATGTGAAAAAATTGAAATTAATAGAGATGGAAAATGCCAATAAAGGCATTAGAAAAGACGAAGTAGTTATAGGACTTGCACCTGCTTTTTTAAAGTATCAACATAAGAGCATTGTAGATGTTCCTCACGATAGTATCTTAAGAGAGATTATGGCGGGGATTGAAGAAGAAGGACTATACCCTAGAGTAGTACGTATAGTGAGAACCTCTGATGTTTCCTTTATATCTCATGATGCAGCTAAGTTAAGTGGATCCGGTATCGGTATAGGAATACAGTCTAAGGGGACAACGGTTATTCATCAAAAAGATTTATTACCATTAAATAACTTGGAGATCTTTTCTCAAGCGCCCTTATTAGATTTAGAAACCTACAGACTGATTGGGAAAAATGCTGCACAATATGCAAAGGAACAATCACCTAATCCTGTACCAACCAAGAATGATCAAATGGCAAGACCAAAATTTCAAGCAAAGGCTGCACTTTTACACATTAAGGAAACGAAACATATAGTGGAAGATGGAAAGCCTATTGAATTACAAGTAACCTTTGATGAATAGGAGGAAAATAGCATGTCAAATAGAAAATTAAATGCCCAAAATGATTATCCATTAGCACAGAAAAGACCGGAACTTCTTAAAGCACCTACTGGAAAAAAACTAGAGGATATTACATTAGAGAAAGTGCTAAATGGAGAAGTAAAGCCAGAGGATGTTAGAATAGCACCGGAAACCCTAGAGCTACAAGCACAGATAGCTGATGCAGATGGTAGGATAGCTATTTCTAGGAACTTTAGAAGAGCGGCAGAATTAATAGCTATACCTGATGAAAGAATATTAGAGATTTATAATGCCCTTAGACCATATCGTTCTACAAAGGAAGAACTGTTGGAAATAGCAAAGGAATTAGAAGAAAAATATAGTGCAAAGATTAATGGAGCATTTGTTAGAGAAGCAGCTGAAGTATATGAAAAAAGAAAGAAATTAAGAAGAGAAGCATAAACTTAAGGTTTTCACAGGAGGTATAGCAATGAAAATTATTGCAGGTGTAGACATAGGCAATGCCACAACTGAAGTAGCACTGGCAAAATTAACTGGCACAGAACAAGTAGAATTTCTAGCTAGTGGAATTGTACCAACCAGCGGAATAAAAGGAACAAAACAGAATATGAAGGGTGTTTTCGATTCCTTAGATCAAGCACTAAAGAAAGCAGGAATTACTAGGAAGGATTTAGACTTAATACGGATCAATGAAGCCGCACCTGTTATAGGGGATGTAGCTATGGAAACTATAACAGAAACTATTATTACTGAGTCCACAATGATCGGTCATAATCCTGCCACTCCTGGCGGGTGTGGAGTAGGGGTAGGTCTTACTGTAGTTCTGCATGAATTAGAGACAATAACCCATCAAGACCCTGTTATTGTGTTGGTTTCTAAAGAAATTGATTTTTTTAAAGCGGCATCCAACATCAATAAAGCAGTAGAAAAGGGAGTTAAAGTAGTTGGTGCTATTCTTCAAAAAGATGATGGGGTTTTAATTAATAATCGTTTAACCCAAAAAATTCCTATCGTTGATGAAGTCATGTTGTTAGAAAAGGTACCAGTTGGAATGAAGGCTGCTATTGAGGTTGCATCTGCCGGTGGTGTTGTAGAGGTATTGTCTAATCCCTATGGCATTGCCACCGTATTTGAACTAACCTCTGAAGAAACTAAGTTGATTGTACCAATATCCAGAGCCTTAATAGGAAATAGATCTGCAGTTGTAATCAAGACCCCTAAGGGAGATGTCCAAGAAAAAAGAATACCAGCCGGTAAGATCTTTATTAGAGGCGATAGAGGAGAGAAATCAGTAGATGTAGAGGAGGGAGCCTTAAAAATTATGGAGGCAGTAACCTTCTCTACAAAAATTGAGGATATAAAAGGGGAAGCAGGAACTAATGCAGGGGGAATGTTAGAGCGTGTACGCCAAGTAATGTCGGAATTAACGAAACAATCTATTGCTGATATAAAAATACAAGATTTATTGGCTGTGGATACCTTTACTCCTCAAACGGTAAAAGGGGGACTAGCCCAGGAGTTTTCTCTAGAAAATGCCGTTGGAATTGCTGCCATGGTAAAGGCAGATAAATTACAAATGCAAATGATTGCTAAACAGCTGAAGGAAGAAATAAATGTAGAGGTCGAGGTAGGTGGTGTAGAGGCAGACATGGCTATTGGTGGGGCCCTTACTACACCAGGAAGCAATACTCCGTTAGCTATTTTAGATATGGGGGCTGGGTCTACTGATGCTTCTATTATTGATAAAAATGGAGAAATCACTTCTGTCCATTTAGCTGGAGCAGGAAATATGGTAACGATGCTCATAAACTCTGAGTTAGGATTAGATAGCTTTGAACTGGCAGAGGATATAAAGAAATACCCATTGGCAAAGGTAGAAAGCTTATTTCACATTAGACATGAAGATGGAACAGTGGAGTTTTTAGACAAACCATTGGAGCCCCAGTTTTTTGCCCGTACAGTTGTATTAAAAGATAAGGGCATGCTACCTATTCCAGGAAATCATACAATGGAGAAAATAAAAATCATTAGAAAAAATGCCAAAGAAAAAGTATTTGTCACCAACGCACTAAGAGCATTAAAAACGGTATCTCCTACAGGAAATATACGAAGTATAGAGTTTGTCGTATTGGTAGGTGGGTCTGCACTGGACTTTGAAGTGCCACAGGTAGTAACGGATGTCTTAGCACAATATGGTGTTGTGGCAGGGCGAGGCAATATAAGAGGAACTGAGGGACCTAGAAATGCAGTGGCTACAGGGCTGATTTTAAACTATGCTGAAGGTGGGAAATGTGATGGACAACAGGAAGCCTCATAATAAAACTAGCATTTTTATTTGCATCTCCTCTAGGATACAAGAAACTTCTATTTTTAATGAAGTCCTATGGGGAATAGAGGAGGAAGGAGTTCCTTATAGCATAGGTACCTTAGATAAGGAAAAAGCTATTGAGCTAAGCTATGATGCCGCCATGACTTCTCCCTTAGAAGTTGGAGTAGGATTTGGAGAAGACGGGTATGTTACTTTGCACAGTAGTAAGCTTAAACAGGATAAACCACTTCTAAGGTTTAACTTTAAAGAAGAACCCCATAAAATGAGAGCATTAGGGGTAAATGCCGCTAGGTTAGTAAAAGGTATACCTTTTAAAGCAATCTAGAAAATTATGCAATAGGGAAGTGAAAAAATGGCATCTGTTTATACGAAAACTGGAGACAAGGGAGAAACAGGTTTATTAGGGGGAAGTAGAGTAGCAAAGGACGACTTAAGGGTAGATTGCTACGGAACATTGGATGAAGCCAATGCCGTGATAGGTGTTGCTTATTCAATGATACAAGATATAGAGATGAAAGAAATACTTGGAGGTATACAGCAAAAAATATTCTTAATAGGTGCAGAATTGGCCAGTGATGATAAAGGAAAAGGATATCTTCCTGAAATGATCCATCAAGGGGATGTAGAGGATATAGAAAAGATAATAAATAAATATAGTGCTCAAGTAGGAGAACAAAAATCCTTTATTACTCCTGGACAAACTACTGCATCCTCTTTTTTACATGTAGCTAGAACCATTATTCGAAGAGCTGAGAGGTTAATGGTGACACTACAAAAAAAAGACGGGGTTAGAAAAGATATTATACAATATACAAATAGATTATCAGACTTGTTATTTATACTAGCTAGAATAGAGTCTGAACTGCTTAATAAAACCTTAGTTAAATAAAACACCGAAGAATAAACCATAAAATATGGAGGAGGAAGAAGGATGAATATTAAGACAAATGTTGTCAAAGAAGTTACTTTGGAAACTGTTAAGAAGATGGCACAGGCAGCTGAAGAAAAGGCAGAGGCATTAGGGGTTCCTATTGTATTTGCAGCTGTTGATGCTGGAGGAAATTTGATGCTATTACACAGAATGGAGAAGGCTTTTTTCACAAGTGTTGAAATTGCCATCAATAAAGCCTTCACATCAGCTGCATTAAGAATAGGCACTGATCAAGTAGCACCTTTGGTACAGCCAGGAGAAAGTCTATATGGTTTACAATTAACCAATGATTGTAAAATTGTACCCTTTGGTGGAGGTTTTCCTATTAAAGTAGATGGTGAAGTAGTTGGAGCTATTGGAGTGAGTGGTGGAAGTGTAGAAGAGGACATGGCTATTGCAAGTCATGCTATGCATATATAAATTATTAACTCAAAATAAAGGGAGGAATTGATGATGTTTGATTTTTTTGTACCTAGTGTAAACTTTTTTGGAAGAGATTCAGTAAAAGTTGTAGGAGAAAGGTGTCAATTATTAGGAGGTAAGAAAGCCCTTATAGTAACAGACAGCTTTTTAAGTAAATTACCAAATGGTCCAGTAGAACAAGTAATTCATTATTTAAAAGAAGTTGGAGTAGATACAGCTATTTATGACGGTGTAGAGCCAAATCCTAAAGATACCAATGTTGCAGATGGATTAAAGATTTATAAAGATGAAAATTGCGACATAATCGTGACAGTAGGTGGAGGAAGCCCACATGACTGCGGTAAAGGGATTGGTATTGCAGCAACTCATGAAGGAGATCTATATGACTATGCTGGAATAGAGAAGCTAGTAAACCCTCTACCTCCAATTGTTGCAGTAAATACTACTGCGGGAACAGCCAGTGAAGTTACTCGTCATGCGGTAATTACAAATACAAAAACCAAAGTAAAATACGTTATTGTAAGCTGGAGAAATACACCACTTGTGTCTATTAATGATCCAATGTTAATGTTAGGTAAGCCACCGGCATTAACTGCTGCAACTGGAATGGATGCTCTAACACATGCAGTGGAAGCTTATATTACATTAGGTGCCAATCCTGTAACAGATGCTGCAGCTATTCAGGCAATTAAATTAATTGCTAATAACCTACGTCAAGCAGTAGCTAATGGCCAAAATATTGAAGCACGTGAAAATATGGCCCATGCATCTCTATTAGCTGGTATGGCCTTCAACAATGCTGGATTAGGATATGTTCATGCCATGGCACATCAGTTAGGTGGATTATATGATATGCCCCATGGTGTAGCTAATGCTATTTTACTACCACATGTAGCTAGATATAACTTAATCTCTAATCCGCAAAAATATGCTGATATGGCTGAATTCTTAGGAGAGAATATTGAAGGGCTTTCTGTACTAGAGGCAGCAGATAAGGCAATTAATGCTTTAGTTAGACTTTCTAAGGATGTTGGTATTCCTTCAGGATTAGCAGAATTAGGTGTAAAGGAAGAAGATTTTGCATATATGGCAGAAATGGCGATGAAGGACGGAAATGCAGGCTGTAATCCTATTACAGGTACAGAGAAAGATATCATTAATATCTTTAAAGCTGCAATGTAATAAGTTTTACAAAATAGGTCGTCCACTTTGATATAGAGTGGACGACCACTATTATAGCTTTAACAAAACTTATGGGGGTGGTTTTATGAAAAAGAATTTATTGGGTGAACTATTGGCAGAATTCATAGGAACATTAATTTTAATTTTTATTGGTGCAGGATGTGTAGCAGGCTTAGTCTTAACAAATGCATCTTACACTCAATGGGAAATTAGTATTATTTGGGGTCTTGGAGTAACCATGGCTATTTATATAACTGGTGCTGTATCTGGAACCCATATTAACCCTGCAGTAACTATAACACTAGCGGTCTTTAGAGGGTTTTCTTGGAATAAAGTAGTACCTTATGTTCTTACACAGGTTGCCGGAGCCTTTACCGGTGCAGCTTTAGTTTATAGCATGTTTAGAGGAGCATTTATAACCTTTGAACAAGAAACTGGGATCGTAAGGGGAAGTCTAGAAAGTCTCCAGACTGCAGGAATCTTTTCAACTTATCCTCAATCCTATATAGGTAATGGTCAAGCTTTCTTTATAGAAGTTGTTATTACTGCATTTTTATTAATGGTGATTCTTGCTGTAACCGATGATAAAAACCCTAATGCACCTAACGGAAAATATGCACCTTTTGCAGGAGTTTTAATTGGATTAACCATTGCAATCATAGGGGCTTCCTTTGGACCATTAACAGGGTTTGCTATGAATCCTGCTAGAGATTTAGGACCAAAGCTGTTTACGGCATTAGCAGGTTGGGGTAGTATTGGTCTACCAGGACCAAACAACTACTTCTGGGTACCTATCGTAGGACCAATAGTAGGTGCCCTTCTTGGTGGATTTATTTATGATAATGCTGTTAGAAAAAATATTCCAGGTTTTGTTATAAAGGATGAAGAAAAGTTATTTCGAAAGCATTAGCATAAAATAGTATAACTTATGAAGTTAAGTTAGTAGAGGAGGTGCCACTTGCAAACAGTAGTTGAAATAATTATGAGGTCAGGTGAAACAGCTGTTAATTTAGCCCTCTATCTATTACTTCCTGTACTGGTGGTAATGATGGCTTTTATGCGTGTGTTGGAGAACAAAGGGTTGTTGACTGCCATAGCTGTAAAGCTTTCACCTATATTAGCTTTCTTTGGATTGCCAGGCTTAGGAGTGTTTGCATTAATACAAATTTTATTTATAAGCTTTGCTGCACCTATATCAACCTTTAAAATTATGGAATATGACAGAGATATATCCAATAGAAAAATAGCCGCTACTTTGGGTGCTGTTTTTGTAATGTCTCAAGGAAATGCTGCTTTCCCGCTGGCGGTGGTGGGGCTGAATTTACCTGTAATTATATTAACCTCTATTGCAGGTGGTTTGTTGGCTGGATACCTTGCTTATATATTTCATGGTGAAGATAAGCATTGTGAACCATTGGCTAAGGGAGTATCTCTAGAAGTTGAGGTAAAGGAAGAAAAAGCAAAGTTAATCCCCCTCTTATTTAAAGGTGGAGAAGAGGGCTTAGAAGTTGTAAAAAAATCAATAGCACCTTTGGTACTATCAATATTTATGGTGAATATATTAAGGGAAATTGGTGCTATAGATTTCATTGAAACACTATTAGCTCCTACTCTGACGAGGATAGGTATACCGGGTGTTGCTGTATTGCCTATTGCCACCAAGTATTTAGCTGGTGGGACAGCAATGATGGCTATTGTACTAGATTTGATGACAGAGGGAAGTATGACGGTGGCAGAGTTAAATAGAATAGCAGGATTTACTATAAATCCATTTGATCCCGTAGGGATAGCATTATTAGTATCGGCAGGATCTAGAGTAGCCTCTGTTACCAAACCGGCTATAAAGGCAGCAATAATAGGTATTTTGTTTAGAGCTGTTATTCATTTGATTATTTTTTAGTTTAAAATTATAAGCCCCGTTAAAGGTCAACGTTGATATTAGTTGAGAAAATAGAACTTCTATGAAATTAGAAGTTCTATTTCTAATTATTAGCTTATTTAACGAAGGTACCCCTTAAAGGAAAGTAAATGTCCAATGCTTTGATTTAAATGATAAACCACTTACATTTCCAACAATAATTCATACAATATAACAAGAATAGATCTAAGGTAAAGGATGGGGTAGTTATGCACTTTTTTACTGGTTTAATCCTTTTAGCCATTGCAGTTAGTTTGGATAGTTTTTGTGTTGGAGTTACCTATGGAATGAGAAGGATTTGCATTTCCTTCATATCCTTATTCATCATCATATTATGTACTGGACTGGTGGTATTGGCATCAATGACAATTGGTAGTTTCTTAAGTTCCTTCATTTCTCCTGATATTGTAGAAAAAATCGGGGGTTTAATCTTAGTTTCGATGGGGTTATTTAGTTTATATAATGTAGTCCGCACACAAAAGAGTAATCAATCTGAAGAAGGTAAAATAACACAATATGAGCTAAAAGAAAAGAAATGGAAGGCTGAAATACAGAAATTAGGTATTTTCATAACTGTGCTTAAAAAGCCACAACAAGCCGATTTAGATAACTCCGGTATAATTTCAGGGAAGGAAGCACTATTACTTGGTTTTGCCCTTGCACTAGATGCCTTCGGAGCTGGACTGGGTGCTGCTATGCTCAGCTATTCACCGATTATAACTGCTACATTAATTGCACTTATGAGTGGACTATTTGTTTTCTTTGGCATTAAATCAGGTTTTATTTTATCACAAAGAAAATACATGCAACAAATGGTATTTTTACCGCCATGCTTATTGATATCCCTTGGGCTTTTTAGTTTGCTATAAACAATCAAAAATCATATTTTCTACTTTAGCACAATCTCTAGCTGCATAAACATCTGGAACATTTGTTTTCATTTTTCATCCACAATAATTGCTTCGTTTTTAAGTTGTTGAATCTCTGTTTCCTGTAAGAATTCTGTATTTGGTTTTACACTGATAGCTACAATCACCACATCTGCCTCATAAGTAGCTTGGTTTGTCTTTACTCCTGTGACGGTAGATTCTCCAGTGACACCCTCCACTCCATCTTCTAGATACATTTCTACATCATGCTGTTTCACTTCTTCTAGAATCAAGTTTCGTATTTCATCATCATAGGTCTTCATTATTTTTTCCGATCGATTTATTAAGGTTACTTTTTTTCCTAATAACACCATAGACTCTACTAATTCCATTCCTATATAGCCAGCACCTATGATTGCTACTCGTTGTATTTCATTAGGCTTTAAAGCTTCTATAATGGCTTTCGCATCTGTTATTGTTCTTAAAGTAAAAACATTTTTTAACTTAGTGTTTAAAAAAGCTTTGTTTCCTCAATGAATTGAATGTAGATAGATAGCTTATTATTAGGAGTATATATAAAGTTACACTATAATTGACAAAACATTGACAATCATCTTTAATTATAGGAAGATAAATGTATACAAACAAAGAAAAGAAGCAAGTGAGGGGGGGATTTCCATGGGAATATATTTAGATAATGCTGCCACATCATTTCCTAAACCACCACAGGTGGCAAAGGCGGTCCATAATTTTATAGAAAACATAGGAGCTACTGCTGGGAGAGGTGCTTATAGTCGGGCATTACAAGCAGATAGAATGATTTATGAAGCTAGAAAAACTGTCGGGAAACTATTCAATTACGACGATGCAAGTAGAGTGGTTTTTACTTCAAATATTACGGAAGCCCTAAATACTGCTATCAAAGGTATTGTTAAAAAGGGAGACCATATTATCACCAGTAGCTTAGAACATAATGGAACTTGGCGATGTTTAAAGACATTAGAAAGGGATCTAGCTGTAGAAATTTCAATAGTACCTTGTAGTGTTGAAGGATATACCGATGTTAAAGAGGTAGAAAAACTCATTAAAGAAAACACAGCACTTATCGTATTTAATCATGCCTCTAATGTAATAGGAACAGTACAGCCTATTAGAGAAATAGGAGCAATAGCAAGAAAACACAGAATTCCATTTCTAGTAGATACGGCACAGACTGCAGGGGTGTACCCTATAGATATAAAGAAGGACAACATTGATTTATTAGCTTTTACAGGACATAAGGGGCTTCTAGGACCTATGGGCACAGGTGGCTTGATAGTTAACTGGGAGGGCAAAATAAAGCCATTGAAAGTAGGGGGGACAGGTGGAGATTCAGCTTATCCTTATCAACCGGACTATTTTCCAAACTGTCTTGAGGCAGGGACACCTAACGTTG
>JAFIFG010000077.1 GCA_020832135.1 Clostridiaceae bacterium
AGGCTATCTGCCATGAACTTGATGCTACACTCTATCCCAAACCCAGATATTAACTATGCAGATAGTGTATCCAAACATAATGATGTATCAGATGCCTATGATGTGATTTTGGCCAATCCACCCTTTACAGGTACGATAGATATAGAAAGTATTCATGATAACCTAAAGGCAATAACTGATACGAAAAAGACAGAATTACTATTTGTTTCTTTATTTGTCCGTATGCTGAATATAGGAGGAAGATGTGCTTGTATCGTACCAGACGGTGTATTATTTGGTACAACAAAGGCCCACAAATCCTTGAGAAAAGAACTGGTGGAAAACCAAAACCTACAGGCTATTATCTCTATGCCCAGTGGTGTATTTAAACCCTATGCAGGGGTATCTACTGCCATCCTTGTATTTACAAAGACCAATGCGGGAGGTACGGAGAAGGTATGGTTCTATGATATGAAATCCGATGGGTTTTCTCTAGATGATAAGAGAAAGGATTTAGGTAATGACGGAGATATCACCGACATCATTCATAGATTCCATAACCTTGATCAGGAAGTAGACAGAAAGAAAACAGAGCAAAGCTTCCTAGTGGATAAGGAAGAGATTGAGAAGAATGACTATGACTTGTCTATTAATAGATATAAGGAAATTGAATATGAAAAGGTAGAATACGAAAAGCCAGAGGTCATCATGACCCGACTTGATGAATTGGCTATGGATATAAGCTCCAAGATGGAAGAGTTGAGGGGGCTGTTGGGTGATGAGTAAGTGGGAAATGGTGAAGTTGGGGGATGTGTGTGATATTAACATGGGACAATCTCCAGGTTCTGAAAGTTATAATGAAGAGAATGATGGAATACCATTTTATCAAGGGAACGCAGATTTTGGGCAAATACATCCTAATGTGAGATATTATTGTAATAAACCAACAAAAATAGCAAATAAGGATGATGTGCTTTTATCTGTCAGGGCACCAATAGGAGCTTTAAATATTGCTACAGAGAAGTGTTGTATAGGGCGTGGATTATGTGCAATTACACAAAAAGAAAATACGTCACATTACAAATATTTATATTATATCTTGAAATTTAAAAACAGCGAATTGAATGCAAGGGGGACAGGTAGTACATTTAAAGCTATTAATAAAACCAATTTACTCAGTATTAAAATCCCACTACCACCCCTAGACATCCAAAAACACATAGCAAACACCCTAGACAAAACCCAAGAAATAATCAATGGTCATAAAAAACAGCTTGAAGAACTTGATCATTTAATTAAAGCAACTTTTTATGATATGTTTGGGGATCCTGTTACAAATGAAAAAGGGTGGAATGAATGTAAATTAGGAGATGTGTGTACTATTGTTCGAGGAGGATCGCCAAGACCAATTCAGAAATTTTTAGGTGGAACAATACCTTGGATTAAAATAGGAGATGCAACAAAAGGCGATGATTTATATTTGACCTCAACAAAAGAACATATAATTGAAGAAGGGGTTAAGAAAAGTAGATTTATAAAATCTGAAAGTATGATTTTTGCAAATTGTGGAGTGTCGTTAGGATTTGCTAGAATAATTACATTTGACGGATGCATTCACGATGGTTGGTTAGCATTTGACATTACTAGTAATGATTTAAATAATATATTTTTACTGAAACAAATTAATGAAAAAACTGAGTATTTTCGTAGAACAGCGCCTAGTGGAACTCAACCTAATTTAAATACAACTATTATGAAAAACACAAGTATAATTGTTCCGCCTGTATATCTCCAAAACAAGTTTACACAAATAGTAAACAACATAGAACAACAAAAATCCCTAGTAAAACAGTCCATCACAGAAAGCGAAACCTTATTTAACAGCCTCATGAGTAAATACTTCGATTAGCATAAAAATCCTAGGGGCCACCTGTGGCCTTTGGGAATTTTAGGAGTGATTCTATGGCAACAAATTTTGAGTTTCTTAAAAACACAACTGAATACCGACTCTTTGCCAGCGCCTGTATGGATGCTGAAAATGTATTATCCACCTCCGCCGCTATGTCGGCTATTGGAAGCAGAAAAGCCTTTGAATTAGCTGTAAAATGGGTGTATGCTGCCGACTCCACCATGAAGATGCCCTATAAAGAGAACCTACAGGCTTTAGTCCACGAAGAATCCTTCCGATATGCAGTAGATCCTGCCACATGGCAAAAGCTACAATACATCATTAAAATCGGTAATATTGCAGTCCATACAGAAAGAACCATCTCCCACAATGATGCTATTCTTTCCCTATCCATTTTATTTGAATTTATAGAGTGGATTGACTATTGCTATGGTGTAGTGTACGAAGAAAGAAGCTTCAATGAAAAGCTGATTCCCAAGGCAGAAGACAACATAGAAGAGGCTAAGAAAATTGAATCCCAATTATCCAATGAACTAAAGACCTTGAAGGAAAAAACCAATAGGCTAATAGACGAAAAGGATAAAGAAATTGCAAGACTTGTGGCGGAACTAAAGAAAAAGAGTGAAGAAATCACTGCCCATAAAGAAGAACATAAGGCAGAGAGGGAATTTACTCCAGAGGATTTATCGGAATATGAAACAAGGAAGAAATATATAGATGTAGATTTAAAGCTTTTAGGCTGGCAGTTCTCCCAATCAGGAAGAAAAGACTGTGTAGAGGTGGAAATGCCGGTGGTGGGTATGCCGAAGGAATTAGGCTCCGGGAAGGGCTTTGTAGACTATGTCCTTTGGGGAAAGGACGGTACTCCTATTGCTTTGATTGAGGCAAAACGAACCTTCAAAGATGCAAGAAAAGGCACCCATCAAGCTTGGCTATATGCCAACTGTATTGAGAAGATGACAGGCCATAGACCCATTATCTTCAATACCAATGGTTATGATTACTATATATGGGATGATAAGACGGCACCCCAAAGGAAGGTTAGTGGTGTATTTTCAAGGGATGATTTACAAAGGTTGTTCCATAGAAGAGCCTCAAGAAGGAAATTAAGTGAAATAGAAATTGATGATAAAATCACCGATCGGTATTATCAAAAACAGGCTATTAGAGCTGTATGTGATAACATTGAAAGAGGTCATATGAGATCCCTACTGGTGATGGCAACGGGAACAGGAAAAACAAGAACCGCCTCCAGTTTAACTGATGTCCTCTCTAGAGGTGGCTATGTTACCAATACTTTATTTTTAGCCGATAGAACTGCATTGGTAAGGCAGGCAAAGGATGATTTTAAAAACTATCTTCCTGATATGTCCCTTTGTAACCTTCTATCCAATAAAGACGATAAAAATGCTAGGATAGTATTTTCCACCTATCCAACCATGCTGAATGCCATTGATAGTGCTAGAAATCCAGATGGTACACGATTGTTTACCCCTGCCCACTTTGACCTTATTATCGTAGATGAGAGTCATAGAAGTATCTTTAAAAAGTACAGGGCCATCTTTGAATATTTCGATGCCTATGTAGTAGGGCTTACAGCCACACCAAGATCCGATGTCCATAGCAGTACCTATGAATTTTTTGAAGTGGAGAAGGATGTACCTACCTTTGCCTATGACTATGATACAGCGGTTTATAAGGATAAGGTGCTGGTGCCCTTTCATAACATAGAGGTTAGTACGAGATTTTTATTAGAGGGTATTACCTATGATGCATTATCTCAGGAGGATAAGGAAAGGTATGAGGAGGATTTTACAGATGAAGATGGGGAGATGCCGGAGGAAATACCTGCTCCAGAGATCAACAAATTCATCTTCAATCAAAATACCGTAGATTATGTTATACATGACCTGATGACCAATGGATTAAAGGATGCCAGTGGAAATAGATTAGGAAAAACCATTATCTTTGCCCAAAATAAAAATCATGCGGAGTTTATTGCAGATCGCTTTCATACCCTATATCCACAGTATAAGGGACGGTTCTGTAGACGTATTGTATGTGATGATGATTATGCACAGGATTTAATCACACTATTTAAGAATCCTGATAAAGACCCCCATATAGCCGTATCGGTGGATATGTTGGATACTGGGGTGGATGTTAGGGAAATAGTGAACCTTGTGTTTTTTAAACGGGTTCGTTCAAAGATTAAGTTTTGGCAGATGATCGGTAGAGGTACAAGAATAAGGCCTGACCTTTTTGGTAAAGGAAAGGATAAAACCTGTTTTTATATTTTTGATTATTTAGGCAACTTTGAGTATTTTAGAGAAAACAAAAATGGCATGGAGGGAAATGCAAGTAGTTCCACCCAAGCAAGTATTTTCTCCAAAAGAATAAAGTTAATTTTTCATATGCAGGATGTAGCATTTATGGAGGAAGCATACCAGACATTAAGAAATGCTTTGATAGAGGAAGTTTATGGGCAGGTAACAAGGCTAACCCTTGAAAGAATAGATGTAAAGATGAAAAGAAAATATGTTGATAAATATAGTAAGCAGGATGCCTTTACTTACCTTAGTGAAGGGGATAAATCAGAGTTGATAGAGCATATAGCTGATCTTGTGTCTATGGAGGATAAGGATGATAAAGCCGTAGAATTTGATAATTTAATGTACGGATTAATGCTGACACAGCTAGAGGGAGGGAAAAGCTTTACTAGATTTAAAAACCGTACCACCTCTAAAGCCTCTATCCTTTTAAAGAAAACCACCATACCTCAAGTGAAGGCCAAAGTACCTTTATTAAAAGAGGTGCAGGAGGATGAATTTTGGGGGAAGGCAGATATTTTAAACTTTGAAAAAATCCGTAAAGAGCTTCGTGATTTAATGAAATTTGCTGTAGAGGAAAAGGGTGGTATTGTTTATACCAACCTTGAAGATGTAGAACTGGAACGATCGGAATTAAAGGAATTTGAAATGAGTTATGACTTTGAGAATTATAAGCTGAAGGTAAATAAATATATAGAGGAAAACAAGCACAATATAGCCATCCACAAACTAAGAAATAACATTCCTTTGAATGAAGAGGATTATAAGACCTTAGAAAAAATATTTACTGGAGAGCTTGGTACCAAAGAAGACTATGAAAGTAACTATAAGGATACACCCTTTGGTTTGCTCGTCCGTAGAATTGCTAAAATGGAGCGGGAGGCTGCTATGGAGGCTTTCTCCTCCTTCATCAATGAACAAAACCTCAATGCCAATCAAATTGCATTTGTAAATAAGGTAATTGATTATATTGAACAAAACGGCTATGTGGAAAATATAGCTGAGCTTACCAAACCACCCTTTGATAAGCCACAAAGCTTCATCAAACTATTTGATCCTGAGAAGCAGAAGAAATTTGTTCATATTATTAATGAAGTGAAGGACAATGCAACGAAGGTGATAAGTTAATGAGGTAGCGGTAAAAGCCCTAGAACATTTATAGATGTTTTGGGGCTTTTATTGATTCTACTGTGTTTTCGTAATACTGCATAGGAGTTGTACATAAAAATGTCTTAAGAAGGTTTTGAGGGGGGAGAGATGTGAGTAAGAGGCCTTTGGCTATACATAGTGATCGGAAGATTTATTTAATAGAAAAACTAGATAGTAAATATACTGTGGAAGATCAATTAAATGCATATGCAACATTAGTGCATACACCTACCAATGTACATACCTATCGTTTGGATGAATTTTCTTTATGGTCCGCTGCATTACAAGGGGATACAGCAAAAGACATAACACAATTTCTTCAGCAGTATGCTAGGAATGTTTTACCCCAGAGAATTATAGAATACATTGAAGAAACCATAAGAGACTTTTGGACAATGGAGATATATGTAGAGGAGAAGATTTTTGAATTGGAGGGAAACAGTAAAGCAATTAAGAAAATAGTGGACATTCAAGGGTTAAAAGATAAAATAGTGAGAACAGAAGAAACAACAGTAACTTTTGACAAAAAGGATCTTTATACTATAAGAAATATTTTGCTGAATGAAAATCTATATCTTGTAGAAAAGAATACTAAATCCACTTCTTGCAATCTAAAAATTAAGGATAATATCACGTTATATAGATACCAAAGGGAAGCAGTTGAAGCATTTATGAATAAGGAGAATCAAAATATTACTGGCAGAGGTGTAATGATTATGCCTCCGGGATCAGGAAAAACAATAGTAGGTTTAAAAGTAATAGAACTACTAAAAGTTAATACATTAATTTTAGTAAAAACTAAAGATGACTATAAAATATGGTTAAATGAAATAAAGGATAAAACAAATTTTGATGAAGAGCACATTGCATATAATGATTTTAAATTAGAAAAACCTATTTGTGTATGTACCTATGATTATGTTGCAAAAGTGCTGGATGATGAAATGATAAATGTAAATTGGGGCTTTATTATCTATGATAATGCCAACAGTCTACCTACGACAAAGCGAAGTAGAGCAGCATATATTCCATCGAAATATAAGTTAGCCATGGATTCTATACTTTGGAGATCCGATAATAATGAAGGACTTATATTTAAAACCATTGGGCCAAAGGTATTTAACGTAACCTTAAAAAAACTAGAGGAAGAACATTATCAAATTAAAGTTAAATGCTTTGAGGTGAAAATCCCATTTAAACCATGGGATATAGAAGATGAGGAAGATATTAACCATACAGTCAGTAAGAATTTAAATAAGGTAGAAGCATTTGGCTATATTGAGAATAAACATAAAGATAAGCAGAAAATTTTAGTGAGCCGCTTCAAAAAAGTAGCTGGTAAGTTTCATGAAGCTTTTACAATTTCTTTATGTGATGGAGGTTCAAACGATCAATTACGAGAAGAGATGGTGGGGGCATTCAATGATAAAGACATAGATTCCATTGTATTTACTAACATATTTGAAAGCCAATCTTTAAAGGATATCGATGTGCTTATTTCCTTATCTTATTATGGAGAGTCAGAAAGAGAGGAATATTTAAGGATAGGAAAACTGAAGGGTAGTAATGAGGGCAGAAGAATTACAGGATACTATTATGCCTTAGTATCTGAGGATACGAAGGAAGAAGAAATATATATAGAAAGAAGAGATAATATGCTCAAGTATGGCTATGATTTTAGGATCATTACCTTAGAAGAACTAAGGAGGGGTGATTTTGAAGTTTGAAGACTATTATGATCAAATGAGTGTAGTAGAAGTTCAAAAGCTTAATAGAGTTTGGAAAATTATCAGTAGTAGAGAAAGTGAGAAGCTTAAAGGAAAATCATACATGAAGTCCGCTGCTATAGATTTACTACTTAAAAGAGGGTATTTTGATAAAGCTCTAAAAGGAAGAGTAGAAGGGATACTGATTGGAGATAAAGATAGGGAATACTTAAAATATAAGGCTTTAGGTCTTGATCTACCGTATGGAGAGGTGAAAAAACATTTAAGAGAATATTTTATTTTATTCGAGGAAGATATTCCAGATGATTATGCAGAGGTCATTTTGAAGCATATAAAGTCGGAAGCAGATTTAATGGCTAGTGATGAAGCAGTCAATGTACAACCTACTCCATTTTTAAAGCTTATATTAATGTTGAACCATGTCTACAAAAATAAATTAGAGATTCAAGAAATGTTTAAGGTAGTAGATACAGAAAAAGGGTTGGTTAATAGAAGGCACATCGATTACTATTTACAGACACGACAGTTAATTACTAATGATGAAAGGTATATTGATGCTGATAAATTATATAAATGGATTGATAATAAAAACGAAAGTTTACTAGATTTCTATCAATTCCTTACCATACAACTTAATGCCAAAGGTATCTTTGATTTCTTTAATATGATTATAAAAATACTAGAGGATAGTGATAAATGGATTAGCATTAATGATGTTAAAAAGGTATTTTGTCAGTTTAAGAAGGCAGTAGAAGTGGGCATTGAACTGGGCTTAATATATGAAATAGTATATAACAATCAAAAGTATATAAAATTATCTCCGGAAGTGTGGTATATGATTATGGGTAAAAGGCCTAGTTATTGGAATAGAGAGGAGATATTAGTTACTCCACTCAAAGAGGTTTTTATTCCTTATAATTTTGATCCTTTTGTTATACAGCTTATTGATTATTTCAATGTAACAAAGAGTAAAAGCAACAGCCCAATAAAATACTTTGATGATTATTTTATTGTTTCAAATATAGGAAAAATGCCAGGAGGAGAGGAAAAATTTAAATTTATTGAGATGACTAAATATATTGAGGAGTACTGTGCTTGTATTCCAGATATAGTTAAGAATGAAGTATTATTAAGCTAACAGGGGCTTTAAATTAACAAATATAATGGATAATTAAAGATAGTACTAATGGCCAATAAAAAGGATAAAGAAAATTTTCTCTAAATCAAGTGAGAAAATCAATCTTTATCCTTCTTTTGGGTCAACCTTAACTGATATATTTCCTCTGCCAATACTCCTATTTCTTTTATATTACTATACCTAACCAAAACCTCAAAACTAACTAAACCCATCGTATAACATAAAGTAATAAAAGGCTTAAGGTTGAACCTTTCCAACAATCCATCAGAAAACCCATACAACAAAATAGCCACTGCCAAGGAGGAAATAATAATTTTAATAATTAGGATTTCCTCTATTTTTTGTAAAAAGGTATCCATGAGATCCTTGGATAAAGCACCAAGAAAACAAAGAAGATAAATAAAAATGAAGAAGAGGATTTCCTCTAATAAAGCTATCATAGCTACACCTCTTGTTTATAGGGATAGGGGATAGGATGCTTCTTTTCTTTAGGTTGTAAAATACTTGTACTATAGGTGTTGATGGTTTGAGGTTTTTGGACTTTCTTACAAAGTTGATT
Source organism: Clostridiaceae bacterium (assembly GCA_020832135.1). Taxonomy (GTDB): domain Bacteria; phylum Bacillota; class Clostridia; order Peptostreptococcales; family Natronincolaceae; genus JAFIFG01. The sequence continues at coordinate 8,792 of JAFIFG010000077.1, forward strand.
TTGCAAAGTGGCAAGGGGCAGAAGGATGATATGTAGTAGGGTAAACACAAGGAGTAAAGATAGCATACTTTCTATACTTAGCATTGCTTCTAGGGTAGAACCTCTAGCAGCCAATATATCATTATATAGGAAATAATAAATTATCGTAGAAGCAAACACCATTGAAAAAACCATTAAAGATAAAGCTTTAGCTAATTTATTTCCTTTCCTTCTTACTCTAATTTCCATAAAACTTAGCACCACCTTAGGTTGTTTGTATAATTTTTTATAGCAAAGGACACAGGTTTTATGACCTATGTCCTTTGTGTACTATGCCTCCACAACATCCAACTCAGTAGTTGCAGTTTGAACGATGTAGGCACTATCAATCTCCACTAAGTTTCCAGCATTAGAATGTACGGCTTCGCTGGCAATGATGGCCTCCATGACGGCTTTCACCTCATTGTCCATTAAATCATCCCTAGGAATAGACACTCTAATCCCTGCTGTAGAGTCTTGGTCTGTCTTAAATACCATTCTTAAATATTTATCCAAATTGTCACCCCCTCTCGTATAAGACATGGATAACTAAATATTATTCAGTTATTTCACATCGGTCTATCAGATTAGCAGTTTTGATGTCGTAGGGGAATAGGGAACCTATTTGCACCACTACATTAAAGACATCCTCTAAGGTTGCATCTGGTTTAAAACTAGCTAGGGTTCTAGTGATATAGGTTTCATTACCTTCACCATCTAAACCTGTAACAAACCTAGCAGATGCACTTCTTCTTTCGTTTACTTTTCTAATGGCCATACATTTCACCTCCTTTCGTGGCAAAATTCTCTTTTATAGTTAGATAACAAAGTAATGAATATATTAACCCACCTAAATATAAAATGAAGCTTAACTCATAAGCAGATAAGCAGTATTTTAGATTTTGTATTAGTTGCTTAGTTTGTTAATCCAAAGGGAGTTTTTATATCCTCTGAATTGTAGTTGGGTTTACTTCCAAGGTATAGTGTTTGATCTCTCACTTTCCTAAATGGGGGTCTTAGCAATACGTTGCAGGTTAGGCAAGGTGGATTATTTACTATCCTTTTGAAAAATCAAAGGTCTTAACAATATCCTTAGGATCTGGAGGAGTTTCATCATAATCCATTTCAAACAAAGCTTCCTCCTCTTCATCATCTACTTCTACGGCATTAATGTCCTCTGTCGCATCCTCTTCATGAAGATCCGTCATGGATAACTGCAAAGTCTTAAAGGATACGGAAATTTCTTCATTAGGTCGGAACTTTCTAATGGCAATTAAGTTTTCATCGTTTAGTTCTATGTCACTTAATATAATGGTGATAGACTGGTTCCAGTTGTCATTGGTGACCTTGTTGACGATATCCATCTTTTTTACTTTGGCTATAAACTCGGTATTAGGCAATTTATCACCTCCTGTTTAAATAATAACTTTCTCTCATGCTTAAACTGCTGGTATAGGCTTTAAATGAAATGATAGGATGATGTTATCCTCGCCACTTTACAAGATTTCCTGTTCTTACATCAACATGGGTAAAGGTAGGGTAGGTACCAATTCCCGTAAAGCCCAGTTCTTCAGCAATTGTAGCAATAGTTTCGGGGGGATAACTAGGAACTTGAATATCAGCAGCTCCACCCAGCATATGTTGACTATTAGGGCTACCACCTACTCTTCGGTTATGTTCTAAGGTTCTATAGCCGGAGGTAATATGGACAGGAACACCAACTTTATCCCGAAGCTGCTGAAGCTTTTCTAGTAAACAGCTATCTAGTTTTACTAATTGGGTACCACCTCTACATTGAAATTCCCTTAGTTGAAAGTTTTTTGTTAATTGAACTTTGTTCATTTTGCCCTCCTTCCTCTAATTGCCCTCATTATACAATATGGATTTCAAAAATTCAGCAAAAGGGTAGGTGTGGGGTTTACAACGAGGAAATATTTAGGTAAAATACAAGAGAACATAAGTTCGGAGAGGTGATTAGGTAGTAGGGGTCCTAGGAGTTACTTATAACGCATATATATAAAATTAAAAGGGGATAAGGAGGAAAAGAAGCTTTGATAATGATAACAGAGGACAGGGATAGAAAGTTAGAAGTACTGTTGGCCATAGAAGGATATATCAAGAAAAGAGGCTATAGCCCCACTGTTAGAGAAATAGGAAAACTAGCGGGTTTCAAATCTACATTAACAGTTCAAAGACATTTAGTGGAAATGGAAATTATGGGAGTGATAGAAAGACAAAGATCTTCTTCTAGGGCTTTGGCTATTACTAAAAAGGGCAGGGAAATTATTGAGGCGTATGAAGTGATAAGTGCACAAAAGATAACTAGACAGGTCTAAGGCGTTATACTTTATATTTATTATGGATGATTTTAAATAGGATCAAGTAATAAGAATAGTATACTTTTAGAAATTGGAGAAATACAATCACCTAAGCAAGAATAGAATGAAGGGTGATAATATTTAGTGATATAAATCACGGGAAATAATTAGGATATAGAGTATACTAATGATAAGTGAAATCTCTGTGATAAAGGGAATACTGTTCAGACTAAGCGACAGGGGTAGATGAAATGTATAGAGAAGAAGAACAACAGTACATTAAAATAATAAAAGATTTAATAAAAAACTTGGGTGTTGAAGCTACAGATAATTACTTTCAAGAAGAATTAAAAATTACAATTAAAAATGTAGCTTATTTAAGGGAAAAAATTAAAGAATCAAGTGGGCTCTTATTAGAAACTACAAATAGTGATGAAAAGGTGCATTTAAAGTACGACATTCAGGATCAAGAAAACCTTTTGAAAAACCTTCTAACAAAATTAAACACACTTAACGAAAGCTATAGATTTTATTTAGAATATATAGGTAGAGAGGTTGAACTTTAAGATAAAAATAAAACATCAAAGAAACTTAATTGTGCTGCGGGGTTGGTAGTACAAAAGTCTTTAAGATAAAGAAGATAAATATATACAAGGATATAAATGAATTGCATAACTATGGAGAATAGAGGTGATTACCTAAAGGTAAACACCTCTATCTTTTATTGTATTTCCCACCACCCACCCTAAAAAAATTCCAGGGTCCACAACCTTTCCCCCACACTCCTTCATCCAGGAAGCAATATTTGTTTCACAAAATATGATTCCCTCCTTCATTCCCTTAGGGGAAAAGATTGTAGCTATGGGGTCTTTGTCTCCGCTCCTTATAGAAACTGTTTTCCAACAGATTCCTCCAGTCGCTGGGTGGAGCTTTGGGGTTCTTGCTGCCACCACCTCCACAAACTGTAGCACTTAGGGAAAAACTATAGGGAAGGGCTACACATTGTTACGGTAGTTGGGTCTATCCCTAGAGCCCTGCTTCACCGTACTTAGAGGCAATTGAAAAATCTGATGTTTGAAGAGATTTGGTGGAGAAGGGAAACAGGAGAAGAAAACCACCTCACCTGCCTATAGGGTCCTTGTAGCAGCTGTGATCTAGGGCCCATCATTCAACTAACCCTACGGCATGATAGAACCTTAAGGGTTAGTCGCTGTTGGTCCTGTTCTGTCATACTCATCCATATAGGAACCAATATTATAGCCAGTTATGTTATATCTCAGCAGATACTGTTTAAAATCTAGAACTTTAGAAGAAGAACAAAATATTTATAGAAAATTCAAAAAATATGATATTTATCACAGAAATGATTACACAATATAGAGTATAATGGTGGATAAATAGTTTCACAAGTTATTCTATTGAAGAAAATTAACAACATAAGGGGGTACAATACATGAAGGGATTTATGAATTTAAAAATTAGAACTAAACTGATAGCTGCATTTTTAGTGATTATCCTTCTAATGGGAGTCATAGGATCCATTGGAATTATAAACATGAATCAAATTAATGAAAATATGAATTTAATGTATACAGACAGACTGTTACCTATTCAAAACATTTCAAATGTAAGAGGGAATATACTAACAATTCGACTGAATTTATCAAGCTTACTTATGCATGAAAATGAAATGACGGTTGATGATGTGATGCACATAGTTACTGAAGCAAGAAAGGAAAATGACATCCTGCTACAGCAGTACACTAGTACATATATGACTCCAGAAGAGGAGAAATTAGTTAATCAATTTACAGGTATGTTGGGAGAGTATAGGGAAGCACAAGATAGATATACTGACTTGATAAGACGAGATATGTTCCAAGAGAGCGTTATGGTCTTTAGAGATGTTAATCGTTTGTCTGACGGGCTCGAGAGCGCCTTAGATCAATTGATTGATTTAAATCAAATTATAGCCCAAGACTTAAACTTGGAAAGCAATAACATATATAGCCAATCACTTCAAAACATGATAACTTTTATTATTGTTGCAATCATTTTAGCACTTATCATCGCATTGGTCTTAACAAAAATCATTACAGGACCATTAAAAAGAAGTGTTGATTTTGCAGAAAATTTTGGAAGAGGAGATTTAACTAAAAAGATTAGCTTAGATACAAAGGATGAATTGGGCATACTTACAACAGCATTAAATAAAGCAGTGGCCAACACACAGGAAGTGTTAAAGGAAATTTCATCTAACTCTGAAGAAATGAGTGCTTCTAGTGAAGAATTGTCTGCAACAACAGAGGAAGTATTAGCACAAATGCAAAGTATTGATTTATCTACAGAGGAAATATCCAAGGGTACAGATGAGACTAGTACATCACTGGAAGAAATAAATGAAGCAGGTGGAAATATATCAATGATTGCTAAAGGTTTACTCGAGAAATCAGAGACAGGTATGGATGTAGCAAAGGACATACAAGATAGAGCAGAAACACTGAAAAGAAATAGTGAGGAATCTAAAGGGATTACACAAAATATGTATAGTGAAAAACAACAAAAAATTGTGCAGGCTATTAATGAAGGTGAAAGTGTTAAACAAATTGAGAATATGGCTACAGATATTTCAGCTATTGCTGGACAAATTAACCTACTAGCTTTAAATGCGGCTATAGAAGCGGCAAGGGCAGGAGAACACGGTAAAGGATTTGCAGTTGTAGCAGATGAAGTAAGGAAATTAGCAGAAGAATCTGCTTCTACAGTTTCTAGTATTCATGAGATCATTAAACAAGTATATAAAGCATTTGACAATTTATCCACTAATTCCAAAGAGGTATTGGTATTTATTGAAGAAAAAGTATATCAAGACTATGAAGACTTTGTAGAGGCTTCAAATAAATATAGCAAAGATGCACAATCCATAGGTGCCATTATCAATGAATTTAATGAAAGCATAACAAGGATCACTACTATGATAGAAGGAATCAATGCATCTATTGAGTCTGTTTCTGCTACTTCAGAGGAAACAACTTCAAGCTCACAGGAAATTTCATCTAATACATCCCAAATAGTCGATGCATTAGAAGAAGTGGCAAAGGTATCTCAGATACAAGCTGAGTTGGCTGAAAAGTTAAATTTAACGATCCAAAGGTTTCAAGTTTAGTAAAAAAACTATAAAAATGACTTATAAGTGCAGAACTTGATGAATATAACGTCAATCATTTAATTATGGTTGACGCTATTTTGTATAGGGAAAAGATTCAGCTCTACAGCATGATGATCATCATGGTAGGCTTTTTATGTTTGTGTTATTTTGCTATGGGTAGTTATTAGATTAACGAAGATCGTCATATAAACAAGAATTCAAATAATTACAAATCAAATGTGATATACAGCATTTATTTTCATAATGAAGTTCTATATAATTATAATTGAAAGATAAATAACAAACGAAGGGAGGTAAAAAAATGAAACGAAATGTGCTATTAGCAGTTATTTTGGTGTTGGCATTAATAATAACAGCCTGTTCTGTCCCCGCTACTACTGAGGAGGAAGATGAATTCAAGATTATTACAGCAGAAGAGTGGGCAGAGGACTATCCAGATCAATATGCATCCTGCTTAAATAATGCCGAGATGGAAAAAACCACCTACGGTGGCTCTGAACCCTATGATTACTTAGAAAAATATCCTGAACTAAGAACCCTCTATGATGGATATGGGTTCAGTATTGAGTATCTAAGGTCTAGGGGGCATGTCTATGCCTTGGAGGATGTAATTGAAACAGCTAGACCGAAGCCAGGTGCCAGTTGTTTAAGCTGTAAAACACCAGATTACTTAGCTATGATTAATGAATATGGCTCCGAAGTGCATGCTATGGACTTTGATGAAATGGCGACCCAAGCTATTAATCCCATCAGTTGTTACGATTGTCACCAAAATACACCTGGAGAACCTACCATCACAAGGGATCATTTAACGGTAGCTCTGGAATTGCTAGAGGAAGAATTTAAAATGGGGGACTTAACCTGTGCTCAATGTCATGTAGAATATTATCTACACCCAGAAACAAAGGAAGTAACCCTTCCTTGGAATAATGGTATCACTGTAGCTGGTATGGAAAAAACCTTCGATGACATAGGATATTATGATTGGATCCATCCAGACACGGGGTCACCATTACTTAAAGTACAGCATCCTGAGTTTGAAACCTATCAAGGCAGTGTGCATAGTCAATTTGGGTTGACTTGTATTGACTGTCATATGCCACCTGAAGAGAATGAGGATGGTGATTTATATCATTCCCACCACTGGACTAGTCCACTAAAGCATGTGGCACAATCCTGCTTAAGCTGTCATACAGAAAGCGAAGAGGAATTAATTCAAAGGGTAGAGGATATTCAGTGGGAAATAGACTTAAAGACAAGGGTCGTAGGAGAGACAATCGAAGTATTAATTAAAGAATTGGCAGAGGCTGTTGAAAGTGGGGAGCATTCTGAAGAGTTCTTAGATTTAATCAGGGATTATCACCGAAAAGCCCAGTGGAGATGGGATTTTGTATTTGTAGAAAACAGTACAGGTTTCCACAATACACAGTTAGCTAGAGAAACATTAGATGAGGCCTATATGTATGTTCGAGAAGCTTTAGAATTATTAAGAGAAAAACTGTAGGGTAGGGGCTATTAATTTAGCCCCCACCACTGTAAAAAGGAGAGTTAAAGATGAACCAGGACAGTGTATTTAAAGATATTTGGAAGGCCCTGCATTCTATGAAGTTTGGTATGATTCTTTTATTAATAATTAGTATTTCTTCTATTGCAGGTACAGTGATTCCTCAAAATAATCCCCTTAGCTTTTACAAAAGGGAATATGGTAGTTTTACATATACATTAATTTCAACTTTAGATCTACATAAGGTTTATACTTCTTGGTGGTTTATAGCCATGATGGTGGTACTTTCTATAAATTTAACCCTGTGTAGTGTAATAAGGCTACCAGGTCTGTTAAGGAAAATGCTTCATATGCCAGCTGTAGAGAAAGAAATGTCTCGGAGTGATTTTCTTGTTAGAGAAGAAATATATGGAGAAATAGATGTTAAGAAATTATTTAGAAAAGCAAGGTTTTATCGTCTGAAGGTACAGGAAACTGAAAAAGGCACCTTTTACTTCGCCTATAAGCATCGTTTTGGACACTTGGGTTCTTGGTTAACCCATGTTGGGTTATTGATAATTATTGTATCCTATATGTTTGGTCAAATTACTGGATTTGATACATATATCTACGGTGTGCCGGGAGTACAGGAAGAAATAGAACATACTTCATACATGATGTCCATTGACGATTTTGATATAGATTTTAGACCTGATTATACTGTTAATCAATACACTAGCAGTATTACTATAAAGAATAGTGTCACAGAAGAAATCATGAAAGTAGGAAAAACAGCTGTTAATGAGCCCTTTAGAATGGATAATTTCAGTATTTATCAAAATGGAACTGGATGGGCTGTAGATATGTTACTAGAAAGAGATGGAGAGGAAATTGCCGAAAGAATTCTATATCAAAGTGAAATTCATGTAGATGACAATCAACGAATTGCTCTACAGTTTTCAAATTTTTATCCTGACTTTGATAATTCAAGAGGTATGCCTAGAACCATTAGTCCTTATCCTAATAAACCAAGATTTCTCTATAGTGTTTTCTATGAAGGTCAACGGGTAGATATGAATGTTGCAGAAATGGGACAGCCCATTGAATGGCAGGAGTATACATTTATTGTTACAAATCCAAGACAATTTACATTATTGCAAATTGTCAGTGACCCAGGAATTCCAGGAGCTAAGGTAGGGGGATTGGTCTTATTACACGGTATTATGTTTGCCTTTTATTTTCACCCAAAACAACTAAAGGCCTTCAAGGATAAAGAGGGTAGGTTAACAATTTGGGGAGATACCATTAGGAATCAAGAGGCCTACAAGCTACAAATACAACAGTTTTTAACTAATTATGATAAAAAACAAGGGGGAAACAGTGATGGAGCTTACTAGATATATACAATTAGAAAGCAATTTTTTTAATATAGCTATAACCATGTATGTTATTTCCATGGCACTTTATTTCTTATTTTTTGTAGGAAAAAATGAAAAGCACGGAAAGTATGCTACTTTTTTTATTAAAATTGCATTTATATTTCATACAGTAGCTTTAATCACTCGAGGTGCTGCTGCTGGTAGAGTACCTTTAACCAATCAGTATGAATTCGCCACTAGCTTTGCTTGGGGAATTGCTTTATGCTTTATGGTTTTTGAATACAAGTATAATTTTAGAGCTATGGGAGCCTTTGTATCTCCAATTGTGTTTCTTATTATCGGTTATGCAGCAATGCAATCAAAGGATATTCGACCATTGATGCCTGCACTACAAAGTAATTGGCTAGTTTTCCATGTTGCAACTGCAGTAATAGGCTATGGAGGCTTTGGTGTTGCCTGTGGTGTATCTTTTATGTATTTGTTTAAAAATAAGTTTAAAGAAGATGCTTTTTTTAAAAAACATATGCCGAGTTTAGAAAAATTAGATTTAATTAGCTACCGAGCTATAGCTTTAGGGTTTTTGTTTTTAACACTATGTATTGCAACGGGAGCCATTTGGGCAGAGCAAGCCTGGGGTAGGTATTGGGCATGGGATCCAAAGGAGACATGGTCCTTTATTACCTGGGTAATTTATTCCATATATCTACATGCAAGAATTATGAAGGAGTGGAGTGGAAGAAAAGCAGCATTATTTAGTATAATTGGATTTATATGTGTATTATTTACCTACATAGGAGTGAATACTTTATTACCAAGTATCCATAGTTATGCCTAGGAGGGTTTCATATGAAGTGGAGTAAAGAAGCAGAGGAAAGAATAAAGAAGGCACCCTTCTTTATCAGAAGTTTGGCAAGAAAAAAAGCAGAGGAATTGGCTAGGTCTCAAGGAAAACATATAGTAGAGGTTGAAGACATTGAAAAGGCCAAAAACGCCAGAGACCTACAGGATGTTAGCAAAATTGATTTATCTATTGAAGGGGTTACGGATACCACCTATAGAGAAATTAAGCTATGTGGCGGTATGAGGGGTTGTCCTTTAACTTTATTTGAGGATGAAAAGGTGGTAAATTGTTTGCATAGTGCAATAAAAAAAGAATGCTTAGAGGAATTCTTAGAAGAACGCCAAGAGGGTCCTGTTTTATATCATCATAAACTTAAAGCGGCTGTGAGTGGCTGTCCTAACGGATGTTCTCAACCACAGATTAAGGATATGTCCATTATAGGGTATAATAAGCCTCAAGTATATAAAGGTTACTGTATTGACTGCAATCAGTGTGTAAAGGCATGTCCAGAAAAGCTAATAATTGTAGATCAAGATCCTAGTATAGATGATGAGGCATGTATCGATTGTGGACGGTGTATCAGGGCATGTCCTACAGATTCTATCCAAGTAGAAGGAAGGGGATATCGCATCATTATAGGAGGGAGATTAGGTAGAAGACCCCATTTGGCAAAACATTTGGTGGATGTAACATCCTTAGAGGAATTAGAAACAGTATTAACGACGTTAATCCAATTATACAAGGAATGGATAGCAAAGGAGAGTAAAATAAGTAATGAGGTGGAGAACCTCGGTATAGAAGAAGTAAGGGAATTACTGGAACTAAAACGCCAGAAGGAAAAGCTGGTTCTTGGAGAAACGGGAGAATAAATGAAGGAGAATTTGCTATGAAGAAGTTTCAATTAAAAGAACTCCTGGTGATGGCTATTGTGGTTGCTACTATTTTTGTATTGGGCTATATGCTACTACCGATTATGCATTTAATGCCCCTACCTGCATATAGAGCATTGGTGGTGGCCCCCATCTATGCCATAGGCGTTACTTTAGTAACAAAGAAAATAAAGAAATTAGGAAGTGTTACGTTGTTGGGGCTGTTGATTGGAACTTTATTAAGTAGTTTCTTTATATGGATGTTTTTTATTGCTTTTCTTGCAGGGGTATTAACGGATTTAAGTACTTTTTTGACTTTTAAAGGATATAAGAGTAATAGAAGTATTGAAGTGGCTTCAGGGATTTTCCCATCTATTCAATTACCTTTAACCTTTTGGATGGCTGCCTATACTATTGGTGGTGCATCGGGTGAATTATTAAAACATCCTTTAGTAATTTCCATTCCCACCATTATTACTTTTGTATTAGGCTATTTTACTTCTAAGAAGTTAAATCAATTAGCTATCATAAAAAAGCTTTAGATTATAAAAAGAGGAGTTTTTAGAAATAGAGAAGGATAGGAAAAACAAAATTGGAAAGTAGGAAAACCGACAGGGCTTAGAACAAAAGAGGTCCTATATAAGAGAAAATGTAGCTCCCTTAGGCCATAGGCTTAAAGGGAGTTTTTAGCATAATGCTTTAGTTAGAAGAAAAACTTTTGCTATCAAACCATGCCATCAAATGAAGTATCTTAGAAATCCACATAGATGTGATAGTAATCACAGATTAAATAGCTGAAAAAGTGGTAAATTATATATGAGAATAATTATCATTTAAATGGCGACTTAAGAAAAATATAAGACAATTGATTATACTAGATTATATTTTATGCAGACAACTAAATTTTTAAGAGGGGATGATAGAGTATGAGAAAAGATATTAAGTATATTACCATTGACGGCCGTGGAGAGCATGAATCCTTTAGGGATTGTATTACTAAAGCACTTCAAGACCTTAAACCACAAGAAGGAATCCATGTTATTAAAGACTTTGAACCTTTTCCTATGTATAAGATGATGGAGGCGAAGGGTTTTGAAAAATATGTAGAGAAAATAAGTGATGAAGAATTCCATGTATATTTTACTCCTAAGTCTGAGCTTGAGAAGATTAAGATGGGAGAATATTTAAAGCTTGATGATGACAAAATTCGAAAAATCATGAACATTAAACTTAATTATCTACAGGGCAAAATATCTTTGGAGGCAGCAAAAAAGGAAATGAAGAGTTCCTTCGATATAGTAACTCCTCAAGAGTTTGCTATATGTGAACAATACCTTCAACAGTATGGAGTCACCGATGATGAGTTGGCAGAAAGAATGGAAGAAATTCTAGAAATTTTTCAAGGTATTTTAGTAACCAATAAGCTAGAACTACCCTCAGGACACCCTATTAGAACTTACCTAGATGAAGTAGAGGCTATAAGGGAAGTGTTAGGTGAAATGAGAAATATGCTGGGGAGGAGGTTTATTAAGAATCGATGGGCAGAGCTCTACGACAAATTAAGTGAAATTAATATACATTTCGCCAGAAAACAAAATCAATTGTTTCCAGCATTAGAAAACAAAGGCTTTGATAAACCCTCAAAAGTAATGTGGACATTGGAAAATAACGTAAGAGATATTATCAAAAAAGCTAAGAACTATTTAGAAAATCAGCAAGATAAAGCATTTTTAGAAATTCAAAATGAGGTCATTGAAATGGTGGAGGATATGATGGTGAAAGAAGAGGAGATTCTTTATCCTACATCAATGGATCTTCTTACAGATGAAGATTTTGGTACCATGAGAAAAGGCGATGATGAAATTGGTTATTGTCTGATTGCAACTCCACCTTCCTATGGAAGACAAGAAGATAAAGTAGAAGGTATGGATTCTAATAATGAATTATTGAAGGATTTAGCCCAAGTACTTCGAAAACATGGCATGGTTACGAATACCTCCAATCAAGGTGTGTTAGATGTAAGTCAAGGAAAACTGACCCTTGAGCAGATTAATCTTATCTTTAAACATCTACAAGTGGACTTATCCTATGTAGATGAAAATGAAATCGTGAAATTTTATAGTGATACTAAACATAGGGTATTCCCAAGAAGCCCAGGGGTAATTGGAAGAGAGGTTCAAAACTGTCATCCAAGGGAAAGTGTAGACACAGTGGAAGAAATTATTCGAGCCTTTAGAGAAGGGGAGCAGGATGAGGCAGAATTTTGGTTGGAGCTTGGTGGGAAGTTTATCTACATTATTTACAATGCAGTAAGAGATGAAGCAGGAGATTTCAGAGGAGTATTGGAAATGATGCAGGATGTAACTCGAATTAGAAACTTAGAAGGAAGTCAAAGGTTATTGTCCTGGAACAAAAAACAAGATGTGAATAATGTAATAGATAATGATAAAAAAACAAGTAATCAGTATGGCATTACCAAAGAAACCATCATAGGTGATTTAGTGAAGGAATATCCCTTTGTAAAGGAGTTCTTGTTTAATTTATCGCCGAAATTTAATAAATTAAAGAATCCAATACTCTTTAAAACTATGTCTTCAATAGCAACTATGGAAATGATCAGTGAAAGAGGAGGATTTGAAGTTCAAGATCTTATTAATAAAATTATAGAGGAGATTAATGTTAGAAAATAGGAAAAACTCCTTTCCGACTTAGAATTGTTTTTTAATTCTTGTCGGAAAGGAGTTTCTTATCTCACTTAAGTACGGATTATTTTACACAAATCTCCTTATGAATAAGAAGAAAAGGTTTCTTGGCTTGCTAGATAATTAATAAGATCTGCTCTACTTATAATCCCAATAAGCACACCATCATCATTTGTGACTGGTATACGATTAACATTTTTTTTCTTCATCAATTTAGCGATCTCTTCTCCAGAAGCGTTTTCCTTTACACTAACCACCTTTTTTGACATCACTTCTTCAACCTTTGTTTTTGAGAGTAGTTCAAAGCCTTTTTTGTAGGATGTTATGAAAGAAACATCATCATAAGGTGAGATCCATACAGAAGAATTTATTAGTCGAATAACATGCAGTTTGTTGGTATACTCTACAATATCTTTTTCTGATATCATGCCTATCATTTTGTTTTCAAAATCCACAACGGGAAGCCCACTTATCTTTTTTTCTGCTAAAATTTGCACTGCTTCTTTAAGGGTATTGCTGGGGTTAATACTAATAACTGGAGTGGTCATAATATCCGAAGCATTAAACATGTTTATCCCTCCTAAGCTTATATTTTTGGTGGTTTTCAAAATTTCATGAGGTTATCGAGATTTCGATGAATATACAAGTAACAATAAACAAATTCACAAAATTCTGATTATATTACTACTATTATATAATTATTAATATTATTTTTCAATTCTTTTTAACTATACATAGTAGCATTTATTTAATGAGGTTTATAAGATGTAGAATTAAGTTTAATGGTAGGGTGATACATAATATATATTGGTATTAAGGAATAATAAGAAAGGTCCCAGTATCTGCCTGTTAAGTTTATAATAATCAAATAGTACCAGAAAAACTAAAAAATGATTAGAAATGGAACATTATGGTATAATAATAGTATGTTAAATTTGCAACTATAAATACTAGGAGGAATACAATATGGATAATGCAATGTTTTGTTATCAATGTGAACAAACACTAGGAGGAAAAGGATGTACCAAAAGTGGGGTCTGTGGTAAAACACCAGAAATAGCTAACTTACAAGATTTGTTAATTTATCAGTTAAAGGGGATCTCGTGCTATGCAAAGCAGCTTATTGACAAGGAGCAAGTAATAGACAAGGAAGTTGTAGAATTTGCAGAGAACTCCTTATTTACTACCTTGACAAATGTAAACTTTGATGTTCAATCCCATTTAAATTTATTGAGGGAATCTCAAAGAATAAAGGAAAGCTTAAGGGCTCAAGCACCAGAAGGACAGTATCCAGATTGTGCTACCTATGACCTAAGTGAGACAAAAGAAGAGATGTTAAAAGATGCTGTAAAGGCTGGCATTATGTATGACCAGGACTTAGATGCTGACATACGTTCTTTAAGATCCACCATATTATATGGCCTTAAAGGTATTAGTGCCTATGGTCACCAAGCAAGGTTTTTAAATTATAACAGTGACCAAGTAGATAATTTTTATTTCTTAGGATTAGAAGCTACAACCAATGATGAACTAACTTTAGAAGACTTAATTAGAATGACAATGAGAACGGGAGACATGAGTGTAGAAGTAATGAAAGTATTAGATGATGCCAACACTACTACATATGAACATCCATCACCCCACAAAGTAAATGTGAATATGAAAAAAGGTCCATTTATTGTAATATCCGGCCATGATTTAAAGGATTTAGAAATGTTACTAGAGCAAACAAAAGGTAAAGGAATTAATATCTATACCCACGGTGAAATGCTACCAGCCCATGGTTATCCATCACTTAACAAGTACAAGCATCTTGCAGGTAACTTTGGTTCTGCTTGGCAAAATCAACAGAAGGAATTTGACAACCTACCAGGATGTATATTAATGACAACCAATTGTTTAATGAGGCCAAGAGAAACCTATAAAGATAGAATATTTAGCACCAATGTTGTAGGCTGGGATGGAGTTAAACATGTAAAACTTAAGGAAGATGGAACAAAGGACTTTAGTGAAATCATCGACAAGGCTCTTGAACTTGGTGGATACAAAGAAGATGAAGAGGAGAAAGAAATTTTAGTAGGCTTTGGTCACAATGCTACCCTATCCCATGCTGGTGCTATTGTAGATGCAGTTAAGGAGGGAAAACTAAGACACTTCTTCTTAATTGGTGGATGTGACGGTGCAAAACCTGGAAGAAACTATTACACTGAATTTGCTGAAAAGGTTCCTCAAGATTGTGCTATTTTAACATTAGCCTGTGGTAAGTATAGATTTAACAAGTTAGACTTTGGCACAGTGGCAGGGTTACCAAGACTACTGGATGTAGGTCAATGTAATGATGCCTACTCAGCAGTGAGAATTGCAACAGCCCTTGCCGATGCTTTTGAAACAGATGTAAACTCATTACCACTTACAATTGTACTTTCGTGGTATGAGCAAAAGGCAGTTGCTGATTTATTAGCATTACTATCTTTAGGAATAAAGGGAATGTATTTAGGCCCTAGCCTTCCTGCTTTCATATCTCCAAATGTATTACAGTACTTAGTGGATACCTTTGAAATTAAACCGATAAGTACTGCAGATGAAGACTTAAAAAGCTCATTAAAGCAAGCTAATTAAGAAAGCATTTAATTAATAAAGGTGTATAGAAAAAACAATACTTATTCTTCACATGAAAACTCCCTTAGGGTATATCCTTAAAGGGAGTTTTTAACATAATATCTCTAGTTAGAAGAAACACCTTCGCTATTAAGTGAAATAGCTTTAGTGGGACAGTGCTTCATGGTTTTCATAATAATGGACAGGGTAGAAGAATCTAGGTTTGTAGCTATAACTCTTGCCTTTTTTTGGCTTATTTCAAAAACTTTAGGAAGCATCTTTACATAAATACTACAACCAACACTATAATTTTCATTGATAGATAACTTATCTAAATTAAAGCTTCTATTTTAGGAATATCCTCTTATGTCATACCAAAATTATTTTGATAAGCTTAAAAAAATTAAAAAATAATCATAAAGGAGAGTGATGGATTTAATAAAAAACTTAGGTGTCGAAGTTACAGATGATTACTTTCAAGAAGAATTAAAAATTACTATGAAAAATGTAGCTTATTTAAGGGAAAAAATTAAAGAATCAAGGCTGTTTTTATTAGGAATTACAATATAAATGAATTGTATAACTTGGAGAATAGAGGAGATGATCTAAAGTCGATGTTCTATATTTTTTATTGCTGTAGAATGAAATTGCATATTGAGTTTGTCTAGGATATAATACAATTGTATTGTTTTAATTCATGAAAGGAGGCTTACTATGTTTTTTAATTTAGATAAATGAGTGGGGCATATCACAGAAAATGCGATGAAGCAAATCGCGGAAGCCTTCGGTCGGAGGTTAAAAGATACAGGAGTTACTAGGATTCAGTGGATTGCGATGTATTACATCTCTACACATAAAATTATTTCTCAAAGAGAACTATCAATACTGATGCGTGTTACAGATTCAAGCATTGGAAGATTGCTGGATCGACTAGAGCGTGATGAGATGGTGATCAGGTTAACCAATGAATCCGATCGTCGCGTGACTATGGTGATGCTTACAGAACGTGGAGAAGTGTTGATCAAGAAATTAATACCATATGGGGATGCATTTAATAATGATCTCACGGAAGACATTAAACAAGAAGATCTTATTGTTTTTGAAAATGTGCTGGAAAAAATGATAGAGAATATTAAAAAATGAACATGGAAATATGCGAACTTTAACTGGTTCGTGTATTTTTTTTTGATAAAGCAAAAATATTGTTTGAAATTTATCAATTAACTTGCTATACTTAATATATTGATTGCTATAGCAAACATTGCTATAGCAAATAAAAATAAAAGGAGGACAATATGGCTAATAATGTAAGAGAGAAATTAAACAGTTTTGTAGGGGGCTTAGAGAACATGGCCCAAACTAACCCAGAGCACATTGAAGCTTTTATGGGATTGCTAGGTGCTGCTTATGAACCAAAGTTTTTAGATTTGAAAACAAAAGAATTAATGAGTGTTGCAATTGGGTGCTACAACAGATGTGAGTATTGTATAGTGTACCACTGCTATAAAGCATTTGAAGCTGGTGCTACAAAAGAGGAAATTTTAGAAGCTGCAATGGTAGCAGTTGCGTTTGGTGGAGGCCCATCAATTGCCTATACTGTAACGTTGTTAAAAGAATGCATTGATGAGTTTGAAAATGACTTTAAATAAGAAATCTTCTTAGGAGGCATTTAATGAAAGTATCAGTGACGATTGAAAAATTAAATGGGCATGACAAAGAGGGGAAAATAGGGAAAATTTACAAAAAAACTGGAGACCGTATTTCAATTGGTGATGAGATGTTTACCATAGAATCAGGTAAAGGTGCTTTAAATGTCAAATCATCATGGGACGGTACTATTCTTGAATTAAGTATTAGAGAAGGTGATGTGGTTGCAAAGGGTCAAGTGGTTGGTAGCATTGATGCAATGCAAACAGGCACTTCAAACACCAAAAAAGGCTATAGTTTCGGTTTGGCTAAACCTGAAGACAAGACACTAGAAGTTGACGTTTTGATTATCGGAGGCGGCCCTGGTGGCTATGTGGCAGCAATAAGAGGCGCTCAAGCAGGACTTCGTGTAGCACTTGTGGAAGAAGATCGATTAGGAGGGACCTGCTTAAATTATGGGTGTATTCCAACTAAAGCAATGGCAAGCAGTGTGAGCGTTTTAGAAAATATAAAAACTTCAATGATACATGGAATTAGTGTTGGAGACGTCAATTTAGACTTTGGTCAATTGATGGCGCGCAAAGAAGATGTTGTCAATCAGTTAGTGGGTGGAATAGAGCATCTTATGGAAGCACATGCAATTGAATACATCAATGGGAAAGCGGTTATTGATGAACAGGGAAAAATCATTGTTCACACGAAGCGTACACATTATCAATTCAAGTATAAGGATTTGATTTTGGCAATTGGATCAAAACCCGCATATCTACCAATTCCAGGATCCGATTTGCCGGATATTCTCACCAGCGAAGAATTATTAAACATGAAGGAGATTCCAAAATCCCTCACAATTATTGGCGGTGGCGTTATTGGGATGGAATTTGCATTTATTTATAGAGCGCTTGGTGCTGAGGTAAATGTGGTAGAATTCTTACCTCAAATACTCAATATCTTGGATGAGGATGTAGCTGATGTCATTCGAAATTCAGCAGAAGAAAAAGGTATTAAAATATTTGAAAGTGCAAAAGCGATGGGTATAAAAAACACACTGGATGGCTCTAAATTACTTGAAGTAGAAATTAATGGTGAAATCACTTCCATCTGTTCTCAAAAGATAGCTATGGCTGTAGGAAGAAGTGCGAATCTTAAGAGTATAGCCTTAGAGAAACTGGGGATAGAACTTAATGAAAGAGGCAATGGAATAGCAGTAGATGGTTTTATGAAAACAAATTTAGATCATATTTATGCCATCGGTGATGTAACCAATATAATTCAATTGGCTCATGTGGCTTCACATCAAGGCATGGTTGCAATTGATCATATCCTTGGCAACTGTCATGAAATGGATTATCGATTTGTACCAAGTGCCATCTTTACATCACCTGAAATAGGTAATGTGGGGATGACTGAAAAAGAGGCAAGAAAGCATAACCTGAAAATAATAACGGGGAAATTTCCTTTTATGGCCAATGGAAAGGCTTTGACGATGGGAGAGCCGGATGGATTTGTTAAAATTATTGCAGATGCTGATTCAAGAATTATAATTGGTGGTGCTATCATAGGAACACATGCAACGGATTTGATGTCAGTTTTAACCAACTTGATTGAGAGTCAAACCTGTATAGATGATGCTGCGAAGGTTATTTATGCACACCCCACCACATCGGAATCCATACATGAAGCAATTCTTATGTTGGACAATAGGGGGATTCACTTTGCTTAGTAAAGTAAAAGTTTATGTATCAAAAGTTTATAATCCAGCTTTTAACCTGGCTTTTGAATCTTATCTTTTAAAACACAATACACCTGATACGATGATCTTTTATCTTTGGCAAAATGATAAAACCATCGTCATTGGACGTCATCAAAACCCTTATAAAGAGTGTGACCTAAAAAAAGTCAAACGGGACAACGTGACTGTTATTAGACGTCCGTCTGGTGGAGGAGCGGTCTATCATGACTTAGGAAATCTTAATTTCACATTTATTGCAGGTGAAAATGTTTATGATGTAGATCGGCAATGCAGTGTTATTAGTGATGCACTTAAAGAATTCGGCTTAACTTGTGAAGTTAGTGGGCGCAATGATATGACAATTCAAGGTGCAAAGTTCTCAGGTCATGCTTATATGAATCATGAAGACATGCATTGTCATCATGGAACTCTGCTTGTAAACTCGGATTTAAAAATACTTTCTGAGTACCTTACAGTTTCAGATGTGAAACTAAAATCAAAAGGAATTGACTCAGTGCGTTCAAGGGTCGTTAACCTATCTGAGATTCATAGTAATATTGGAACAGGCAATTTGAATGTGGAACTATTAAAAGAGGTACTTGTGAAGACTTTTCTTAGTAAGTATCCATATGTGTCAACGATTGAACAGATCGGTTATGAATGCACCCAACCATATGTACTTGAAACCATGCAGAAGTTCGAAACGTGGGATTGGAATGTTTCAGAAAGTCTTGAATTCGATATTTGTTATGACAACAAATTCAAGTGGGGTATGATGGAGTTTAGATTAAAATGTTCTAATGGAATAATCACAAACTGTGATGTTAATAGTGATTGTCTCTTAGAAGAAAACTTTGACCAACTCAAATCAAGGCTTATCGGAACTGCTTTTGAAAAAAAAGAGATGTTAAAAATTGTTAATAATTGCTTAAAGCAAGAAGAGATTAGAATGGACTTGAGAAATTGGTTTGACAAGTTGATTTTCAATATTTGATAAAGGGACAAAATCTGGTACTGTAGGTTGCATGCAATACGGTTTTGAGTTATTCAAGAACAAAATAATAAAGCTTACCAATGTTTTTATAACTTTGGTAAGCTTTAATTATATTTGTTATGTTACATTGACTATCCCCAAGGAAGATATGCTTATGGGCTGGGATAGACAATAGAGAAAGGAAGGTTGCTATAGAACTTCTCTTTATTTTTTAAAAATTGAATAGATTGAGGTAAGTTTTTTGCTATGTAACCTCCGGCTTGCTTCTACGGAGTAACTCCAAGGGTCCTAATTCTAACATTAGGATTAACATGTATAATTGCTTTTGAAAATTGATAGTTCCAGTTTTCAGCATCAAAATACTCAGGGTGATTAGCTTTAACGTATTTACCATAGCCAATATTATCATTTTTCAATTCATCTTGTAAAACTTCTAAAACATTCCTCAGATCCTTCTCGATTTCATCTGCAAGCTGTGCCTGTAGATCTTCTATTTTTTCTGTTTTTAGCATTTCATGCTTGGGGGTATGCTCTGAGAGTACAGAATCAATGAAGATATCGTGAAAAATATGAAGCTGCCCATCTATTAGTTTAGTTTTGATTTTACTGTTTCCTCCTTTAAGGTTAATAGAAACAAATCCCCCCATAAGCTCAAAGGTATAAATCCCCCGATGTATTTCTCCCTTCAAAAGCATAAAACCCCTACTGTTTCTTCCTCGGAGACGTTCTATTAGCTTATCTCCTCGAAAGAGGGCCACACAACCTACATTAAGCTCTGTTTTATCAGCACCATAGCAAATAAAAGGCATAGAAGGCTCAATACCATCGGTATAATATTCATGACTAAAGCTCCTTAAGGTACTGATGGGTACAGTAGTAGCTTGATAATTTTGTTCAATAGAATCAAATAGAAAGTTACTGACAAAGAGAGAAACAGGTGGCTTCATAGCAAGTAAATCCTCAGTTCTATCAATAAAAACAGCAAACCTAGTAGTACCTCTATAAAGAGGTTCTCTTAGCATTGTATCAACATGTACTAAAATCCCTTTTTTTGCTACTTCTTCACTAAAAACAACAACTCTAATATTATCATAGGAAATTTGACGATACACTTTTTGTTGAAGGTTACTTTTTGCTCGACCCAGGGAAGGTGATTCCGTAGAAACTTCATGTTTTTGTTCTGGAGCTTCAGGAATAATTGTGGGGAAACCAACAGTAAATAAATATTGTTCAGGATTTTCACGGCTAATATCAATTCCTAAACCATAGACAATCAACAATTCCTCTAAATCAGTAGCATCCCAACAACCTGTCAAAGGAAAAATAAGTAGTATGATAATCAGTATCTTAGCTATGTTTTTCATTAACATTTTTCCTCCCTCTGATAAAATACATAAAAAATAAAATCAATGGAAGTACAAAACCAAAAAAGATATTGAAGTTTCCAACCAGATTACCAAAATCCACTACCTCTGAGGTGTTTTGAGGGTAGAGAGATAATAGATAAATTATAGGAGCAAAAATATAGGTGAAAAAACGAGTTTGTTTTATAGTAAAAATATTTTGAAGTACAATACATCCAGCTAAATATTGTATCCCTATAGTAGCCAAGACTGTAAATATCCAAAAAATTGTAAAAAATATTTCTGTCCTTTCAACTACAGGAAAGTCAACTGCGGTTAAATAGTTAATGGATGGATATAGGACATAGGCAATTTCTTGAGGACCATATAAAGCAATTTGAGACATAACAGTAGCAGTATACAATACTGTAATACTCAAAATAGCAACAACGGAATACTTCATAACAGGCCTTTGCTTATCAGAAATATAAGGATAATAAATTAAAATAACTTCATAGCCGGCAAAGGAAAAAAAAGAAGGAAAAACCCCTTTTAAAATATTGCTTATTCCAGAGCCCCCGATAGGTCTTAAATTAATTATGGAAGCTTCTGGAAGGGCTATAAAGATTAATAGGGCAAAGGGAATCAGTAAAAATACAAGGACCTCTGCAAATCTAGCTAAAGTAGTTAATCCACCTCTCGTCATATAGACCACCGTAATTAAAATCATAAAGTTGGTTATGTACATAGGAGTATGAGGCAAAAGCCAAGTATAAACCATTTCAGTTAAAAAACGTATTACAATAGCAGTAACTAAAAAAGCATAAATACTATAGCTAATAGAAATCAAATAACCCAAGGGTTTACTTAGCAAACAACAGGTATATTGAAGAAAGTTATACTGAGGAAACTTACTGATGGTATACACAATAATTATCATAATAAGACTGATGAAGATACCATTGAGTAAAACAGAGATCCAAGCATCCTGCTGAGAGACCTCCGCAACCACTCTAGAAAGACCTAAAATTCCAGAACCTACAATAACACTAAGAATTATTACAAAGGACTGTATAGCAGATATTTCTCCATTTTTGTATTTCTGATACATGAATCACATGCCTCCTTCTACCATCTTGATTCCTTAGATTTGTTGGCGGATTTAGGGCGATATTTAAAACGCCATAGACTACTGCGGATAAACCCATCCTTTTTAATATCACTATCCAGAGGAGCCAAGGGTGAAAGGTAGGGATAACCAAGAGAGTCTAAATTACAAAGATGGATAATAATCCAGCTCCAAGCAATGATGATGCCAAAGGCACCGAAGGTAGCCGCCATTAATATCATGGGAAAACGGATCATCCTTAAGGCATAGGAAGTACTGTAATGGGGAAGTATATAACTCCCTAGAGCAGTAATGGCAACTACGATAATCATAGCAGGGCTGGCGATGTTTGCCTGTATAGCTGCCTCTCCTATAACAATAGCCCCTACGATACCTACAGTTTGTCCAATGGTACCAGGTAGACGGGCACTGGCTTCCCTTAGAACTTCTATGGTAAATTCCATTAACAATGCCTCTATCACTGGAGGAAAAGGAACCTGAGCTCTGGTTCTGGATAAATCAATAATCAAATCCATAGGTAACATTTCTTGATGAAAAGAAATGAGTGCCACATAAATAGAGGGAAAAGAGGTGGCAATAATGAAGCCTACAAATCTTAGGATTCTTGCGAAATTTCCATAAAGAATTCTTTCATAATAGTCCTCAGGAGATTGAAACAGTTGAAAGAAGGTGGTAGGCAAAATTAAAGCCAAAGGGCTCCCATCTACTAAAATGATAATCCTCCCTTCCAACAAATTGCCACAGACCTTATCAGGTCGTTCTGTTATTTGCATTTGAGGAAAAGGGGAATAAGGACTACTTTCTAGATATTGCTCAATATAACCACTTTCAAAGATACCATCAATTTTGATTTCATCTAGTTTACTTATAATTTTCTCTAATGCCTGTTTATTCACAATGTTTTCCATATAAATAACGGATACGATGGTATGGGTTTCATTACCAATGGTTGTTTTTTTTATTTTTAAGAAAGTACTTTTGATTTTCTGACGTAAAAGACCAATATTAGTATTGATACTTTCAACGAAACTATCCCGTGGTCCTCGAATAATATTTTCCACAGGAGATTCCTCTACACTTCTTCCATCTCCTCCAACTGTGCTTAGTACTAATCCTTGATTACAGTTATTCATAAATAGCACAGTATTTCCAGACAGTATAGCCTCTATAAGTTCTTCAAAGCTATGGGTAGAATCAATACTATTGACACTAATTAGTTCTTCAGCAGTACTTAGAGTGAATTTCTCTATAGGATGGATATCTTTATTAGTTAAGCCATAATAATTCAATGGTTTAATAATGTTCTCATTAAGTTCCTTTGCATCTACTAAGTTCCCTGAAAAAATAAGCAATATTTCTATCCGACTATCTTCATCATAGAGAGTTAAATTTCTATAGATGATATCACTACAGTCTTTAAATATTATTTGTAAGCGAGACTTATTGACATTTATATCTTTTGAAATCGTTAAATCAGTAGAAACTTTACTATTATTGTTGTGGGATATATTAGCTGATTTATTATGATTAAAGAATTTTTTCAAAAATTTCAATAAAGCCCCTCCTTTTTGATTTCTATACTTATTATGTACACTATAGCATTGTTCATTCCCACTAGATTTATTTCAGCTATTGCAATATAAAATAATTATAGGATATTTAATAGAAGTCAAAGGGACGTCAGACCTCGTAAAAATGGATTATTATCCCATAGTCTCTTTTATGGTTTTCATACTAAATCAACTAATATTTTACAGTAATATGGTATATTTATGAAATCTGAGGCTAACAAACCCCTTATCACCTGTTAGCCTCTTTATTATTTCCTTTACTCCTAATATATTTATTGCTCGTTTCATAACCCCCTCTTTATCGTTCCAAAGGGATGTTCTACGATCATTTGCCTTTGTTTATAAAGATCTTTGTTTTCTGCTGTTCTTTGGTGGACCCTATCTAAAAAGTCTTGATCTATAGGCCTCTTTACCCGTCTACTCTTTCTTCATTAGTATTATGGACGACTTTATGTATGCTATTACAAAATCATATTATCCATTTACTGGATTTTTTACGAGGTCTGACGTCTCCTTGGCTCTTGCAGATCATGACCACGAAATTTGTAGAAAAAGATTGAATTATGCAATAAATTGTGCTACTATTATACCAATAAATGGGCGTATGGTCCTATTGGAATAGGACTTTATTCCTATTCTCAAGAGGTGCTTATGGTTGGTACATGCTATAAAAATGATAAGAACATATTAAACATACTTAATAATGATAGGTAGAAGGGAGTGTAAATAATGCACATACATGAAAAATACATTGAATACATAAAGCTTTTGAAGACAAGTGAGTTAATGGAGTCCTGTAGATTTTTTTTTGATAGGGCGACCGGAGAAATGGTTATCATATCTTCTCTATTTTTTAGAGAAGTAAATTATATTGAATTTGATGAATTATTATCTCAATTTCCTGAATGGTGGATTGCAGAAATGCTTCCTAAAGCCCGAGTAATTCATGAAAATAGGGATAATCGTTTTATAGAAATTCCTTCTACCTTGGCAAATTAACAAATGGAATTATCATGAAAACAGAATTGTTCTAACTAAAGCATTATATTCGGAATTTTACATATGTTATTTATACTAAGAGCAGGTGATTGTCAAACTTCTATTAAATGTGTTAAAGGCTTCAATGATAATCAATGTTTGTTTAATATAAGAGGCGAGATTAAAAAATATGAATATTATCGGCATGTGAAACTCAGGAGGTGTTTAAAATGCTAGATCGAAATAAAATCAAACAAAAGATCAATGAAATGGAACAAAAACAAAAAGAATTAGAATCAGAAGAGAATCAAGATGAGCAGACGGAGGCAAAATTAATAGACATTGATCAGCGAATTAAGAATTTAAAATTCCTAATTTCTGATTGAAGAGGATACAGGGCGTTACCTTAACCGACAACCCCCTGTATCTTTTATTGTATTCCCACCACCCACCCTAAAAACCTCTAGGGTCCACAACCTTTCCCCCACACTCCTTCATCCAAGAACCACTATTTGTTTCACAAAATATGTTTCCCTCCTTCATTCCCTTAGGGGAAGAGATTGTAGTTATGGGGTCTTTATCTCCGCTCCTTCCGGAAACTGTTCTCCAACAAATTCCTCCAGTCGCTGGGTCTAGCTTTAAGGTTTTTGCTGCCATCACCTTCACAGACTATAGCATCTAGGGGAAATCTATCCAGTAAGGCTATAGATTTTTCCGGTGATTAGGTCTATCTCACAGGAAAAAGATGTCAGGGTCATTCCATTTCTGACACATTTCCGACTGATGTCCTCAAAGTTTATAGGAAGTTTATAAGGTGAGGAAAAGCGAAACACATTTCCCGATACATTCCCTCATTCGTCCCTCATAATGCATCCCTCAAAGTGTTTCCTTTTCCTTTTGATTTTAGTTTTGGGGTCTATCTCTAGGGCTCTGTTTCACCGTACTTAGTGTCAATTGAATAATCTGATACTGGGAGAGTTGGTGGCAATAGAAAGAAGGGATAGGGTCCTATAGGTACCGTGAAGCAGCAAATGCAAAAGAACTAAGGTCATCAGGAGAGGAAAACCACCTCGCCTGTCTATAGGGTCTTTGTAGCAGCTATGCTCTAGGGTCCATCCCCCAACTAACGTTCCGGCATGACAGAACCTAAAGGGTAGATCGTTGCAGATCTTGTTCTGTCATACACTGTACTTTCCCTAAATGTTATGTTTAAGAAATAGTACTTATTTCAGGGAAAGTATTTAGGGGAGTACTATGTCCTTAAACGAACATTTAGTGTAATAGTTGGGGGATGTTGGAGTAGGGCTTTGGGTGTTTTGTTAGGGTCTATCTTTGAGGTCCAAAAGGTGGGGGGCGCTTTGCATCCCTGCTGACATTGTGGATATGATGGACAGCCCTCGGGAGTAATTCTCTGTAGTGGCTGCCCACATAACCACAAAATTTACTACTACTGCTGCTACTGGTTAGAGTGAAAATTTAGGGTCTTGGGCTTGATGGACAACTGGTTACAGTCGGTTTTTAGAGAAGTTGCCCACAAGTCTATCTGGGTCAAGCTTTGGGGTGTTGCTTGGTTTTAAAATGTTACTTTCTTCGCAGACTGCCCTATATGAGTAAGTTTTTAGGGCGGGGAAGACTGCTTTCGACACCCTCAGTAGCCTTAAGTTTTAAAAAAGCAAGAGAAGAAAAGCCCTTCCCTTGCAACTGCACCTCTAGGGTCAAGCAATGCTATTACCTAACGTCCATAGATTGTAAGTTTTAGGGTCTCTTGTGAAGGTAATGCTCTACAGGTGGAAGCAGGTCTTCTTGGGTCCTTGGCTCTAGGGTCATAACAATGTTATTACCTACGTCCATAGATTGTTGGTTTTGGGGTCTCTGTGAAGGTGATGCTCTGGAGATGAAAGCGGAGTTCCTTGGGTCTTTGTCTGTGGTGTCATGGCAATGTTATTCCGTAACCTACATAAATTGCCATCTATAGGGTCTTTACTAGGGTAGGTATCTTTGGGTCCTAAAGACCTCAAGGGTCCACAACCTTCCTCCCTCACTCCAGTCCACAAAAAATGCCCTTCACAAAATACCTCCTACGTCGGATTTTTGTTTCGGTCCTATTTGTTCCCCTCCATTCCTACGAAAGATTATTTACTTTAGGGTCTTTTAAAGGGTACGGCTCTAGGGTCTTGTTGCCGCTCCCTCCATAGATTGTAACATCTAGGGAGAATTTATGGGGGAGGGCTACAAACTATTCCAGTCGCTGAGGTGGTCTATGGTGTTATTTTTCCGTGACCATGTTATTACCTACGTCCATAAATGGTCACTGGGTCTAGCTTTTAGGTCTTTTAAAATCATATGGGGTTCATCTTTGGGGCCTCTAAAAGATCTTCTAAGGTGGCTTCAAAAGGCCTATCTTCGGAACAGGCTATTACCTTAATGTCCATAGCTGTTCCTTGACAAGTATTTGAGGTCTTATAAGTTGGTCTCTGAGGGCTCTTGAGTTGTTAATATAGTGGCTATGGCTATTGACTATCCCCAAGAAAGGGATACTTGTGGGTCAGGATAGACAATAGAGAAAGAGTGGGAGGATTAAAGCATGACTAAAAAAGATCGATAAAATTCGGTCTTTTTTTGTGTGGGTAAATATTAAAACTTCATAAAAATAGACATCATTCAATACTATAGATGAAGTTTTAGAATAACATACGTTGAACCGTACCACAAATGACTGCGATTTTTTGATGGAAGCATTGAAAATACTGGAGTAAAGAAGGATTTTGATGATTGGTTTTTAGTTATCAACTGATATAAAGTAAGGAAAATAAGGCTATATGCTGAGGTAAGCTTATTTGAGTTATAGTACGGTTTAGAGACCGTATCATAACTCAAATATAAGTATTACAAAGTAATAAAGATAGTGATAGTCAAATCTAATTAGTGAGCAAGCTTGAGATCGCCCCTCACCCTATATAAAGATACTCATCTAAAAACAAGGCATCTATCAGAATGGGAGATGCTTTGCAACTTTTGTAATGGGTATTTGCACTTCAGTAAGTATGTCAGTGACGATATTATCAGGATGAAGATTGGCCAGATCTGAAATTAAGAAGTCCATTAGGGGCCCACTGCAATATAATGATTTTCTGTCAGCCAAGTGTAGATATGGGTATATATTTTTTCAAAATCTTCCAACTAAGTAAAGAGCATACAGATGTTCTTTTTTAATGTCACTAATTATTGGAAACGCATGGCGTTAGTGATAGAATTGATATAAGAATACTTATGAAATGTGTCGAGGGGGTTGGAATAGTGATTAGCAAATCAACAGAGAAATTATTGATAGAAATGTATAAGCATGAAGATAACGTAGTGGATTATCTTAGTGGTCTATTTAAAAATGCGGATACAAAAGAAGATGCAAGACTAAGAAGCAGACTAAAAGAGCTTAGGGAAAATGGCATGGTAGATATATTTTGGGCAGATAATGTGCCATACGTTGCAAACTTAACTCATGTTGCTGAAGATTACTTAGAAGAGAATGAGCTCATTATCAAGGAATTCAATTCGGAAATACTACGTAGCCTATTAAATGAAATAAAGGTAAAATATGATTTCGCCAATGTCTTAATATACATGGTACAGAGTTGCGGTCGTTCTCAAATTGGTTGGAGACAGGCTGATGAGCATGAATGGGATGTGAAACTAGAAGCAAACGATATGGTTAAGGTAAAGACTGCATCAAGAGAGCTAGGGGAAAAGATGAAGGAATACGATTATGTTATGGTTGAATCTAATGATGACGATTCAACGCCTAGATATAAGTTGTATTTGAAGTTTAAGCATAAATTTTTTATTCCAAAACCTGGGGAGTCGCTTCGATTTAACCCAGAGCTCAATTTCAATATTTTCTTCAGTGATTTTATGAGATCTTGTCTTGAGTTACAGGCTAATAAACCAGCAATCGAAGGTTCAGAGGATGACAAAACCGTTTTTATTAGAAGTCAATTAACTGCGAGGAAATATGATGCTCTTGACCAAACTCTTAGGGGACAATCCGCTAGTGGCATTCAATCTGGTGAAGTTGATTTGTTGATTCTAAATAATGATAAATCACCGTTCTGCATTGTCGAGGCACTTTGCTTAAGTTCGATAGATAAGACTAGTATTGATTCGCACATCAACAAGATTACTAAGTATGATGCTAATGGCATGAGATGGAATATTGTATTGAGCTATGTTACAACTTCTGATTTTCAAGCTTTTACGAAGAGGTATATTGATTATGTAAAAGATGCAGAATTTGATTATCCTATATCGAATATGAGAGATATTTCAAAATCTCAGTTCAGTGAAGTGAGAGTTTTTTCATCAACTTTTGAGAGAAGTGGTATGGACAGAGAATTGACACATGTGCTTCTTAAAATACCAAATTCTTAGAATGACAAGGGGATGGGGGTATCGGGACAATTAATTTCATGATATAATGTGCTTTTTCCCAAGTTATATATTACTGATAAAAAACCGCAGTTACAACGATTCGGAGAACCATACCATAAGTGATGGAGGTTTTTGATGGAAACTTTGAAAATGCACAAGTGTACGGAGGAAACACAAGTATGCTTTAAGTACTATCTTATATGAAGTAGGGAAAGTAGGCTATATACTAGCATGGCTTATTTGAGTTATGGTACGGGTTCAAGACCGTATCATAGTCCAAATAAGAAATAACAATAAATCTAAATATATTTTTGACCAGTTATAAGTAAAGTAGAATGTGGGTTAAAATCCGCATTCTACTTTATCTATTTATTAAAGACATTTAGATTGACATTTTTAGAAATAAGAAATAATATATAGTTAAACATATATTTAATTAACAATTAAATTAAAATAGGGGGGTGATGATAAGTGAGGATAGTCTTTAACGAAAAGGCAGGTAAGATAGCCAGTATAATTCATAGCTTAAACCATGTCAATAATTTTGATTCATTAATAGCTACATTGGAGGCTGAAAATATCAATATGGACCTAGATATTAAGGATGACTTGTGTTTAATAAAGACACAATTAAAAGAAAAAGCTGATGATCTTGATTTTTTCTTTGGAAAAGAGTCTGCGATATGGAAGGCTTTAGTATATACTGCAAAGCTTTGGGAATGTAACAATATACAGCAATTTATAAACTGTGTTAAGAAGTTAGATGAGATAGAGATAAAGCAAAGGCTTTATATTAAGCTCAATAGAGATAAAGAGCAGAAGGTAAATCTTGAAGCAGAAAAGATTATAAATAATAATAAACATTTCTTTTATTATATTAAGGATTTAAAAATAAATGAAAAGGAAAAATGGAACTTATTATGTTTCATAGAGGACGTCGATTTATATGTTAAAAGATTTATTGAATTAATCGAAGAGTATTTACCCATTTATGATAATTTACATGATAAGTATAAGAATGAGGAATTAGAAATCTGCAATAGAATACAAAAGCACATTAATCATGAAGAAATAAGATATATTGAAGATTTAACTAAGCCATATGTAGAGTTTAGAGATTATAGAGAAGTCCATGTTACAGTCTCTGTATTTAACAACTACAATTTAAATTTTGCTATAGAAAATGATGTATTATATCTATACCTTGGTCTTAGATATGAAGCAAACATGAAGAAAAATATTAGGGCTGACGAAATGGACCAATCTTTGTTAGTATTTAAAAATGTTGCAGAGAAAACTCGGTTTGAGATTGTTAAGTTTTTACTTCATGGGGAACATTTTGGTCAAGAAATTGCTGAAAAATTGCAGATATCAACAGCAGCAGTTTCTTACCAAATGAATTATTTATTTGCCGCAAACCTAGTAAAGATTAAAAAGGTAGATCGAAAAGTCTACTATGTTTTAAATAAGGATACAGTAAGGAAAGCCATTGAATTCTTAGAAAGGGAATTAGAACTATAAGTTTAGAAAATTAGGGGTAGGGGGAATGAAAATGCTAGATAATCAGAGAGTAAAAATAAGGGATAACTTTAAAAGTAGAAATGTAGAGGTTGAGTTTTTTAAAAGCTTAGATGAAGTGAAAAACAGGGTACTGAACCTCATATCACGTGAGAGCACAGTGGGAGTTGCAAATTCTCAAACTTTAAAAAATATGATGATTTCACAAGAATTAACGAATAGAGGAAACACTGTATATGATAAGACCTTTGCTAAAAATAAAGAGGAATCAATTCTACTTAAAAAGAAGGCATTGCTTACAGATTGGTACATAACGGGGACAAATGCAATTTCTATAGAAGGACATATTGTAAATATTGATCATAGTGGGAATCGAGTAGCTGCTATGGCCTATGGTCCAGATAAAGTAGTAGTTGTGGTAAGCAAAAATAAGATTGAAGAAACACTAGAGAAAGCAATTACAAGAGCAAGGAATCATGCAGCTCCTCTAAATGCCATAAGAGCAGGATATAAGCCTCCATGCATAGAACAAAAGCAATGTATTGACTGTAAATCAAAGGAAAGAGTTTGCTATAATCTTTCAATTATAGAAGGTCAATTTGATCCAGAAAGAATGAGATTGTTTATTGTAGATGAAGAAGCTGGGTTTTAAGTGATTCAATAAAATATACAAAAAAACCGCAGTGATAATGTTACGGTGAACCGTATCATAAATAACTGCGGTTTTGTAATATATAAGAGATGTGAATAATAAATTTATTAGTACTAGCAAAAATATGATATTATTTTAATATATTATATATAAATGATAAAAAAGAAAGGAGTGGTTCAATGAAATCTAATAGTACTGAATATAGACTTGGTCAAGTTTTGTTTTATGGAACTGAGAAAGTATTGCTGTTAGATATAAAACCACTCCTGTTTTATGCTAAGATTAGATATATTGATAGTAATAAAGAAGCAAGTGTTAATTTAAAAGCATTATCTAAACAAAGAAAAAGCCAACGAACATTATCTTTAGGGATATTTAGAGGGGGAATAAGATGATTAGTGATTTTTTACCATCAAACTTAGATGGAAATGGTTGGGAAGAACTTTGTCAAAAGTGCTATAGGATCAGGTATACGAATGATAATTATCTTGAAATTGAAGCTAGTCATAAAGGGGATAGTGGAATAGAGGGATTTACTCATTGTGGAATAACTTTCCAAAGTTATTGCCCTGAAAAAAATTACAGTGAAAATGAACTATATACAAAACTTATAAATAAGATAACGAAAGATATAAATAAATTGGTAGATAAGAAAAATATTGAAAAACAGCGTAGGTGGGGAATCAAAAAAATTGATGAATGGCATTTTGTTACACCTTATGCCAAAGATTCCAGAATATTAGAGCACATAGAAAAAAAAAGAAAGTTAGTCATGGAGAGGAAAGTTGCCGAGCCAGAGCTGTATAGCCATATATCTGATAATTTTGTCATTTCACTAAAAGTAGCAGACGATTTTGTAATAGAATTAACAAGATTACTTCGAAATAGACTTGTAGACGTGGAACTGAATTTAACATTAGATCACACATCAGAGGTAGATTGGAATAAATGCGACTCTGAGAAGTCAGATAATATTATAAGAAAAGTAAAAGCAATGATGATTGACAGTGAGGAAGAAGATATAAAAAGTATGGTTGACTTTTATATGAGTGCTTACTTAAGTGGGATTCAAATATTTGAAAATCTTCGAGACAGTTTTCCAGACATTTATGAGTCAATATTGAAACTGAAGAATTCCTACAAAAATATTGCTTTTATGAAAACTAAAATGGTCAAGTCAGGTGTTTCAAATATAGATGTTTTTTATGAGATTATGAATGAATTTGAAGAAAAGATAAAGAGAAAATTTGAAGGTGTAATAGATGATCCTTCAATAGCGGAACTTCAATTAGACATAGTATCATCATGGTTAGCAGACTGTACGATGGAATTTAAACCAAAGGGGAAGTAATATGCTGGATATAAACTATGAAAATGATGTTGATTTTACGCAAAGACCAAATCCAATACCCTATAACTACAGACTAAGCTATAAAGTATCTCAAATTTGTTTGATTCTTAAGCTATCAGTTGCTCGTGGTGGGGTTTCTATGACAAAAATTCAAATGTTAGCTTCAGCTTTACTCTCGGAAAAAGAGGACAAGCAGTTAGTTAATCTTATAAAGGGGTCTTCTTGGAATTATGTAGTCAGATATGACCCTACAGTGATTAGAGCTTTAAAATATGCGATGTTTGATAACCTGGTTATACAACAAGGTAACGAAAAATACAGACTAAGTGATAAAGGACAAGCTTTTGTAAGAAAGATTCAACATGATGAAAATCTCATGACCAGAGAGAAAAATTTTCTAAATACATATAGTCTAAAAGTAACTGAAGATATGATTAATATGCTTATGGTTCAGTGGAGGTATGATGATGCTAGTGATAAATAGAGTACGAATTGAGATAGATACAATAAAGGGAAAGTACGGGTTTGACAGGTCGTTTACTAAGGGATTAAATTTTATCGTAAGTAATGGGAACACAAGAGGTAAAAGTGCAATTTTATTAGCAATTTATTACGCATTAGGATTTGAACAATTAATAGGTGGACATGGTAGTCAAATACTTAGTAAAGCTTATAAGAAAAAGATTAAAGATGGAAACGTAGAATTAAATGTATTAGAATCTGGAGTATATGTTGAGATTTCTAATGGTATGCAGGTTAATACTCTGTATAGAGCAGGGAAAAGCGAAAATAGAGAAAGTAAGCTAATTACTGTATATAAGGGAGATATTGACCAAGTACTTAGTAATAGTTGTTCTAGAAAAGATTATTATGTGAATATGCGTAATTCAGCTACTAATGAGTTTGGATTTCATCATTATCTTGAAAAATTTTTAGGATTAGGTTTACCTATTGTACCCCAACAAGATGGTTCAGAAAGAAAGCTGTATTTACAGCTAGTTTTTTCTGCTATGCTGATTGAACAAAAAAGAGGATGGGCAGATTTTTATTCGTCAATGCCAAATTTAGGAGTGAAAGATCCTAAAAGAAGGGTACCTGAATATATCCTCGGTCTTGATAAACTAGCAATAGCAAAAAAGAAGAGTGAGTTAAAAAATAGAGAAACAGATTTAAAGAATAGATGGTATTCACTAAGAGAAGATATTTTTATGGAAGCAAAATTAGAAAAGTTTTTAGTTGACAGTATACCATTAAAACCAGAAATTATTGATAATGATTCGATAAAAGGTATAAAGCTCATATATGCAGATCAAGGTGAAAAGTCAGTTGAAGACATTATTGAAGATTTTCGAAATGAAATAAATCGATTGAGTAATTTGGAGCCAAAGATTGTTGATAATTATGAAGAATTAGAAACAGAGCTTATAGAAACTGAATTAGAAGCAGAAAAAATGAGAGATAAGGTATCTAAATTAAATAAGAATCTAATAACTGAACAAAACAAAATTAAAAGTTTAGAATATAACATTCAGATTATAGAGAATGACTTACAGAATAACTATGATGCAAGGAAGTTAAAGAAGTTAGGTTCTGATATTGGTGTAAGTACAATGGAAGGAAAGTGCCCTTTATGCAATCAATCAATAGATGACAGTTTGCTTCCTACTGATGTAGATTATTTAAATATGAGCATTGAAGATAATATTCGACATCTAAAAGCTCAAAAAAATGCTCTTGAATATGCACTGGCAAATCATAAGAATAATCTTGATAGTACTAAGAATGATTTGTATATAATAAATGAGAATTTGTCGGTTTTGAGAAGACTAGCAAAATTTCTAAGGAATGACTTGTATAAAGTAGATGAAGATGTTTCTGAAGCAATGATCTATAAACGTATTGAACTTGAGAAGAAGGTAGAAAGCATTTTATTACTTAACGAAAGTTTCCAGAACAAGAAAAAAAGGTTTAAAGAGATATCTGATGAATGGAAAGAATATTTAAATGACAAGGCTAATCTACCTAGCGGTGACTTATCTGAAGATGACACGGATAAACTTAATGAATTTGAATCAAACTTTATTGATAATTTGGAATCGTTTAGGTTTAGTAGTGAGTTGGACTACAAGGATTTGACAATATCTCCATTAACCTATTTACCTGAAATGGATGGTTTTGATATGAAGTTTGATAGTTCAGCTAGTGATCATATCAGAGTTATTTGGGCATTTACACTTGCATTATTGCAAACGTCTTTGGTTAAAAACGGAAATCATCCTGGGTTAGTTATATTTGACGAGCCTGCACAGCACAGTATAGTACTTCAAGATCTTGTAGCATTATTTAAATGTATACAATCAATTAAAGGTGATCATCAAACAATTTTGGCTATTACAATAAATAGTAATGAGATAAATGAAGTACTGAATGAATTTGAAAAAGAGAATAACATTATCCATTTAGAAGATTTAGCCTTTAAAAAATTCCAAAGCTAATAAGTTGATAATAGGTATAGCACAATTAATATAAAGAAACTTGAAGCAGTATTGCATAGGTATCATAGGGACGGTTCTGTTGATATATCAATTAGCATTAGAAATAAGTAGTAGATGATAAAATAATAACACCAGTTACACCGATACGGTGAACCTTAACATAAATAATTATTACTTTATCCGATTTTATTTATGTAATTCAAGGATAAGTTGATTAATTATAATAAGAGAGTATATTCAGTTGTCAGTTTGCTGCACCTCAGATTGAAGTTATAATTAATAGAGTGTAGACTAATAAACTTAGGGGCTTTAAAAGAGTAATAATATTCCGTGCCAACGCGTGCCACTTGCGTGCCACTTTTTGAAAAAAAGCACCTAAAACCGACTATCAGCACAAATACTACAAAATTAAAAACATTGTAATTACAATGGTTACACAAATGCACCTACTATTGAAAATAGCAAGATACACAACTTCGAATCTGAAGGTCGGGGGTTCGAACCCCTCAGGGCGTGCCAAATGTTGAAAAACCACTATTTCAAAGGATTGTTTATGGATAACTTACCATGATTAGCCGTAAGACTTTTTAAAGGTTAAACGGAAATCTAATAGGCAAGTAACATCCTTGCTCTTATTTTCTTAGAATATCTTATTTTTCCTACAAATTTAGGTATTATAGCAGAATATATTATGTAATTTATTTCTTAAAATAGACAAATTTACCATTTGGTGCTCGTGATGAGATATTGCTTATATAACTATGTCTTTAAACCATCTTTTAGGCTGCTAAATCCTTGCCTTGACTATGATGCAGTTCATATTCCATAGGGGACATATAATCTAAGCTA
>JAFIFG010000082.1 GCA_020832135.1 Clostridiaceae bacterium
TGTTGCTTCAAGAATTTCTATTCCTTTTTGGTCACATAACTTCCTCAGTATTTTTCCTACATCTTTTTTAATTTTTCCATATATCACTTGTCGTCTGTATTTAGGTGCAAAAACTATGTGATATTTACAATTCCATGTTGTATGTGATAAACTATTCCTATCCATTTCGGATCCTCCTTTTGATTAATTAGTTTTGGTTGGCGAACCAAATTAATCTTATCAAAAGGAGGTTAAAAAACCTACTCATAGCTAAAGCTTTTTGGAACCCCCGGTAGAACCGGGGGTTTTCTGCTTATAATAAAAAATAACTAGACCTTGATCTAGTTATTTTATTGTATTTTTATTTTGTTTTTGTCATGTATAATAATCCATCATTATTACTATTAATCTTGTAGGATTATTGGAGCTTTTATTTCAACTTCCTCTTTTTTCATTTCTACATTTACATTAAAGTCCATGTCTATATCAATAGACATAAATCCATCATCAAATAGAATTTTAAAGGATCCTTCTCCTTGCAAAGTTAGGTTTTCTGGCTCAATTATAACCTTGGTTGCTGTGTCAAAATCCATACCATAATATGTTTTCATCTCAGCTGCAAACCAGCTCTTTGCATCATTGCTCCAGGATAGCTTTAATGTACTCTCCACCAGATCGATGTTTTTACCATTCACCAAGCTACTATCTGCCTCTATTTTAAACTGAAATAATTGATCAATGGATTTATCAACATATTGAATATCGATTATCAACTGTTCCTTTATGGCATCTCCATCTCCGTTTAGATACACATGAAAATCAATGTTCCCATCTATATTTTTAGTCCATCGGTTAAGTTCTACTAGTGTGTCGATGCCAATATACCTACTTAGCCTTGGTCCAATTTTCAAAGCTAAAGCTGTAAAGTCTTCTTTATCTAATTGCAAGTGATACTTGTAGACTGTTTCACCATTCATTTTCACTGCTTTCTTTTCAATTTCTTTCTCCTCTAGAATTTCAATGATGCTATCTATAGTATGCTTTGCAATTTCATATGTATCCTCATTAATAGGCATGCTATTCATTCCATAATAATAATTTATATCTAATAATGCAGCATAGGGGTTGCCTATTGTTGGAAATTCATTATCCTCTAAATACCATATATCATTACATTTCTCGTATAGATGGTCTCCTAACTTTATCACACCCATACTGTCTTTTTCGTCAAAAATTAACTTATTAATACCCTGATCTTCGATTTGAATTTGATAATCAGCTAAAATAGAATAATCTGTTTCATTTGTCAAAATCTCTACGTTTGCACCCATCTTTCCAGAGTATTCTGCTATTTCTTCATATTCATTCATTCGAGCATTACCATTTATATCTAAATCAGCCTTTAAACTTCCACTAATAAA
Source organism: Clostridiaceae bacterium (assembly GCA_020832135.1). GTDB lineage: Bacteria > Bacillota > Clostridia > Peptostreptococcales > Natronincolaceae > JAFIFG01. Next base: position 1,401 of record JAFIFG010000082.1, read on the forward strand.
TTCATCTATAAAATGTTGAATTACTTCTAGCTGTTTATTTCCCTGCTGTGATACCATCAGTTCCATCAATTCTTGATTTTGCATCTCAATACCATCAAATAATTCACTTAGATCCACAATAGTAAGTGTAGATGTATAATAACTATATCCAGATTTAAAACCCAATAGCTGCGCTAATCCTCCAACACTTATGTAACTTTTTGAATCTTTCACTACTACAGGATAATCTATATAAACAGTTTTGCCATTTTTTAAAACCTCGTGATTATTAGCTTGTAGTTCTAAAGTATCTTCTCTATACTCCACAATAATACTTTGTCTATCAGGCTGCCAATCAACATTACCTTCTATTTCTTCAAAAAATGAACGTAGTGGTAGATACATGATATAATTTTCCTGAAGAACTTCTAATTCTAAGTATCGATCATTATATTTTACTTGGATCCCCCTGTCTTGACCAAATACATAGCTCGGTAGAACAAAAGTTAAAATAACAATAGAAACAACAATTTTCTTAAATTTTTTCATATTAGTTCCTCCCTTTGTAGTATAAAGTCATTATATGTCATATTTTTGTACTGAGGTATAATTTTTTAATTATTTTTTAGTTATAAAGGTTTTTTTGGTACAAAAGTCCTATTTTCTAACTTAGATTTCTTAATGGTTTCATAAAGGTTATCCTTTGATTGATCAAATCGCAAACTTTATTTCATGAGAATTTTATCTTTTTATTTAATAATGAATTGGGTATCATAGTATTATAATATTATAAGTTTAGAAAAGGTGGTGAAAAGGAATGGATGTAACCATTTATACAAAAGGTTTTTGTCCATATTGTAAAAGAGCTATAGCACTTCTACAAAGCAAGAATGTAGCTTTTAATGAAATGGATGTTACTAAGGACGAAGAAACTTTTCAACAAATCAAAATGAAAACTGGTTCAGATACAGTTCCTCAAATTTTTATCCACGGAGAATTTATTGGAGGCTGTGATGAATTATATGCACTTGAAGAAAAAGGATTGCTAGATTCTAAGCTAGGGCTAGACAAATAGAATAAAAGAGTAGTTCAGAAATACCTGAAACAAAACACCTCATAGGTTTTGTTTCAGGTATTTTTATTTACCTCATGGAACATCATATCTACCTCCCTTATATTAACACAATGTTCATAAAAAATTTGCTGTTCTACATTAGTAATTACCATTAACAAAATAATACTTGACAAATTTAATTATTAATATATCATTTGATATATAACACTTGTTATGTATCAAATGATATATTAATTTAACTTCAGAAAGTAGGTCTACTATGCCACCTAAAAAGATATATACTAGGGAACAAATAATTGACATTGCCTTTGAAATAGCGAGAGTTGTAGGAACTAAGAATATTACCATTCGAAAGGTTGCCGACAAATTAGGAAGTTCTATTGCTCCCATCTATGTGAATTTCAAAGATGTGGATGAACTTATTCAAGAGGTTGTTAAAAAAACCTTTGAAGTTAGCAAAGAAATCCTTGATGCACAGTGCTCAGGAAATCCATTTCAAGATATAGGTCTGGCTAGTCTTAGATTTGCCAAAGAATATCCTGTTCTTTTTCGAGATATAGTTATAAACCAGAATCATTATATAAAAAATTCCGTCGAAGATTTGGATTACATCCTTATTGAAGAAATGAAAAAAGATACTGAATTACAAGGTTTCTCAGAAGATGAATTGAAAAACATCCTATTAAAGATGAGGGTTTTTCAAACGGGGCTTTCTGTAATGGTTTCCAATGGATTACTTTCAGATGATTTTGATGATGAAGATGCAGTCCAGCTTTTAAATAGTACTGCTACAGATATAGTTTGTGCTGCTAGACTCCGCAGAGAAGGCAAGTTATAAGGCTGACATGTGGATAAATTTTAAGAAGGGGGTATTTACATGGGTAAGAAAAAAGTTTTAATTATAGGTGCTGGTATTGCAGGTCTTTCTGCTGGTTCCTACCTCCAACGTAACGGCTATGATACTGAGATTTTTGAGGCACATTATCTACCGGGAGGTGTTTGCACTGCTTGGAAGAGAGGGGACTACATATTTGATTACTGTGTTCATTGGCTGATGGGTACTAAACAAGGAACGGGTTTTGATACTATTTGGGATGAACTAGGTGCTTTAAAAAATGAAAAAGGAGAACCAACAAAGATATGCAATTTTGAAGAATTCAGTAGAATTGAACTTGCAGACGGTGATACAGTTCACCTTTATGCTGATGCTGATAAGCTTCAAGAGGAACTTTTGAGGATAGCTCCAGAAGATGAAAAAAATATCCGCAGTCTTATTAAAGACTTAAAGAAGTTAGCTATGGTTGAAATTCCTGTTACTACAGAGAATTGGAAACTCAGTGATAGAATCCGTTTCATGGTAGGTAACAGTACGGCTTTTCTTAAAATGATAAAATACGTGAGAATGCCATTGGGAAAATTTGCTGGCGGTTGGAAGAGCCCAAAGCTACAAGAAGCTTTTAATTGTATTATACCATCCTCTTGGTCTTCCATCTCTCTTTTATTAGGTCTAGCTAAACAGCATGTAAAAGCTGCTGGTTACCCAGTAGGTGGCTCGTTACCCTTTGCACATAATATCGAAAGAGAATATTTAGCACTGGGTGGAAAGATTCATTACTCAAGCATGGTTGAAAAGATATTGGTGAAGGACGATCGTGCCGTGGGAATAAAGCTGAACAATGGCGAAGAAATCTTCGGAGATGATATCGTTTCTGCTGCGGATGGATACTCAACTCTTTATAAGATGCTGGATGGCCGCTACCTATCTCCTCAAGTAAAAAAGGCTTATGAAGATTTTTCTCTTTTTCCTTCATCCGTTTACTTAGGTTTTGGTGTAGCAAAGGATCTCTCAGATCTTCCTCATGCAATAAATTTGCATTTGTCTGAGACACTTATACTGCCAGACGATTCCCAGCATCAACATATTAGCTTGAATGTTTATCATTTTGATCCAACATTAGCACCAACAGGAAAAACCTCTGTTACAGTTTTGATCAACACATGGAATGGTGATTACTGGAAAGATCTGGCTAAGAAGGATCCTAAAGCTTACAAAGAAATTAAATCTCAAATAGCTGAAAATGTGTTGAACATACTTGATGACAAGTTTCCAGGCTTTAAATCCGCAGTAGAGGTCATTAATATCTCAACACCACATACAGTCCAACGCTACACCGGCAATTGGCATGGAAGCTACGAAGGTTTTGCCGCCACCCCTGCAGCACTGATGACAAAGCTACCTAAAGAAGTTATCGGTCTGAAGAACTGCCACATGATTGGGCATTGGACAGAACCAGGTGGAGGGATACCTCCTGCGGCTCTTGATGGACGAAATCTTGCCCGAAAACTTTGCAAACGTGACAGTAAACAATTTATAGGACAGCATACTTACTAAGTTATAACTCAGAAAGGTGATGTTTCATGTCAAAGATTCAATCCTTAGAACCTATTATTGATAAGACCGCTAAAGTATTAATTCTAGGAAGTATGCCAAGTGTTCAATCACTTCGTATCATGGAATACTATGGCAATCCTAGAAATCATTTTTGGACAATAATGTATTCAATTTTTAATCTCCAGGCTGAAACTGATTATGCTAGGAAAATAGATTTTGTCAAAAGTAAAAATATAGCTTTGTGGGATGTCATACATACTTGTGAAAGACAAGGAAGCTTAGATGCTAATATTAGAAATGAGGCACCCAATAACCTTGAATTACTTTTAAATAAATATACTAATATAGAAGCAGTGTTTTTTAATGGTACAAAAGCAGAAAAGACCTTCACTAGATACTTTGATTTAAACTCATTTAATGTTGAGTTTCATCGATTACCATCCACTAGTCCTATACCTGGAAAAAATATAAAATCATTAGAAGAAAAGATTAAATCATGGAGCATTATCAAAAACTATAT
>JAFIFG010000084.1 GCA_020832135.1 Clostridiaceae bacterium
GCGACAGGTTCTACCCCTATACGCTCCTGAAACTGTACATTTCCTAAAAATGGTATGCCATTTCTTCCATCATATGATCTATACACGGAAGACGCTTGACAACCTTTAACTGAATACCAGCCTTCTTGCAAAAATCCTCCAATATAGCGACCATCCTCTCGTTCCTTACTTGTATTTCCTTAGGAACGCCGCTTTCTAAACACATATTGATTAGCTTATTTAGAGTAACATTGGCATCCTCATCAATACTTTCGTACGTTTCAAAATCCAAGATTTGACCAGATTTTTTATCTGCAAGGATGAAAAGTCTAGGAAAGTATGGGCGTTCACTCCTTTTTTCCTGTACAGCAGAAGGCATATAGCAGGCATCAACCTCAAGAGAAACATTCCCCATGATCCCTATCTTTTTAATCTTTTGAATCAGCATTTTATCAGTGATTTCCACAGGGGTGTAGGAAGCAGTTGGCAATACTAATTGTACCTCTTTACTATACCATGCAATTTTCCCATCCTTTTCCTCACTATACCTAAGTATGGTTTTCCCATGCTCCATATCCATTTTAAGTTGACCGTTCATCACATTAGTTGCCACAAAAAGTATTTGTCTAAGGGCATGGGTTAAGAAAACGCATTCCTCTTCATTTATAAACCAAGGGTTATACCCTGGTTCATATCGGCGGAACATTGGCCAGGCGTTTCTGCCTCGGAAGGATAATCCCAGATCCTTTATTTGTTTTCTATCCTTATTCGTTAAAAAATTTCTATCTTCAAAAGAACACATCAGACAGTCCTGATAATGTAATGCTTGATGATGAGGTATAGAGTCTCCATGCTCCATCATACGATAAAACCCCAAAATACTCTCATTTCCAAGGTATACACCAAGTGCATAATGCTCACCACCTCTACCCATAACTGAACAATATCCCACCATCTTATTCTTTGGGTTTTCAACGCAGATAATGTCAGCATCATACAACCATTTCCAAGGTTCCACCTTTTTAAATTCTGATGCTGCCTCATATAATTCTTTCAATTGTTCCCTAGTTGGTTTATTGTCTTTCCTCATGTATTTGGTCACTCCTTTTTATCTTTAGATTCTTCTAGCCTTAATACTAATTCGACTCACAACGTTTTTTAATATTTCCAAAAATTGAACAAAACTACATATTTTTTTATTTTGGGGCCAAATTGCCAGCACCAAGAAATTTATTATAACACCTTCTCATTATTCTTTGCTTCGAGACTTCTAAGTACACCATCAATCCTTTTTGTCACTTTCTTATAGTCGATTTCCTTCCATGCCTTTAACACTGGTATATACTGTTTTCTTCCAGAAGCTTCAATTTTGTCTAGCAGTAGCAAAATCACTTCTCTATTTTTATCCTTGAGCTCCAAAACAAAATTATAGTCCTTCGTAAAGCATACTTTATTTATTTTTTCTAATAGCTCTTCAGAATATATATCTTTTTCAATTTCCCAACCTTTTTGGGTATACACAATAAGTGGCAATCGAAATTCATAGGCTATTGCTAGATAATGATTTTCTATACACCAATCAACTTTTGCAAGTATATCCTAAATTTTCAGTCCTTTAAAATATCCATATACAGGACTTTTTTCTGGCTGCAGCTCTAGTACTTTTTTATCCTTAGACCCTTTTGAAATTTTGGCTAGAAGGGTTCTTCCCAATGATATCAATATATTTTCAGGAGCGAAAAAAAATAATGAGATTGTGAAAAATCATAAACAAATGCCGCCCAGTTGTAAAAACGGGTGGAAAAATAGTATGTTTTTTAGTTTTATAATCTGTTTAACCCTTCTAAGTCCTAGATAGTTTAGCAACAACTTCCACGTGAGCCGTTTATTTCATCAGTTTATTTTATCATCAATATGTATATCATATTATATTATTTAATATTATTTAATACTCTTTAAACATTAGAATATAGGGAATTAAAGATTGTATAATAATTTCATATATCTTGCTATAGTTCCCTATAACTTTTGGATGGGTGGCAAGTCTGCTACACCATACCTACGTATACAAAAAATATATTGATTTAAAGAAGAGATTTACTTCTTCCTAATTTTTTATGTTACAACTTACTTTATCAAGATTCAAGCAAGGTACCACATTTAGAACAAAACCGATCCTCTGTATCACTGAATTTAGAAGAACAATTCCTACAGGTTTTCGTTTCTACTTTAGTTTTAGAGGCATGAGCTAATTCGTGGGAGATAATTCCAGTGGGTACAGCTATAATTCCATAGCCTATAATCATCAATAGACTGGAAACCAGTTTTCCTAGAGAAGTTTGTGGAGAAATATCTCCATAACCAACGGTAGAAATCGTAACAACAGCCCAGTACATAGATGTTGGAATACTGACAAAACCATGTGCTGGTCCTTCGATAATATACATTAGTGACCCCACTATTATTATAATAAATACGATTGTAGCAAGGAAGACGATGATTTTAGCTCTACTGGCCTTCAATGCACGTAATAAATGACTAGATTCTTCCACATACCTACCCATTTTTAGAATACTAAACAACCTAAGTAATCTAAAAATCCGGATAACTACCAGAAATCGCATTCCAGGAAAGATAAAACCGAAGAATACTGGTAAAATAGCCATCAGGTCAACAATACCAAAAAAACTCAATATGTAAGCAGCTTTTCTTTTAACAATAAAGATTCTTAGTATATACTCGATTGTAAAAACAATTAAAAAAAACCATCCCAGCACCATGATCAAGGTTTCATAAGTTTGCCTAATACTATCTACACTTTCAGCAATAATTAAAATACTATTACAAAGAATGATAATAACTAGCATGATATCAAAAATCTTTCCTGTGGGTGTGTCGGTTTCAAATATAATTCTATATAGCTTGTCTTTCATCTTATTATCTATGAATGTCAAATATTTCACCTTGCCCTTCTCAGTATGTTTAACCATCATAGAAATAACATCAGATATTAAACATCTATAGTAGGTTAAAACAACTGTATTATATTAATTGTACTACTTAAAGCCTTCACTATCAATGACAACCTACTTATCCCCTTGGTGGATTACTAAGACTCTATCTAAATTAATTTTCATTTCATATCTATTAGTATAATGATAATATTTTAAAATTGTTCTTCTATCTAAAAAAGTAGTATAATATTTATATAAATAAAATTGATAAGAGGTGGACTAAATGGGTATTTATATAAAAGAAAAATATAGGAAACAACTAGTACCTCTTACTATTTTCCTTTTGATAATTTTCTTATTAAGTGTTAGTCTTCGTGTCGAAGTTGATTTTTCAAATAATAACGATCCATCTAATACTATTTATCTACAAAGCTTATCTCAATTCACACACATGATAAGCTATATTAGCACCCATGAAAATTATAAAGAATTTATAAGAGTTCAACCCATGAATATACTATGGTTTATATTATTCTTCTTTTTTCATTTAATAAAGCAACCTATTGAGAATTATTATGAAACCGTCAGCTTTTCATGGCTATTCCTAAGGCTACGTCAACTACTCATACCAAAGCAACATAGGAGTAGTTATAAAGACTTCTTATCTATAACATTGTTAAACAATATGTAATTATAGATGAGGAGGTTTTGTTCATGTCAATTGATCAAATTGTAGTTCTACTTGTTTTTATAGGATTTTGCATTGGAGGAGCTTACCTTGCAAAAAAAGCTAATCAAGAAATGAACAGCAAAACAAAGGAAGATAATATGAAGGACAACGATAAACAATAAATAGATAAAAAGACATAAATTAATTATCTGTAAAGACATAAAATAATCAATATAATAACATTAACAATCAAAAGCAACAGATAGCTCAATATTGCAATCTGTTGCTTTTCAAAATAGGTTCACTAGAAATTTAATGAAAGGAAGTGAAGCATATTTGAATATATTTACCGAAAAACTGAAGGAGGTTTTATCCTCCATTCTACCCATTACAGTCATTGTATTACTATTTAGTTTTACCATTACACCTCTTGAAACTCCCCTAATTATTCGATTTCTTATTGGTGCATTTTTAATTATTATGGGATTAACCCTTTTTTTAATAGGTGTAGATATTGGCATTGCTCCTCTTGGTAGCTTGGTAGGAACTACTCTTGCTAAAACAAATAAACTAGGGATAGTAATTATTGCTGGTTTAATCCTTGGCTTTTTTATTTCTGTTGCCGAACCTGGGTTAATCGTTCTTGCCAATCAAGTGGATTTAGTGACATCAGGCCAAATATCTAGTATAAGCATTCTTATAGTAGTCTCTATTGGACTGTCCATTATGCTGGCATTAGGCTTCATTAGAATCGTATCTAATGTTCCCCTATACAAAGTCCTAACTGTATTATATGGCCTTACTTTTATTTTAGCATTATTTACTTCATCGGAGTTTTTAGCAATATCCTTTGATGCTTCAGGTGCAACCACCGGAGTACTGGCAGTACCCTTTATCCTTGCTCTAGCAATAGGTGTTTCTAAGCTTAAAAAAGACAGTAAAGCATCAGAAAAAGATAGTTTTGGTTTAGTTGCCATAACATCTGTTGGCGCCATCATGTCGGTTATAGTTATGAGTATTCTAACAGGAACTGAAGAGTTTACAGGGCATTTGGATTTTGCTATACCTGAATCAACTGGTATTATAGGTCCTTTTATAGGGATGATACCGGCAATGTTTAGGGAAAGCCTCTTTGCTATCCTGCCCCTTCTAGTAATCCTTTTAGTTTTACAAAAGATAGCATTCAAATTAACTAAAAAATCCTTCTCTAAAATGATAAAAGGTTTTATTTATACCTTTGTAGGACTATTGATATTTTTAGTTGGGGTAAATGCTGGTTTTATGGATGTAGGAAGTGTTGTAGGATATAGTCTTGCATCTTTAGACAACAAGGTTTATCTTATAGTTATAGGGTTTGTTCTTGGTATCGTAACCATATTAGCTGAACCTGCAGTTTATGTATTGACCTACCAAATAGAAGATGTTACTAGTGGGTATGTTAAAAGAAAAGCTGTACTCATTGCCCTTTCCATCGGTGTGGGCCTTGCTGTAGCCCTATCTATGGTGAGAATAGTTATACCTGGAATCCAATTATGGCATTATCTCTTGCCTGGATATATAATCTCAATTGCTATGACTTATTTTGTCCCAAAATTGTTCGTAGGGATTGCATTTGATGCAGGTGGAGTTGCTACAGGACCTATGACAGCCACCTTTATATTGGCTTTTACACAGGGGGCTGCTGAAGCAATTGAAGGAGCTAGTATTTTAATTGATGGTTTTGGAATGATTGCAACGGTAGCCTTAACACCCATCATCACACTACAGATATTAGGTTTTATGTTTAGTGTAAAATCTAAAAAAGGAGGTATAACAGAGGATGAAGATTAATCCTGTTGATACTGATTTTGAATTACTTTGTGTAATTGTAAAATTCGGCTTGGCGAGTAAAATTATAAAACATGCAAAGCAACATGGAATAACAGGGGGCACCATCTTTCTAGGTAAAGGAACCATTAGAAATCCTATTTTAGAATTTCTAGAGTTAACGGAGGTTAGGAGAGAGTTAGTTCTAATGGCAGCAGATAAAACTATTGCCTTTAATGCCCTAGAGGAGCTTAACAAGAAATTTCGCTTTGATAAACCACATCATGGCATAGCCTTTAGTACCCCTGTCATCAACATATTAGGTGCTAAAAGCTTAACCTGTAAAGATATAAAAGAAAGTAGAGGTGTAAAAGATCCTATGTATAACCTTATTTTTGTAGTTGTGGATAGAGGTAAAGCTGAATTTGTAGTAGATGCTGCCAACAAGGCAGGTTCAAGAGGAGCAACTATTGTCAATGCTAGAGGCTCCGGTATACATGAAACCAGTAAGCTATTTTCTATGGAAATAGAACCGGAAAAAGAAATTGTCTTAATCATATCTGAGTGCCACCTAACAGAAGCAATTGCTACTTCTATTAGAAATGCTCTAGAAATTGATAAGCCAGGTAATGGTATCATCTTTATTCAAGATATAAATAAAACTTACGGTTTGTATTAATACTTTTATAAAAAAGTCTTCCTTTGAGAGAAGGCTGTGGGCCCATAGATATGCCACCGAGATAAAAAAATCGGTGGCATATAGGCATGTTTTTAGATGTGAAACCTGTAAAACCCTTCTAAATCCTAGATAGTTTAGCGATGGTTTCCACATGGGTTTTGATAGAATAATGATAATATTTGGCTAAATAAATAAGGAGTTCCCCCCTTAGTAGTCTAAGGAGGGAATAATGATTTCAACCTTGAATCAGGAATGATTAATTAATTATTGATCAACCCTGCTTTTATTAATAGGTTTCTTATTGCTGTTAATGATTCTGCATGAGTTAATGTACCCTTAGGGTCTAAGATCCCGTCGCCCTTGCCACTAAAAATACCAGCATCTACAGCTCTTCTTACGTAGACTGTTGCCCAATCTGCTACTTCATTACTATCCACAAATGAAGATAGTTTATCTTCACTGTTTTCAAGAATTTTAGCTATGTCCATGGCTTTTGCATACATGGTCATGGCCTCTTCTCTGGTTATGGTTGCATCTGGCTTGAATGTTCTATCAGGATAGCCGTGAATTAACCCCCAATCATTTGCTATTAGTATACTTGTCAGATGCTTATTCTTGTCAAGATCTGTAAACTTATTCTCTAAAGTTAGTCCTTCCCTATATAACCCCAATGCTCTTACGATATACTCTGCAAATTCTGCTCTTGTGACTGCTTTGTCTGCTTCAAAATTTTGGTAATCTACTAATACAAGCCTTGAAGCCATACCATTTACAATTGCTTCTGACCAATGTCCTTTAACTTCATCTATGAAGACTGGATTCCAAATGATTGAATAGGAAGAGTTTGTAAGTGAGTTTAGTCTTGAATATGTCTTCCCATCCTTTTGGAATATTTCTGTTGGTATATGGCTGTAAGAACCATTTACATTAGAAACAATGCCTGTTGTAATCTTGTTTTTATCTACATCATTAGGAATTTCAATTATGCGCTGAGCATAAGTATTAAATCTATTGATTTCAACCTCCTCAACAGCGCCATGATCAGTTGATGTTCTTGCTATAATTTCAAATTTTACAGGTTCAACTACTATCTCATGACCTAATGCTTTTGCTTGATCTTTGAGCATTTCCCTTTCTGTTGATGATGTTTTGTCAATATTCAATTCAATGTCAATAGTGTGTAAGCTATCTGAAGGTACGCCCATTAATTCTGCCACTTTTTCTATTGCGAAGTTTTGTGCCTCTAAATGGTATTCAACTTGTTCTTCTATTACCGAAACTCTAAAGTTGTTTTCTCCCAGATTTTTAACAATATCACCTGTGAGTAAGACTCTGGTAATATCCCCTGGGTTTGTTATAGAAAAAGAAACTTCTTTGTTAGTCTGATTTTCTTTAGCATATTCTTCTATTAGGTTATTTATCTGCTGGGAATCTGCTACTAACTTTATTTCCCTTTTCCCACCTATTTCTGTTATGGTTTCTGTACCAAGTTTCTGGACTTGGTCTTGATTATTTGTAATAACTTCTTTGTTATTTGATAGTGGTGTTGAACCGCCCCCGCCTCCACTACCTGATGAATTTCTTGATGGTGCTACTGATTCAGCACGGGTTACTATTACTGTGTATGTCTTTATGCTTCCATCCTGTGCTGTTACCTCTACTTTTACTGTATTTTCGCCTACGTTTAGGTTGATTGCCTGTGATGGCTGACCACTTCCCACTGCATATCCGTTTGCTATTATTGTTGCTCCCGCATCAGCTACTGTCGGCGTTACTTTTATATTTGTCACATTGTTCGCCACATTTGCCACGTAACTTGTTATGCCATAGTGGAATTCAGGCGAAAGGGTACCTTGGCTTAATATTAAATTGCTTAAATTGGCATTATATGATACCCACCTGGCATAAATATGTGTATCTGTAGTTATAGTTTCTTCAAAATTAAATTCTGTTGTAAAGCTATTATCGGTATACCATCCATCAAAGGTGTAGCCAGTTTTAGTTGGATCTAAAGGTCTTGTTGCTTTTTGGTTATACTCTACTGTTTGATTTCCTACTGAACTTCCTCCGTCTACATTAAAATTTACTGTGTAGGTTGGCTTTGAAGCAACTGTTATATTTGCCGATAATGGATTTGTTCTATTATTAAGTTTATCTTCATTTAATGTAATTGTTCCCATTCCAACACTGCTCAGATTACCATATACTTCTGCTGTTACTGTTGTTTCACTATTATTTACTTGTCCTATACTTAGGTCGGTAAAAATCCCACCTAAATTCATATCTGATTTATATACAGAACCTATCACTGTATCATTAGATATATTTAAAGTAAATATCTGATTAAAACTTTCTGTAAATTCTACATTGTTTGGACTAGCTATCATTGTAATACTATCTTGAGGTGTTAACCACTTTGCATATAGGGTTCTATTTTCTGTAGCTATATCAACTCCAAAGTTCCATTGATTTATCAACCCTGCTTCCCTGTACCATCCACCAAAGCTGTAGCCTTCCTTCACTGGTGCTTCTGGTGCTACTAAAACAGTATTAAAATCCACCACTTGGCTATTTACTGGACTTCCACCTTGACTATCAAAGGTGACGGTGTATTGGTTAATCTCCCACTTTGCATAGATTGTTGTATCTCCTGTAATGCTAGTATTATGAAAATCAAACTCTGTTGTATAACTGTTATCGGTATACCATCCTTCAAAGGTATATCCTGTCTTTGTTGGAGGAATTGGCTCTATAGCTCGATCATTATAGGCTACCATCTGGGTTGCCACTGAACTTCCACCATCTACATTAAAGTTCACTGTATATTGGTTGACATTCCATTTAGCATATAGGTCCATGTTTTGTGTTACTACATCTGTTCCAAAATCCCATTGATTGATCAACCCTGCTTCCCTGTACCATCCACCAAAGCTGTAGCCTTCCTTCACTGGTGCTTCTGGTTCAACTATGAGATCATTATAATCTACTGTTTCAACATCTACAACACTTCCACCTTGACTATCAAAGGTGACTGTGTATTGATTAATCTCCCACTTTCCATAGATGGTTCCATCTTCTGTAATGCTTGTATTATGAAAATCAAACTCTGTTGTATAACTGTTATTGGTATACCATCCTTCAAAAGTATGGCCTACCTTCGTTGGGGCTATTGGTATAGTTGCAAAGTCACCTTCTTCTACTATTTGGCTATTAACATGACTTCCTCCATCTACATCAAAGCTTACTGTATACTGAGAAAGTTGTGGAGGAAAATAGAAATGATACATATCTTGAATCTCGGTGGAAGTCAAAGCTCTCCCATAAACGGTAATATCGTCTAGATGCCCCTGAAATATTCGATTTCCACTGGTATCTACCCCCATATACCATTTATCGCCTGGATATAGACTACTATCAAATAATGAACTAAGGCTAGTGCTATTTGAGAGAGTTCCATTAATATATAGTCTCATAATTGTTCCATCGATTACGTATGTTACTAGATACCATTCATTTATATTTATTACTTCTGTAGAATCCAATACTGTCAAATCTTCTACCCATAAACCTATATTAAATTTTTTGGAGGCTGAGTCATACACAAGGTGCAACCAATCATTTCCGAAACGCCATATTGGCTGGTTTCTATCTTCACTTATTTGAACAAGTGAAGAAATAGTGATTTGGCTACCTGTCCCTCCTAATGAGGTTAATCCATAGTTTCCATTTAATGAATCCAGTGAGCTCCAGCTATAAAGAAAAGTGTTCCCATCAAAATACGCACCATGGCTTCCTTCTATATGGGTAGTCGAATTATATTGTAGATTTCCAGCCGAATAATCATCATTCAAGCTAACAACTCCCATATGATCACTCATATTCCCATCAAATTTCCATCTTATACCATAATCACTAGGAACTGAAGCTCCATACACAATTATACTACTAGGAAACATAGATAATATAAAGCAGCCAACTAATAGTAAGGATAATAATCTTTTTTCTTGCACTTTCTTCCCTCCTCCATAATAAATAATCAAAATTTTAAATTTAATAGACCACGAAGACTATTTATTGAAAGTCTTCGAGGTGTGTACTTTTATTTAAACCGCAGTGCTACCTCCCGATGATATTAACTTATAATCGAAGCCGTGAACTTGACCCGTCCCCTCAGGAACCCTTCCCCTTGAATCTTGTAAGTTAAAGGTTGTTATACCTTCCCCGTGGTTCATATGATTCTGCAAATAAAATAATTTATCCTAAGTATGGTTCGGCTTCTATTTCATATTCCTCCTTCATTTCATTTTTAATTTTTACAATTTTGAGTATATTTAAAGTTTAGATATCTAATACCTAAGATATCTACTAAAACAACAATATCCTTATTTTTTTGTTCTATATACTGTCGGATTGGCACTTTCTAATATACTGAATAATATTACTGCGATTCTGCATAGCATTATTTTGACCACTAAATGAGAAATTCCTTCACTTTCTTTACTGTTTTTCCCCTACTACTTTTCCACTAATAATTATAAATTCAGTCGATATTTGTATATATCTGTCGACATACTTAATTCGTTATATTATAAATAATTCCTTCTTAAATTAACCTAAAGAAATCTTTATGTTAATTTAAGGTGAAGTAAGAATAAAAAACCTACTCTAATTACTCACACAATAAAAGTTAGTGGTTTACTACAGGTTTTCATTCTGCACCCCCCTCCTTTTTAAAGCAAAATCTCCTAAACACTTGTCTAGGAGAACATAATTTAATATTGTGTTTTTATCTAAAACCTTCCAAACCACTGATTTCAACTTATTTCTTCTCTATCAAAGCTACTGTCTCAACATGGCACGAGAGGACAGAATGAATCTCACTAGGGCTATCAGTGCAAAGGAACATATCCACAGCATTTTTAGCACTATCGGTAGTGGGGAACATATCAATGAGTATAATCATACAACACTCTCTAGCCTTGGGTCATTCATGTTTTTTGTCTTAAACATTATTTCCAGTAATTCCATAATATTTAACTGATATGATGGTGGAAAAGCTCAGTCAAGTACAAGTCCCGTATTTCCACCTTTATAGTATCTGCCCTGTTTGTTACCTACGGCACCTATTACTGATCTCCATCAAATATAGAAAGTTGATTATTCTGTTCAGCAAAAAGAGTGCAAAATTTAAAAACTTCTTTTTCTCCATAAATTACATCATTATTTTTGCAGAACTTCTTAATTATTCTTGTGAGTTTTTGACTGTTTGGACTTTTAATCCCATAAGATGAACCATATTTTTTCATATATTCCTTCTTCAATTCAGGAAAATATTCCTCTAGATTTTTGAAATAATACTCTCTATTTCCATAGCGCAAGGTCATTCCTATCCCAAAAGTCAGTAATCCTGTTACTTTTGCTTGTTTACAGCAATCTAAAATTCTTAAAATATTTTCTTCATTATCATTTATAAATGGTAATATCGGTGTTAACCAAACTACAGTTGGTATGCCAGCATTATGCATTTCCATTAATACTTCAAAACGTCTTTTGGTCGTGCAAACATTAGGCTCTAGTATTTTACAAAGTTCCTCATCATAAGTTGTTATTGTCATTTGAACCACACATTTTGATTTCTTATTTATTCTTCCTAAAATGTCTATATCCCGCAAAACCAAATCAGATTTTGTTAGTAAAGATACCCCAAATTCATGTTTTTCTATAACTTCAAGACATTTTCTTGTGTTCTTTAATTCTTTTTCAAGAGGTATATATGGGTCTGTCATTGCACCAGTGGTTATCATGCACTTCTTACGTTTTTTTGATAATGCTTCATCAAGTAATTCCACTGCATTCGTTTTCACTTCTATATTTTCAAAGGTATAGGTCATCCCATAAATCTCGCTTCGAGAATCGCAATATATACAGCCATGGGTACAACCACGGTAGATATTCATGTTATTCTTTGCCGAAAGAATAGTTTTATATTCTTTATAGTTTATCATAAGGCTACACCAAAACCTTCTTTTCCAAATAGCCTTTATTTAGCAAATGTACAGTTTTAAACCTACCTTGATAAAACACTGCATAATTGTTAAATACCCCTGGTACAGTCTTCGCTTTTTCTAGAGTATCAACTTCAATTAGGTCTAATGGGACATTATGATCTTTGCAATATTGTTCAACCTGGTCAATACAGTTCGGAATGTACGGACATTGCTTTGAATAATAAATTGTCAGGTCTTTGGAATTAATCTCTTGCTTTCGTGCATTATCTGTGAAAACAGGTTTTGGGCCATTAAATGACAGGGCTAATAACTCATAATCTCCTATTGCATCGACGACTTCAAATCCGTATTTTAGCATATATTTTTTGTCAGTAAGGAAGGGTGTTTTTTTCTTTGAACTAATGACACAAATACCAGATTTTTTTTGCTTTTTAGCATCTTCAACGCAATACTCTAACAATTTTTTGCCATGTCCCTTTCCTTTGAAACTACCGGATACCCAAAAACAGTAGATATACATATAGTTAATGCCGTTAATAGGAACCCAAGCAGTTTTCAACGGCGCATATTCTATAAAAACCTTCCCTTTAGCATCAAGTTTTCTAAAAATATGCCCTTCTGATATTCTGTCAGATAACCAAAATCGCTTCACATCAACACCATGCTGGTGTTTCTTGTCAGAAATAGCACAGCATAAATGTTCCTCAGTAATATTATTCATTTCTAAATTAATATACTTATCACACATCAATAAACCCTCCTTTTCAAAACAAGAAGGCATAGAAATAGATCTATGCCCACTCTGTA
This sequence comes from Clostridiaceae bacterium, assembly GCA_020832135.1. Classification (GTDB taxonomy): domain Bacteria; phylum Bacillota; class Clostridia; order Peptostreptococcales; family Natronincolaceae; genus JAFIFG01. Next base: position 12,904 of record JAFIFG010000084.1, read on the forward strand.
TTTATCCTATTTTCCAACGTTTTAATGTGGGGAAGAATTCTTTCATCATATTTCTGGCTTTATCCTCACTCATACCAGAATTTGCAGAAACCATATGTGGAACACAAACCTCAATCATTTTTCTCATAGAAATGTCTGATGTAAATGCCCCCTCCATGTAACAATACTTACAATAGTCTTTATTCTTGGTTCCATCTGAATTTGTTCCGTACATTGCATCCGTATCTCCCATTGGCATAGCACAAGATTGACAATACTTTTCCTCCATTAGTAGTACCTCCTTATCAGTTATATCTTGATTATAGATTATTTAATATGACAACAGCATGTCATATTAAATATATTTTTTAAAAGCTTTTTCCAATCTTTCTTGAATAAGCTCACGGATATGCACAGGCTCTATCACCTCAATATACTCTCCAAATGACATAATGTAGCCGTACACCCATTCATCCTCTGGAAAAACAACAGTAGAAATAAAACTGCCATCCGGTAGTGTTTGAATGTTCTGAGGTTCAAATTCATCATAAACCCGATAAGCCATTTCTGGTTCTATTTTCACTCTCAATTCAATATCGTTATAATCATTTTCATTCTGCGAAGCTTCAAATAAGATCATCGAAGAACTTCTTTCATTAAAACACTGCTCTGTAAGCATCAAGTTCTTTATCCTTGTTAGCTTGAATAATCGTATATCCTGCCGCCAAAGACAAAACCCCTTTAAATACCACGCCTGATGCTTGAAAAACAACTGAATAGGTTCAACTTCCCGATTTTTTTTTACTCCTTTTTTACTATAATAATCTAATACTATAACATTTTTATTAAATATAGCTGTCTTAAGCTCACTAAACAATCTATTATCGCCACGACTCCAGTCTGAAAAATCCACATCAATCCAATTGACAACCTTTCTATTAAAAACTGCAGACAGTTTTGTTAAAGCCTGGGGCATTTCTTGGGGTTTAATCGCCTCTAAACCTTGTAGGGCAGAAATAATATCTTCTTGTTCCTGCTCAGTTAAAAGGGATTGATTCAAAGTAAATTCAGGAAGCAGACCTATGCCTCCACCTTTGCCCTTCTCAGTATATACAGGAATGCCTGCGACACTAAGCGCATCTATATCTCTGTAAATAGTTCTTTGAGATACTTCGAAGCGCTGTGACAGTTCTTTCGCTGTTACTCTCTTTTTACTCAATAACACATATACAATTTCAAAAAGCCGGATTATTTGCAATTGTCTCACCACCTATGTTGATTATAACAAATATAATATGACAAGACCATGTCATATTATAAGCATTATTTATTAAAAAAATTTGGATCCGATCAGAAATTATTACTAAACACAGAACACAGATAAATCTGAAGCAATGTTCATAGCCTTCTTTAATATACCATCATTTTTTTGTATGACTGATTATTGATACTTAAGCTTAAACTGTTTGCTCTGCTTTTTTTATATCCTTTTTACAAGAATCCTACGTAAGCTCTACATCCGACTTAAACTCAAAAGTTCAAGTGTACCCTTCTATAAATCTCGCATACAGTCGGCTACATCTATTCTGTCTCCTCAACCTATACTTTATCTAATCTGTCAATTCAACCCTACCTATTTTTGAGGTCATTTTTTTCCAAATAAAACACCCTCGATATGTTTCCATGAACGGGTATCGAGGGCTAAAGTCGAGTTGTCTGATTCACTTTTATATTCTACAAGCTTTGAAACCTAGCACTTACAATGCTTTTCAAACTTCACTTTTTAGACATCAACACTACACACTCAACATGTATGGTATGTTGCAGTTAGCATATGTATTGCTGTCCAGATATTCTATAAAATCAAAACCTTTTCTATTATCATTATTGTCCGAGGGACAATGCACCTGTCCCCTCATTCCATGAAAACTTATTCTGCTAATTTTTAATATGTAATATGTATAATCTCTTTGCATCGAGATTATCGTTAGTCTTTTACTTTTCCTTATTATTCCATAAAATCCCTACGAAAGTAAGCGTAAAAGCCCTTTTACACCATCGTGAAAAGGACTTTTATTCATTAGCTATTATTCTTAGTCTATTTATTAATAGGGTATTCACTATATGCTATTCTTTCTTAATTGCTTAACCCTCTCGTCGTACTCTTTTAAACCAACTCCATAGCTATAATGCATATCAATCTCGGTACCGATATAGAGCCCCTTCGTAATGTACACGTGGTTTTCTAGCCATTTTAATCACCCTATTAAATCATAATATTAATAAGTGAATATTTCAAACCTGACCCCGTCGGTTCCCGATATGTAGTTTAATATTCTCTAGCGGTAAATAAGAATATAATTCAACCTCTTCTAATGCATCTATCCTATTGGCTAATTCATCAAATCTATGATTGTCATCTTATTACACTTCTATTTAATTTTTCCGTTTTAAATTGTTTCTAATTATAGTACAATTTCTATTTCAGTCCTTACTCCCAGTTGACTTTTTATGTTGATGGAGCCATTATGAGCTTCAATAATATCCCTTGCTATAGCCATTCCTAGTCCAGAACCTTTATGTTTTGTTCCTGTATTTGTTCCTCTATAATATCTTTCAAATATATGTTTAATATCTCTATCCTTAATTCCTTTGCCATTATCGATGATGAATATATGAATGTTTTCTTTTTTTTCTACTTTGACTTCTATTGACACATTTTCATTATTGTGAACTATGGAGTTATATAGAATATTTGTTATTACTCTTTTTATTAAAACTTCATCAATTTTCTTTTCAATAATCTCTCTTTCTGCAATAAACTCAATATTCATATTGTTAGTATTAGGATTATTCAAAATATCTATGACCACTCCTCTGACTAGGCTCACAATATTGATATTTTTAAAATCAAGGGTTAAAGATTTATTTTTCAATCTAGTACTAAGATTTAAATCATTTATAAGTTCTTTAATATAGTTAGATTTACTTTCTATTATTTTTCCATATTCCCTCATTTCTTCCTCTGTAAAATCGTATTCTTCATTAGCTAAAATCTCAGCATATCCCTTTATGGACACTAAAGGAGTTTTTATATCATGAGAGATATTTGATATCCATTCTTCCCTCATTCTGTCTAAATTTCTTCTTGCTTCCTCATTATCTTTAAGTTTCGTAGATAAATTGTTTATTGTTTTATAGACTTGCTTATAAACTCCTTTTTCTTCCCTTTGTAAATCGTATTCTCCCTCTGAAAGGATTTCAACATCATTTATAATACCTACTAAGGGTTTTGTAAGTCTTCTACTAAATAAATACCCAAATATCAAAGCTATGGGAATGTCTATAATTAAAATTACATAAGCTATTTTTCTTATACTATCCATTAATTGAAACATATTGAATGAAATAACTATTCTCTTTATATTCTCAAATGGAAATCCTAAAATATAACTATAATTTGTATCCTCAAAATTCTTTTCCCCTATAAATATAGTAGACATACTCTCTGCTAAGGAATATTTATATGCATGAACCAGTTCCATAGGGGAATAGCTTTCTCTAACATCAACAGGTTTATTATAATTATATATTTCATTTCCGGCTTCATCTAAAACCTGCAGCCATAAATCTTCATTTTCTAGGATTTGTTTTCCATCCTCGTTAGTATATACTCCTTCTTGATTTATCATCAAGTACTTACTAAATTCCCTCGTGAAATCTTCTGGTGAAAAATCGTTACTTTCACTTATTACATCTTCTTCATTAATTACTCCATTAATTATAAAGCCAATTCCCACAATTATATTAATAATAATTATAATAATAGTTATCATTACTACTGTTAAAATAAATCTTCCAGTGATTTTTAAGTTCATACTTATTCATCCCTTATAAGAAATTTATAGCCTAATCCTTTTATATTGATAATGTATTTTGGATTCGAGGGCTCATCTTCAATCTTTTCCCTTAGCCTCCTTATGTGTACCATTATAGTGTTGTCAAAACCTATATAATCCTCGCCCCAAACCTTATAACATATTTGCTCCTTACTTAGAATCTGATTAGGATGTTTTGCCATATATAAAAACACCTTGTATTCTTTTGGCAACAATTCTATTAATTCACCATTTTTCTTAACTTCTATTTTTTTCTCATCTATCTTAAAGGGTCCAACTTCATGGACAGTTTCATGATCTCCCTCATTC
>JAFIFG010000086.1 GCA_020832135.1 Clostridiaceae bacterium
ATCTATAACCCTAGGGTTCCCAGTTTAACCTTTAAAAAAAAGTTTAGAATTATTACTCTTCACAGGGACAAACTTGCAGTATCTAAGGCTATTAATGAAACAGATGCTTACGAAATAACAGATTTGGTGAGGGATCTAGTAAATGATGTATATGAAAAAAAAGATCAAATTATCCCATTACATGAAATGAGAAAAAAACCTACCGCAATTGAGCTGTACAAATACCTTCCTAAGATTAATTGTAAAAGATGTGGAGAAACAACCTGCTTAGCCTTTGCATCAAAATTTTTAATGGGGGAAGGTAGTATTAAAAGATGCCAACCATTGTATGATGAAAACAATAAAGAAAAATTAGACATGATGGAAGAATTTGCTCAGATGTTAGGGTATGAATAGTTATAATGATGAAAAGTAGGTAAAGGGGTTATTGTTTTGTTGTACAGAACAATAACCCCTTTAGCCTATCATTTAACTTATGTTCATTAAGTCATTCTTTTACCCTTTTTAGCCATAAACATTCTTAAGAAAAGCCATGCCTTTGTTATAAACTTAGCAAATTTGAATTTTCGAGTAAATATTAAAAGAATAGGTGCCATTAAAAATTTAAGCATTTTCTCTATCACCTCTCTATTTCCTATGGACATCATTCTATTTTTTACTATCTTTTCTATTTTCCCAATAAAAAATTAAAATTATGTATTGAGAAACACATGGGGTATAATATAAATAGTCGTTGAAACAAATATTTATATAAAGGAGGAAAAAAATGGATTTTTATAGTGAATTCAGCAAATATTATGATGTTGTTTTTCCTACAGGGAAAGCTCAATTAAATTTTATACAGAAAAACACACCTCAAAAAAATGCTACTATTTTAGATATTGCATGTGGTACAGGAAATTATGCAATAGCCTTGGCAGAGAAAGGATTAAATGTTTCTGCTATTGATTTAGATGAAGAAATGATAAATGAAGTAAAGGAAAAAGCCAAGTTAAAGAATACTCAGATCAATACATATGTAGGTAATATGATGAGATTAAACGAATATTTTAAGGAAAATACCTTTGATACAGCTTTTTGTATTGGAAATTCCCTAGTACATTTAACAGATTTAGTAGATATGCAGGAAACCTTAGATAGAATTTACGATATTGTAAAATTCAATGGGAGATTGATTATACAAATCATTAATTATGATAGGATTTTAAAGGATAAGATAGATCATTTACCAACAATAGAATCGAAAGAAGAAGGGGTTAAGTTTATACGGAACTATCAGTATGATGAAGAACAACATTTGATTAACTTTAATACTGAGCTTGTGGTAGAAAAGGAAGGGAAAAAGGAGAGCTACACTAACTCCGTTCCACTATATCCCTTAAAAAGTCAAGAATTAGTGAATCTATTAAAAGGAGCAGCATTTAAAAGCATAGATATATATGGGAATTTCCTAGGCGAAGTGTATAGTGAAGACAGCTATGCTACCATCGTAGTGGCAGAAAAGTAAGAAGGAGAGAAAGGGTGAAAGAATGAAAAATATAGAGGGGGAAATTTTAAGAAAAATTCCTGCTTTTTCAAAATTAGGCCAAACGGATTTAGAAAAAATAAGCAATATAACAATAGAAAAGAACTTTAAAAAAGGAAATCTGATTTTTATGGAGGGAGAGCCGGGGGAAGCCTTCTATTTTGTGAAGTCTGGGAAGATAAAGGTATATAAGACAGCCCCCGACGGGAGGGAGCATATCTTTACTATGCTTTCAGAGGGAGATGTTTTTGCGGAGGTTACTTTATTTAACGATATCCCATATCCTGCCTCTACAGAAGTATTGGAGGATACGGTTGTGGGTATGATAAAAAATGAAGACTTAGAGGAATTGATCATCCAAAATGCCGAAATAGCATTGCAGATTATTAAAGTATTCAGTAAAAAGCTATTTAGCTCCCAACAAAAAGTAAAAGAACTTGCCTTAGGGGATACCTATACACGGATTGCCAAGACACTGATAGATTTTAGTGAAGATGAAGGGGTCACCACCAATGAGGGTGTGGAAATTAAGCTGCATTTATCCCGTCAAGATCTAGCAAATATGATTGGAACAGCTAGGGAAACTGTAAGTCGTGCCCTCAGTCAATTTAAAAAGGAAGGCTCGATAGACATAGAAGGTAAAAGAATTATTATAAAAGATATGAAAAAACTAAAGAGTTGGATGAATTAAGGGTATTGACTAATATAGACAAAAGATGTATCATATATATACCACCCCCCCCTTAGGGAGGGGTTGATTATAAAACGAGGAGGTATATATATGAAAAAGTCAATTATGAAATGGTCTTGGATTTTTATGGTGTTATTTTTTACACTATCAATAGTAGATATTAGATTTGGTATTTTAGGCTTACTATGTATGGGTACCCCCATCTATCTAGCGGTAAGAGGTGGGGGTAGAGTACACTGTGCTAAATATTGTCCTAGAGGTTCGATGTTTGGGGTATTTTTAGATAAAGTAAGTTTTAAAAATAATTTACCTAAATTCTTAAAAACAAAAACAGTAAAAAATATTATGTTAGTTTGGATGATGGGTATGTTCAGTATTTCCTTAGTTATGGCTGGAGGAGATTTTACCAAAACAGCATTTGCTATTGTAAGAATGATGACGGTTTCTACCCTAGTAGGTATTCTAATGGGAGTTATCTTTCAACCAAGAAGTTGGTGTACTGTCTGTCCTATGGGGTATGCAACTGGGTTAATTAAAGATGGCCAAGATAAAGCTAAGAAAGCAAAACAAGCCGCTTAATTAAGGAGAAGGGAAGTGGATTTGTGGATCAAGAGAAAATAAGAAAAGGGATTTTAACGAGATTAAAAACAGTAAGAGGACATATACAGGGAATAGAAAAGATGATAGAAGAGGAAAAAACCTGTGAAGATATTCTATTGCAGGTGGCTGCTGTAAAGTCCTCTATTGATAAGATTGGGTCTATTATCATTGAAGATCATGCAAAGGAATGTTTATTACAAGATGATATAACTACGGAAGAAGTTGATAAAATATTAAAGACAATTATTAAATTTACAAAATAAAGTCCGTTGGTCCCAACGGACTTTATTTTGTAAACTTGATACTTTTTACCAATGAATCTACAATATATATGAATGCCCTTGGTAAAAATTATCATAGAAGCCTATATAACAATATGAATCTAGTAAATATTATCTATACAGAATACTTGTATATATTTGAAATTTCAAATAAAACAGTGAATTTATATAGGATTTACAAAGTGAAAGTTATTATTTGGAAAATTTGGCATGGAATTTGCTTTAAATATAGTAAAATTTATATCAATCTATTTGTTGTTGCAGTAAATGATATACATTTATTTAGGTTTAATGGAGGATATCTAAAAGATCTAATGGCAGTAAAGTGTATTGATAGGTATACCTAGCGGCATAGTCTTATTACAACAAAAAACTGTTTTTCTAGATTATTATTTGGAATTCAGGAAAACGTTAATAATTTTAAAGGAATAGAGGTGAAAAAACAAAAAAAGTAAATGTATATATAAAGTAGTAGCTACCTAAGTTTTGTACAAATAACTAAGTCGTATCTAGAAAATCATGGAAGCTCAATTGGACATACTTAGGTTGTAATGCTTCAACAAATAATTTTGCCAGTTCTGATAAGCTAGGCACAACAATTTCAACATGGTCTTTT
>JAFIFG010000092.1 GCA_020832135.1 Clostridiaceae bacterium
GAATGAATTAATGTGGTCTTACCTGCACCATTTGGCCCTAGTAGTCCTAAAATTTCACCTTCCGTAATATCAAGATCTACGTGATCAAGTGCTAAATGATTCCCATATCGTTTTAATATTTTTCTCATATGCATAATTGTCATAAAATTACCTCCCATACTTGTCATTCTATGCGTTAATATTATCTTATCAGGTAGCGTATATACTGAGTAGTTACAAATGTAATGTATTGCGAGAGAATTTAAAACTGTTTAGGATAAAAATATTAAAAGCTTACCCTAAGCAACAATATATGATCTATTAAAGTTTGCACCATCTCAATCCTTTATCTTATGTATGACTCTTTATTAATTCTCTGTATATTTTCATAGTATCCCTTTATTCTGCAAAATTTTTTCCCCCTATAAAAATAAATTCCCTAAACGCTTGTCTAGGGGAACATTTTCAAACTATGAATTTTCATCAAAAACCTTCTAAATCACTGATTCCAATCTACTTCTTCTCTATCAAAGCTACCGTCTCCACATGTACTGTATAAGCAAACATATTTTAACCCGCAAAAGCTGTATTTATTTGGGCCTATCTCAAAAGTCGATCCTATCCCTATGGCCCTAGATGAAAAAACTAAGTGACCAATACAAAAGTTATAAGTCCAACTTTTGGTTGTCTACTTATTTCCCTAAATGCACATAATTTCAGGCATAGATGCTCCCTATAAGTGGCTATTAAATTTAGCCCTATAACCTAAGTACATGCACTTATTTTGAAATAAAGTTAGTTTACTCTATGCCATATTGAATAGACATTGCATGATACAGGTCTAAAGAGTTTCTACTCTTTTAATTTGTTTACTTCTTCCTTTAACTGCTCCACCTCTTTTTTAAGAGAATTTACTTGTGCGATAGCTGATAAAGCAAAAACAAACGCAACTGGTGCCAAGAGCCCTACAACTTCCATTTTTCAACCTCCTTTCCATATTTTTAAACCTCTGGGTTTCTTTTGGTTTCTCTACGAACGTCTACACAATTAGCTAGTTCTTTCTGAGTAAGATCATGTCGAGCACGGAATTCTTTAATGCGGTTCTTTACTTTAATTGACTTATTCATAGTCTCCTCCACCACCCTTCACCTCATAGTACACCAAGCTGAAGGTAAAGGTTATCTATTTTTTATACTTCTTGTATATTCTTCCATAAACAAAAACCAATACTATTAATCCTACTGTACAGGATAAAGTAACAATTATTGCCCCTAGTATACTTCCAAATAGCAATGTAAGAACTGCAGCAAGAACATAGGTAGAGCCATATAGTATCCACATAAACCCATTTTCTCTGTTATAGGATTCTATATCGGATATATCTTCCTTCTTCACAGTTGTGCCAGACCAAAAATGCATAGGGGTTTCCTTTCTCAATGCAAATATGCCTATTCCTATAAAAACAGCAGCAGCTATCAATACAGGCATCACAAATACTATGGTTGCTCCCATTTTCAGACCTCCAAACATTATCTATATCGAAATTTAGTTATTTCTTTCTCTTTAAAATTGATACTATATCTCTAGTTTCTCCGTACCCTTTATTGGTTGTGAAGCTTGATACTAATTCCCATCCTTTTTCACCCAAGTCATTTAATTTACTGTCAAATTCCTCTAAATTAAATTTCCCACCCATTAAACCTTTTGCCTCAGTTTTAACACTTATATATTCCCATTTTTGCAACATATTCACCTCTCAATTTATATTATTCTAATTTTAGTTAAAAAATACTGTAGGTAACATCGCTTCTATTCTGAAGGGCAATTAGAATCAAATATTACCTGTATTCATTTAGATTTTCTGCTACCGTCTTTATTAAAAACTTTTCTTAATTGTTTTTCTACAAATACAATTAATCCCAATATCATTAGCCCTATTGCTGAATGCCTTTGAGCTTCTTCCCACGTATCCTGATTCATTATTGCTAGCCTTTATCTATAATCTTCTTTTAACCATATACCTTAAAACTGTTTTCAACTTTGCAGGTTCAACTTTTCTTGCATCTGAAAGATAAATTTCTCTATGTCTTAGAGTGGTTATTTCAAGATGATTTTCTGCTATGAATTCCTTCATTTTTTTAAAACTCTGTGGCTCATCATCGTAAGAGCCGATATGAAGCATTTGAACAGATAATCCTTCTTCAATCGTATCGAATGATACTTCATCAAGTAGTGGGTGAGGTTTCTTTTTTCTTACACTTTCAAATGCTCTATCTACTATTTCTTTTGTTACAAAGTCTGGCTGTCTAATCATAATAGTATATAATAATTCATCTTTATCCAGTATAGCTAGTTTTCTCCCTTTTTCTGTTAAATCCCAGAGCCCCTCTAATGGATATACTGTATATTCAAAATAACCTTCTGGTGTATATCCTTGTTTCGGCATCATTCTGATGGCATAAGCTAATGAATAAAGAACTTCTATCCTTTTTGAAAATTCTTCACTATTTGGATTTCCTTTCCCCCCTATCATAAAAAATTTTTGTTCTGGAACTGTTATTAATTGGGGATTTTGCTTTGGTATATACAAATTCTTCTCTTGTTTTCTCCATTCATGCTTCATTTTTAATTCACCTTTATTTCATATTCGCGCAAATATTTAATATTATATCATCAACCTCCTTCTCCATTTGTAAGTTATTGCATAGTAGATATTCTCTTAGGGGAGCATGAGGCTTCTAATCTCTAACTAGCATATAGCTAATATAAGAATAAGTCCTGGCCCTATGTCTAAAAATCTCATCTCTCCCATTGCTTTCCCTCACTTTGTCTAACTTCATCATAACATAATATGGTATAATTTTACATTACACCCTGATGACAAAGTATACATTACCTATATGCCGATCCTTTGTATTTATCATTCTTTAATATCAAATTAATCTATTTGTACTTTTTTTATATAGGTGCAGAAAAAAAATATGGAAATATTTAATAATAAATGGTAAAATATAGATTGCTGTAAAGCCTCTTTAATAATGCTTTATGAAGCTAATAATTAAGTGACGTAAATTACTGGTATGAGCCAGAATAACTTGGAGGTGTATGATGATACATAAAATTAAAATGATGACTGTTGGAATGATTGTTCTTGTACTGTTACTGCTTACAGGGTGTGGAGGATTAACTAGTCAGGCAACCCTTTCACTAGATGATGAGAAATTTGATGACTATGTATTCGAGAAATCCCTATATTACAATCCAGAAGATAAAATTAAATTTAGGGTCAGTCCCATGGTGGAAGCCACCTATTTAGCTGTGGAAATGCTACGGCATGAAACTGGCTTCACCAATTATCCAAGCAACACAGTTTTTATTGATAGGGCAGTTGAAGATTTTAGTGATTTCAATGACCATGCTCTCATGAGCACACTGTTACCTATGGTTAAAAGAGGCTTTGTCTTTGATGCAATTCCCTCTTCCATATACCACTTTGATGAAGACTTCAGATTTAGGGATGATATCGAAATAAATGAGTTTACAATGAGTAGAGCTGGTGGCAAGAAACAGTTGGAGACATTCATGGTTCAGCTAAAGTCCTTTCGTATGGATAGCGACTTTGATGCATACTTTAGATCTAACAAGGACCTCTACATGGAATTGATGAAGAGAGGGCACGATAGTGTTTCACGGCACAACGTAGATGAAGTCATGGAAAACTTCTATGGCAAGCCTATTGAGATGGCCACTGTTACCGTCACTCCATTTTCACAAAACGGATATGGTTGTTCTATAGAACACAAGGATGGTACCCTTGAGATGATTCCTACACAGAATATATATGATGATGAAGAATTATTCCTGAACGTCCTAATACATGAATTTTCCCACTCCTTCGTGAACCCTTTAACTTCAGAGCACATGGACATAGTGAATACTACAAAGTCACTATTTGAACCTGTAAAGGAAGTCATGTCACGCCAGGCTTATGGATCTTGGGAAACTGCCATCAACGAACATATCGTTAGGGCCAATACAGCTCTTATGCTTCGAAGTATTCTAGGAGAAACCGCATATGAAAACGACCTAGCTCTTAATAGAGACCGAGGCTTTATCTATATTGATGAGGTCATTGGGTCGATTTCTTATTATCTTGATAATCGAGATCGCTATCCTACCTTCGATGACTATTATCCAGAGCTGATGCAGGTCTTTGTCAATCTACAAGATTAGCACGCTTAATTTTAATTAAAGTATAAATTGTCTACAAAAATTCCCAGTTATTTATGGTACGATTCACCGTATCATTGTAACTGGTTTTTTTGCAAATAGAAATATTGGGTTATTATAATCCTAATTTTGATCCTGATTTAGCTGCTATCAATGTTTACCTCGAAAACCTATATCCTGAAGATCGGGAGTTGTTTGCAACATCACTTTTTTACTTGATTAATCCACCTTAAATTTTTCTGGACTTGATACTTTTAGGCCTAAAATATAGCCACAGTTAGTACATATTTCAGCAATAATGGGGGATCCCATGGAAAATACTTTGTTTACGGGCACCATACTTGCATAACCGCTTAGCTTTCCCTTACCGATATCTGTTGAACTACATTTTGGACATTTGCTTTTTTTCATTTCATTCGCTCCTTTATCAAATATACGATGATCTGACACATTAATGTCTCTTTCTATTTTTCCTTTAGCCTAAAAGGTACAGTTCTTATAGCTGAAATGATAGTGATCACTATAAACACGCCTATATCTACTCCTGTAGGGTATTGGCCTATAAGTGAAATAATCGAATAGATGATAAAACTAATAGCAGCGATACAAAAGACTATAAGATGTTTGTATGCAAAAGTTCTTCTCTCCTCCTTGGTTGCCTCCTGTGCCTCTTTATAAGTGATGTAATTTATATAGTAGACCCTCTCTGTTTTATGAACCATTAAAAATAAACTGATAAAAAATAAGTGGATAAAATATAGCCATAAAAGTGTTGTTACCTTTGAACTAAGATCTAAATCTAATCTTATTAGTAATACATTAAATAAGCCAGCAAAAACAAATAAAGAGAGAAACCAAAAGACTAATAGCTTATAGGATTTTTCCAAATTCCCCTTATCTTTATTCTTGTTCAATTCATCAACCTCCTTTTCCAACTTTCATTTTCTTTACTACCAAGTTGTACCTTCATATGCAGCATCATGTGTACACATACAACTATTTTAATTTATCCATTATTCCATATTTTAAAATAGCAATAAGAGCAAGTACTGTACCTAAGATAATAGTTACATCTGCATATACTAAGCCTAGTCTGAATAATCCAACTACACCTAGGATTAATCCAATATATAATAATTTCTCTGGAATCGATTGATTGATGAGCTCCAATAGCCTCATAATTATTCCACCTTGTAATAAGACACGATTACGACACACTATTCTCTATCTACACCTTTTTTGATATCTAGTTTTTTATGTTCTAATGCTATTTTTTCTCTTTCTAATTGTATTTCTTGTTCCTTTAATTCATATTTCTTTTTATTTTCATATGTGCCGTAAATCAAAACCCCAACTATAATAACCACCATAACTGTCATATACTCAAACCCCATTATCCTATCTCCTTGTCTGCTACTTTTAATATACTTGAATTATCAATCTATCTCCAAATGCTATCTGTCATATAGCACCTACAATTTAGACACTTTAGCCTCTTTGCTTTTAAGCCAATAACCACAAATTACCCCTACTACAATTCCTGCCATATGGGCAACATCACTATCTAATGTTTGTGTATGCAAAATTAATGAAAGTATGCTAAGAGTAATCATTACCAACACCCATAACTTAGCCTTTGAACCTAACAACACAACATTGGGTCTTAATGTTGCAAATGCACCAACTACCCCATATACCGCTGCTGAAGCTCCCGCTACAAGCCCCGTTCGTTGAACTATTAATCTGGTAAATGGAAATGTTAAACTACCTATCAGCCCTACTATCAAATAAACAATTATTACTGTTTTTGCATTTGTAATCTTCTCTAGTTCCAAACCAAAGAAGAAGAATAAACCCATGTTTAAAATGATGTGAAAGTGTACTTCATGGGAAAAAAATACAGTAACTAAAGCCCAAGGCTTTTCTAGTATCGTAGATATCTCATCACTTAGCAATAAATTCTCCCTAAGGCTAGGAATTGTATTTAAAGCGATAAATAAAGCTATATTTATAAATATAATCACTAATGTCCCTTGTCCCTCACGAATACTTTCTTTGTATTTCTCTACAATTATTTCTTTCATATTCATTCTCCCTTTACTTATAGTAATTTCAGAGCATTGTTTGTCATGCTCTGTCAAGGGTGGCGATAACTAGCTGTCTATTTAATTTGTTATCTGATATTGTAAGTTAATATTAATTTGTTTTGTTTTTTCATAAGCTACTTTACACTACCACTTATAGTATTCTTTCACCTAGAATAGACTAAGTGACCCTACCTTATTAGACGATAAATACTTGCAAATCGTTCCCTTATTATACCACTTTTTCTCTATTTCTGTAGCATATGATGGTTAAGGGACAAAAAAATAGACTGCTTTTTTCCAACGGGTTCAGTTGAGAAGTTCAAACGAAGAAAATGCATCAACAATTGCAATAAAAAATGTACTGTTAGATGTTAAATAACAGTACATTTTTTATTTTGTTTTTACCTTAGTTTTTGCTGCTAAACCGATACATTTCTATGTCGTATAAAATAGATGATGCCGACTTACATTAAATTTGAGGACGGACCTTTTTGTTTCATATATGCATTATTTAAGAATAGAAAAAACAGATAATTATTTATGAAACAAAAAGGTCCGTCCCTGTTGTGAAAGATGAGCCCCTACAATATGAGACTCATCTTTTACTAGTTCAATATATTTACTACTTTTTATTTATTAATTGTCTTTCTGCTTGTTCAATCATTTTTCTAGGTATATATTCACCAGCATTTCTATTTTCTATTAAGCTATCTAATACTCCTAGTTCGTTACCCATTTCTACTTTAAAATCATTCAAAGCCTTTGCTGCATTAGGATCTATTTGTCCTTTTCTATCCATAACACTTCACCTCTCTTAAACTTAATTAATCTTATTGTCTGCATGCTATTTATTTAAATACTAGGTAATTAAAGGTGATATTTTGGAAATTATAATGTTATAGGTAATAAAGGAGGTAATATAAATTGATAGGATTATTAATAAAGCTTGTAGTTTGTCCTGCTGTAGTTCTGCTGGGAAGTATTCTACTAGATGGAATTAACTACACCAGCCTATATCAACCAACTATAGTAGGCCTTATTCTTGCCATATTGGCTCATATGATGGAGGTAGTTATATTAAGACCAGGATCCTCTGTAATTAGTCACCTTATGGACTTTGTTGTGGCATCACTTTTTATTTATTATTCTCAGTTATTTTTTGCAAATGTCACCATTACTATCTATGCAGCAATGATAACTGCATTTTTACTAACTATTACAGAATATTTTCAACATGAATGGCTCATTAGAACTGGTAGAACTAAGAAGTCTGAAGAGGATTAATTAATTAATTAATCTAAAAAATAGAGGTTTGTTAGAAAAGTCACTTTCTAACAAACCTCTATTTTTAATAGTTACTTTGGTGGGCAATAACGGACTCGAACCGCTGACTTCCTCCACGTCAAGGAGACACTCTACCAGCTGAGTTAATTGCCCTTTTCTATATATAGAATTATAACATACAATTGGTTTTTTTGACAACTACTAATCTGGTTAAATATCCATTAACTAGTACATACTTTGCCGAATAAAATATTAAATGAACGCCTTCTATTCTTAATATCACTGTTTTTATTTTTGTTGATTGGCTAAGTGTTGTTATAAATATCTATTTATACGAGGAGGATGGGAAATGAATTTCTCAGAAATTAAGAAAAACCTCTTTATAAAGCAACCAATGATGAGGAAAGTCATAGTAGGTTTAATCCCTGTCACCTTAGGTTCTATCTTTTTTTTGTATGGAGAACATTAATTTTAATGGCAGTTGTTATCATCGCAGGTGTTTTTACAGAATATCTCTTTGAAAAAAGATTAAATAAACCCGTTTCAGAAGCCGTCATTGTTACCAGTATGTTCTTCACTTTATCCCTTCCTGTTAGCACTCCCCTTTGGATAGCGATTGTGGGTATAGTCTTTGGGGTAATATTCGCTAAGGAGGTTTTTGGTGGATTTGGTAGGAATGTTTTTAATCCCGCTTTGGCAGGTCGTACCTTTTTGTATGTTTGTTTTCCTGTGGTATTATTTTTTCATCTACTTTCTTTGTGACAGACCCAATTACAGCCCCAAAAACTCCAACAGGTAAATGGATTTATGGTGTTTTCATAGGAATGATTACTGTAGCAATCCCCTATTATGGTATTTTTGTAGGCGGTACAGGCCTTGGCTATTCCGGTGTTTTACTTATCATTGCCTTCTTTAGAGAGTTTTTAGAATTTGGAACTATTTTCGGTATTTCTGTTGTAGGAGATTGGTGGGTTAATTCGATCTTCATGATTATGCCTCCAGGTGCCTTCTTTATGTTAGCTATTGTACTTTGGGTTGCAAATTCTTTTGTACCACAGGAAGAAGAAACACAACAAAAGGAGGTGGCAAACCATGGATCATATTAATCCTTTAGTAATTTTAATGGCTTCCATATTTACCAACAATATGATTCTTGCCAGTTTTTTAGGCATGTGCTCTTTTATTGGGGTATCTAAAGAAATAAAAACTTCCCTAGGATTAGGTCAGGCAGTTACCTTTGTATTGGCAGGTACCAGTGTTATAAATTATTTGGTTTACCATCATATATTGGTACCTTTTGGTTTAGAATATCTAAGGTTCATAGTTTTTATCGTTACCATAGCAGCCTTTGTACAAATAGTAGAGATGGTGGTAGAACACTATGCCCCTAGTTTATATTACTCTTTGGGAATTTTTCTGCCCCTCATTACTGTGAACTGTGCTATATTAGG
Source organism: Clostridiaceae bacterium (assembly GCA_020832135.1). Taxonomy (GTDB): domain Bacteria; phylum Bacillota; class Clostridia; order Peptostreptococcales; family Natronincolaceae; genus JAFIFG01. Next base: position 9,032 of record JAFIFG010000092.1, read on the forward strand.
GGTTTCTCTTTTCATGGTAATTCGCAGCTATAACCTTATACAGTCTGTTGCATTCGGCATAGGCTCTGGATTAGGTTGGATGCTAGCTATTGTTGCAATGGCAGGTATTCGGCAAAAAATTAAAAATGCCCCTGTACCTAAAGGACTTCAAGGGCCTGGCATTACATTAATTATTACTGGCCTAATGGCACTGGCCTTCATTGGTTTCTCAGGTATTGTGGCAATTCAGTAGGAGGTTTTCCTAATACTTCACCTGTTTGATGGACTTGATACCCATGTAAAGTAATTTAAATAGTTAAATTTTTACTAAATTTTCATAAAATGAGTGAAATGAATCTGAATTGATGGTACAATCATATTGTGTATACGTAAAGAAATAGTGGTATACTGTAATAGACAAAATTAAGTATGTCTAAACCAAAAAATACTTTTAAGAAAAGGAGATTTAATGATGAGTAAACCAATTTTATCAGCTCACTTCGAATCAAGGACACCATCAGATGTACGATTGTCACAAATGGCATATGAAGAACGAAAAGTGAAACCTGAGGCTGTAATTAATGTAGGTATCGGTAATGTTTCACTACCTACCCATCCTTCTATGATGAAAAGGATGTTTGCCCTTGATGCACCTGAAAGTCCATTTTCAAAGGGTATTGTAAGATATTCATCTACTGCTGGTTATGTAGAATGCCAAGATGCTTTTAAAAACATCCTTAAGTGTGAAGGTTTTGATACCAGCAAATTGTGTGTTCAGATAACTGACGGTGGATCTACTGCTATGGAATTACTTTTAATGGGTGTATGTGGACCTGCAGGTGCTGATGACAGACCGCTTATGGTTATTGATCCTGCTTACACCAATTATGTTTCTTTTGCAGAAAGAATTGGACGTAAAGTAGTTACAGTAACCCGTAATTTAGAGGAAGATGGTAGGTTCACTCTTCCAGAATTAAATGAAATTGAAGAAGCTATTAAAACACATAATCCAGGAGCACTTCTTGTTATACCTTATGACAATCCTACTGGACAGCTTTACGATTATAAAACTCTTCAAGAACTAGGTAAACTGTGTGTAAAATACAATATGTGGATGGCCAGCGATGAAGCTTATCGTGAATTGTATTATGATGAAAACAGCAAGCTAGTAAGTATCTGGGGAGTGACTGATGCAGATGTACCTGGAATTGAAGGTAGAAGGATTAGCATCGAGACTGCATCAAAGGTATGGAATGCATGTGGTTTAAGAATTGGTGCTTTAATCACTGACAGTCCTGAATTCAACAATCGTTCTGTAGCTGAGTATACTGCAAACCTTTGCGCAAATGTAATCGGCCAATATATATTCGGTGCACTTGCACATGAAAGCAAAGAACAAATTGCTGAATGGTCAAAGACTATGAGAGATTACTACAAAGAACATCTAATAAAAGTATACAATGGTTTGAAGGAACTGGAGCCTGGTTTGATTGTTTCAAGCCCAGATGCATCCATATACTCTGTAGTTGATGTTAGAAATGTAGTAAAACCTGGATTTGATGCAATTGACTTTGTTTTATACTGTGCAGGTGAGGGATCTGTTGAAATTGACGGAGTTGAAACAACACTTTTAGTAGCACCAATGAAAGGATTCTATAATATTAAAAAGGGTGAGAAAAACCCAGGAAGTACACAATTTAGAATTTCATTCGTTGAGTCTCCTGAAAACATGGCAAAGATTCCTGAATTGTTTGTTGAACTTCTAAGACAGTATGAAGCAAAAAGATAAATAAATATTTGCCTCAGATGGAGTTTCCGCTCCACCTGAGGCTTAAATTTATTCGAAATATATCAGAAGCTTCCTTTACCCTTCAGTAATAATTTCAGAGAAAGTATCTATAAAATCGTCAATATGTTGTTTTTCAATAATAAGTGCTGGAATAAGCCTTAGTATATTACCACTAGTAAGATTCACTAATATATTTTTTTTCATAAACTTGTCCTTGAGACCTTCATGATTTTGTAAAATTTCTACACCTATCATCATGCCTTTACCTCGAATATCCCCAATGTTTTTTGGATATTGCTGTCTTAAATTTTTTAGCTTATCCTTTAGATATTTTTCCATTTCCTGTACCTTTTCTAAGATACCTTCTTGTAAAATGATTTCTATGGTTTTTCTACCTAGTGCTGAAGCTATGGGGCTAGGTGCAAAGGTGGTACCATGGTCTCCTGGCTTAAAGTAATGGGCTATCTTTTCCGCTACCAACATGCCTCCTAAGGGAAGTCCTCCACCTATTCCTTTAGCAAACAACAGAATGTCTGGTGTTATATTGGTATATTGATAAGCAAATAGTTCTCCTGTTCTTCCTACTCCGGTTTGAATTTCATCGATACATAATAGTACATTGTATGTATCACATAATACTCTTGCACCTTCTATAAATTCAGTAGATATTACTTGCACACCACCGGAGCCAAAAACCGGTTCAAACATAAGAGCCGCAGGTTTCTTCTCTTTAAACAGCTTTTCTAATTGTTGGAGGTCTTCTTTCTCAAGTTCGTAAACAGAAATGTCTAATGTAGGGAAATCCTGCTGTATTTTTTCCATTCTAGTCATTTTCAAAGCCCCTAAGGTCCTACCGTGGAAACTATTTTTAAATACAACAATACCTTCTCTATCATGTTCTTTTCCATATTTGTGTACATACTTTATAGCAGCTTCTGTGCTTTCTGCTCCTGAATTAGCATAAAATATTTTTCCTACGAAGGTCTCCTCTACTAATTTTTCAGCTAAATCTATAGCTGGTTTATTATAGAAGAAATTTGAAATATGTCCAAATCCATGGCTTTGATTTTCAAGTTCCTTCAGTAGTTGAGGGTGACAATGTCCTAAAATATTTACCGCTAAACCTGAGAATAAATCTAGATACTTATTGCCATCTGTGTCTGTGATATACATTCCCTCTGCCTTCTCCACTACTACAGGCATCCTACCGTAGGTAGGTAGGATATACTGTTGATCCAGTGCTATCCAATCTCTTTTCATTATGCCATCTCCAATCCGAATTCACTTCCAATGACCTCGATTGTTTTTAATTCATCCCTTACATCCACAACCCAAGTAATTTTAATTTCTGAAGTAGTTACCATTTTTATTTCTATACCATGCTGAGCCATTATTTTGAACACCTTAGCAGCTACCCCTGAGTGGGAACGCATCCCTAGGCCCACTACAGATATTTTTGCAATGTCTGTATTTACTTCCCATTGTACATGATTATCTTCTCTTTTCCACTCATCTACTATTTCTTCTGCAATGTGCAGATCGGTTTTAGGTATGGTGAAACTCACATTCATTTTCCCATCCTCCGTAAGCATCTGGGAAATCATATCCACGTTTACTTCTGCCTCTGCCAATGCTCCAAATAGTCTATGCAAACTACTGATAGCGGAAGGTATGTTTAATAAGGTTACCTGTATATCCTCTAGGCTAGAAGCCATTCCAGTAACTAAAGTTTCTTCCATTGAAATGTCGCCTCCATTTGTAATAATTGTTCCTTTTTTCTCCGAAAATGTAGAAGCTACATAAATGGGAATATTATATTTATGGGCAAGTTCCACAGCTCTAAAATGCATAACCCCCGCTCCTAAGCTTGCCATTTCCATCATTTCTTCGTAGGTGATTTTCCCTATTTTTTTAGCCTTTTTTAACTTTCTAGGGTCCATTGTATAAATACCTTCAACATCTGTATATATCTCACATTTTCCTCCTAGCTTTGCTGCTAAGGCAACAGCAGAGGTATCACTCCCGCCTCGACCTAAAGTAGTGTATTCATTATCCTCTGTCACTCCTTGAAACCCTGCTACTACTGCAATAGTATCTTCTTCTAAGATTTTTAGAAGCTTTGTAGTTTCTATATCTTTGATACGAGCTTTTTGATGAATAGAAGTCGTCTGAATATTTAGCTGTGATCCTGTAAAGGACACAGCCCGATGCCCCTTAGAAATCAATGCCATGGATAATAGAGATATGGTAGTTTGTTCTCCTGTTGTAAGCAACATATCCATTTCCCTAGGATCTGGCTTATCGGTTATTTGACTGGCTAAAGCTATTAACCCATCAGTAGATTTCCCCATAGCAGAAACAATAACCACAACCTTATAGCCCTCTTCTTTTTTCTTTATCACTTTTTCAGCTACTTTTTTTATTTTTTCTGTTGTAGCTACCGATGATCCCCCATACTTTTGTACTGCAATTTTCATTTGTCATTACGCCTCCAGTATATGACGAAGTTCTTCTACAATTTCAGTTTTAGATTTTGTTTTATCATCAATTTCTTTGATTATTTTAGCAGGAGTTCCTGCAACTACTACATTTTCAGGTACATCCTTTGTTACAACGGCTCCAGCTGCTACAACAGAACCTTTACCAACCTTTACACCTTCTAATACAACAGCATTTGCACCTATTACTACTTCATCCTCAATAATTACAGGTGTTGCTGACGGCGGTTCTATTACACCAGCAATAACTGTTCCGGCACCAATATGACAATTTTTACCTATTGTTCCTCTGCCACCAACTACAACATTCATGTCAATCATGGTACCTTCTCCAATAATAGCTCCAATATTAATAACAGCACCCATCATGATCACTGCATTTTTACCAATTTCTACTTTTTCTCTTATGAATACACCTGGTTCAATTCTAGCTGGTATGTCCTTCATGTCCAGTAGAGGTATAGCCGAATTTCTTCTATCATTTTCTAGCACAAAATCTTCTATCAATGCTTTGTTTTCTGTTAAAACTTCAGAAATCACCTTCCACTCACCGAAAACAACTCCCGAATCCCCTGTAATAAAGCTTTTAATATCGAACTTATCCCAATCTACTTCTCCTAGCTTTCCCTTTACGTATACCTTCACCGGTGTTTTTTTCTCACTATCTTTGATGTATTGTATAATTTCTCTTGCATCCATTTTTCATTCCTCCTGTGGTGTTTTTAAGTTGTCCAGCATTTTAATTTTTTATAGGGCGAAGTCTATAAAAGCTTCACCCTATATAGTTTTCTTCAAAATTTATTTTAAATTCAAAACATCCTTCATATTATACATACCCTTAGGTTGTTTTATTAAAAATCTTGCAGCTTCTAATGCACCTTGGGCAAATACAGAACGATCATGGGCTTCATGGGTAATTTTTAAGGTTTCTAGGTCATTGATAAAGTTTGCTTCATGCATTCCTACGATGTTACCACCACGGATAGCATGCACCCCTATTTCTCCCTTTTCTCTAGGACATTGACCTTCTCTACCATGAGCATGCTTCCTTACTTCACCTAATCCTTTTTCTATAGACTCTATAATAGTGGTAGCACTTCCTGAGGGAGCATCTTTTTTTCTATTATGATGTGCTTCTATTACTTCAATATCTGACTTATCCTTTAATATAGATGCTACTTGTTCCACTAAGGAGAACATTAGGTTCATGCCAAGAGACATATTGGTGGCCTGCATAATTGGTATAGTTTTTGAGGCTTCTTTTATTTTTTCAAGATGTTGAAGTTCAAATCCAGTTGTACCTATTACAAGGGGTACCTTCTTTTCCACACAATAGTTTAAAGCAGACTCTAATGCTGTTGGATGTGAAAAGTCAATTGCCACATTCGGTACAGTTTCTACTTGCTGGAAGGTTTTGTTTTCATCTACACCATCAATAGTAGTCCAGTAGTTATCCTCCCTTGCTAAATCGTAGATCATTTGACCCATTCTTCCACTAAGACCAGAAATCAATAAATTCATATCATCCTTCCCTTCCTATAAAATCTGTAGACGTTTCATTTCTTCTACTAATTGCTTTTCGGTAGATTCCTCCATTGATGTTAAAGGAAGTCTTAATTCATTTTCAAGATATCCCATAGCTGCTAATGCTGCCTTTGTTGGAATTGGGTTAACCTCTACGAACAGTAGGTTAATAAGTTTTTTATACTTTACCTGCAATTGAATAGCTTCTTCAACATTTCCCTCCATGAATTTTTTGCACATGGCTTGGGTTTCCTTTGGTATTACATTGGCCATTACAGAAATAACTCCATGACCTCCACAGCTATAGATAGGAAGAATATTATCATCATTTCCTGATAATATTTTAAAATCCTCTGGTACTAATCTTTTAATCTCCAACACTTGAGACATATTACCGCCAGCTTCTTTAGTGGCTACGATATTTTCTACCTTCGCCAACTCCGCCACAGTGGTAGGTTCCATATTGACACCTGTTCTTCCAGGAACATTGTATAATATAACCGGCAAGCTCGTGGCGTTTGCAATGGCTGTATAATGTTGAATCAATCCCTTTTGTGTAGCTTTATTGTAATAAGGTGTTACTACTAATACACCATCTGCACCTAAGCTTTCTGCTTGCTTTGTATATTTTATAGATATATCCGTACTATTTGATCCCGTACCTATAATAACCGGTATTTTTTTATTTACCTTTTCAATAGCAGTTTTAATAAGTAGTTCTCTTTCTTCATTTGTCTGCGTTGATGCTTCACCTGTTGTACCGAGTACAATTAATGCCTGTGTATCATTCTCTAATTGAAAATCAATAAGTTTTTTAAAGGCTTCTAAATCAACCTTTCCTCCTTTAAAAGGAGTTACTATAGCAACACCTGAGCCAGTAAACATAATTTTTCCTCCTTTTATTTTATTTATTTTACTTATATCATTGCCTCCATGGCTTCAATAATTTGTACCGCATTGGTGGCAGCACCTTTTCTTAAGTTATCAGCCACTACCCACATAGAAAGTGCCTTTGTATTAAACAAATCTTTTCTTATTCTTCCTACATAGGTATCATCTGTATTAGCAGTTTCAAGTGGAGTTGGATATTCATTAACCTCAGGATTATCCATTACAATAACTCCTTCAGCTTCCTCTAGGATAGCTTTAACCTCTTGTACATTAGGCTCTTGATCGAATTCTAAGTAAAGGGATTCACTATGTCCATAGAACACTGGAATCCTGACAGTTGTAGCATTTACTTGAATGCTGTCGTCCTCTAATATCTTTTGAGTCTCATAAACCATTTTTAACTCCTCTTTAGTAAACCCATTTTCATTAAATACATCGATATGTGGAATGCAGTTAGCTGCGATTCTCTTTGGATAAACAGTATGAGGATGTGCAGCATCCTTTATTTGACCTTCTAGTTCCATAATTGCTTCATGGCCACTTCCTGATACAGCTTGATAAGTTGACACAACAATTCTATTTAAACCATATTTTTTATGAAGTGGTGCCAATGCTACAATCATTTGAATGGTAGAGCAATTAGGATTAGCTATAATTCCTCTGTAGCCCTTTAGTACATGGGAATTTACTTCTGGTACCACCAATGGAATATCTTCTGTCATTCTCCATTGTGAAGAATTATCTACAACGATATTCCCTGCCGCTGCTGCTATAGGAGCATATTTTTCTGAAACCCCGCCTCCAGCTGAAAATAATAAGTAATCAAAGGTGTCCTTCATCACTTCTTCTGTTAACAATTCTACGGTGATTTCTTTACCATTAAACTCTAACTTCTCCCCTGCGGACCTCTGTGATGCAAAAGCCCTCAATGTATCTACAGGTATTTTTCTCTCCTGCAAAATTTCCATCATTTTTCTTCCAACTGCTCCTGTTGCTCCTACTAAACCAATTGTTAAGCCCATTTGATAGCTCCTTCCTCAATCTATTATTAATTATTAAAATAAAATAGTGCCTCTTATTATTATATTAAAAAACTTCCAAAAGTTCTCTTGTTTTATTATATTTAAATAAAAAACTCCTAGATACGTCCTAGGAGTTGTTAATGGTAATTTAAGAATTATATAGATAGCATAAATAATGTTGAATTTGTTATCTATCTCAATAATTTATCATCAACAAATAGCACCCCATGGATTAGTTTCCCATGACAGTGGCTTGATTATTCACCAAACCCCCAACCGTTAAATTGAAAACTATTTAACGATTTCGGCACGTCAGCCTTTCTACAGCAGTATCGAGGGTTCCCCTCTTGGCAGCTACTGCATACTCTTCTTCAATGCACCTCTATTTATTAAGTATATTTTTCTTTTTCTTTTAAATAACATTGTAGGTAGTGTATCATATTTCTATTAAAAGTGTCAACATGAATTGAGACTAAAATAATATTTATTCAAAAGTAACTATAGCTTCTGGTCTTTTGATTCTTAAAATAAGTGTTTCCATTACTCGCATTTTATGATTTAGCTGTTCTGGCCCTATGTAGGCAGTCACCATATCTTGACCAATTACTAAATCCATATTTTGTTGACCAATAGCTACTAATACAGCTTTGTCCGTTGGCACAACCGGAGATGTATATACCTTGCCGTCTATTAATTCTTTCACCCTAGTAATTTCTAAAATTCCTGTACCTTCTTGTAATCTTTGCATTTGTGCATAAAGCTTTGGACTTGTTACTAATGCATAGGGGCCATAGATTCCTTTATTCGTTAATTTTTCTATAGCCTTAGCTACATCATTAAAAGGATGATCTGCATCAGACCAATCTTGCTTTTTCAAAATTTGACGTCCCTCTGTAGTTAAAAGACCTGAATATCCAAATTCCTCACTACCATTAAAAATCAAATGATCTTCTTTTCTAGCACATGCAGTAGCCGCTGCTGCTACAGGTGAAAAATCTAAAGGAAGGTTCATTTGGTTACTGGTTTCTACATCTCGCCATGAGAGGCTTAGATCTTTATAAATCATTGGTATTGCAACAAATTTTCTATTTTGTGCAGCTATTTCACAGGTTTCTGTATCACCAAATAAATCTATTTCTCCTTTTTCTTCAAAGCTTAATGTATCTAAGTTTATACTTTGTACACCTGCCCCTAAGGGTCCAAAAATCGGTAGAATTTTTCTACCCACCAATTGCTCTGAAGCCACCTTTATCACTAAACTATCAATTTGTTCCCACTGTTGCTCTTTAAAAGGTGCGTCATCCCTAAATAAATAATCCATTCTATTCCCTCCTCATAATCTTTATTTTTCTAATAAACTTCCAACTGTCTTTACCAATTTATCTTTTTTATCCTCTACAACTTGACCTTCTTCATTATGTAGCTCCTGCATTAGCTCCTTAACTTCTTCAACACCCTCATCATAGAATTCTCCTTCTTTAGGATCTAAAATCCTCAGTAGCTCCATCAACTCTCCTACATGAGCTTTTTCTTCATCTCTGATATCAGCTAATATTTTTTTTGCTCTAGGATCATCGGTAGCCTGCACATGTGCATCATATACAAATATAGCCTCCAACTCCCCAGCAATATCTAATCTTACAGCTTGAATTAACTCTTCCTTAGAAATTTTTCTTGGAACATTCCCACTAAATGGATTTGGAAAACTTGGCATATAAAAAACCTCCTTCTAATTATAATATTATTAGACTCTTCTTAAATATATTTACCCAGTTAAATAAAAAATAACTTAATTTGGTAATTATTTTACAAATTTTCCATTTTATATAGAAATAAACAGCATAAAATACAGCAAAAAAGGAATGGATATATGCTTTAATTTTTAGCAATATATCCATTCTTTTATCTCTATAAAATATCAATATTTATCTTTAACAAAACCTTAGTAATAAAAATCATGATCTCCAATTGTCATCATATATTTTCGTTGTGCCGGAATCCAGAAATTTGTTGCTTTTCTTGGATTTAAGAAGTATAATGCTTCTCCTACAGGTCTTACACCATCTAAGGCTTCTCTTGCTGCCTTCACACTGTCGGCATGGGGTGTATTGTAAATGCTTCCATCTATTACAGGGGAAAATTGAGTATAGCCATGCTGCCTATCAAATACCACACCATAAATACTATTAGGAAAATTACTATCCTTTACTCTGTTTAAAACAACATTCCCAACTGCAACCTTCCCCTGATATGGTTCTCCTTGGGCCTCTGCATGAATAATTCTACTTAACCAATAGACCTCTTCATCTCTACTAGCACCTCTTGTAACAGGTTGAGTCACTGGTGCCTCCGCTACAACAGTAGGTGCTACTGTTCCTTTGGTCTTTAACACTTGACCTACATAAATCGTGTCTCCACTCAAACCATTTAAGACTTTTAAATGACTGAATGAAGTATTTGCTCTTTGAGCTATAAGATATAGAGAATCGCCACTTTTTACTGTGTAGCTATCTCCTGTGATAGGTGATGTATTAGCTGAGGCTTCTTTATATGTATGCCCCACAGCTGCTGTTTCTTTCTTTTCTTGTCCTACTGAAGTTGATGGAGTTTCCACTTTAGTAGCTTGGATTTTTTCCTCCTTAGCCACTTCCATGAATTCTTCTTTCTCCAATTCTTCTATGTCTTTTATACCGTCTTCCTCTTCTATTGCTATTTCCTCTAATAAATCCTGCTGTACTATTAAAGCATCCTTTTCCAATTCATTATCAACAGTACCATTAAATTGTGCAACCACCATTAATATTAAAACCAATGCAATCGATAAAATACCCACTGTCAACTTATTAGGCTTCCTCATATACACCAACCTCTCTTTATTCTTATGTTAAAATTTTCTGTATCCTTCCACTCCGTAGTTTGAAGCGAGGTTTTCTAAGCTACTAAAAATTTTAGCATAAATAAAGATCAATGTATATGGTTTACATAATTGTAACTTATGGAAAACTATCCTTGGTTTAAAATGTATGGCCTCCATAGCCATTGTTAATATCTTCTAAACTATATTCTTGCATCATAATGATAGTTGTCTTTGATCATGTTGTTATCTTATAATCTTTTTAATTCATATAAATCGGTTCTTCTATGCTTCAATAATGGTAGCTCCTGTCTTATTTTCTTCAAATAATCCAAGTCTATTTCTCCACATATAATTCCTTCTTTTTCATCGGTATCCACCACCACATCCCCCCAGGGATTTACTATCTTTGAGTTTCCATAGGCTTGATACTTGGCCTGTGGATTTCTAGCTGGTGCAGCTGCTACAAAATAAACTTGGTTATCCACTGCCCTTACCTTTATGGTTTCATGCCAATGGGCTGGACCAGTGGTGGTATTAAAGGCTGCTGGCACTACAATTACCTCTGCACCCTCTAGGGCCATAAGTCGCATTAGTTCAGGAAATCTCATATCATAGCATATGGCAACCCCTATTTTACCGAACTTTGTATCAATTACAGTTACTTGCTCTCCATAATCTAATACATCTGATTCCTTAAAGGAGATTTTGCCCTTTATATCTATATCAAATAAATGGATTTTTCTATGGGTACTTAGCAAGTCACCCTCAGGACCAAAGATAAAAGAGGTGTTATAAATTTTGTCACCTGCCTTTTCAGGAATTGAACCTCCAATAAGGTAAATTTCAAGTTCCTTCGCCACCCTCGAAAGCATGTTAGTACTTTCTCCTGGATGGTCCTCTGCTAAATCAAACATATCCTCATTATTATAGGGACAGTTAAATATTTCTGGCAACACTACAATATCCGCCCCTTGAGAGGTTACTGCCTCTCTAACCATTTCTTCAGCCTTTTTCAAATTATCCTTCTTATCCTGTGTCACCATCATTTGACAAACAGCAATTTTGAATCTACTCATCTTTCTTCACTCCTATCCATATTTATTTCTTATAAATTAAGTCTCTCTTTACATTATTCTTCTATAATCATTTTTTTCCTCCCTTTTAACATAACAACTATGCTTTGAAACCTTTTAATATCCTTGATTTTGTGGTAATATGATAACATCCTAGTATTATAATTTTTATTCGAGTGGAGGAAAATTTAATATGCAAAAGATTTTTGGAATTATTCATTTTTTATTTTATGGTATTTATATGTTTGCTTTTGTAATGCCAAAGGCAAAAAAACTGGATAAAGAAAATCGTTTGGAGGAAAAAAGAGCTCTTACCAATGCTATCAGTAAAAAATGGGCTGGTATTTTAATAAACTCCACCGGTAGCAATATAGATGTCACTGGATTGGAGCATGTTCCCCAGGAGGGTCCGGTACTATTTATAAGTAATCATCAGGGCTATTTTGATATCCCGATTTTGCTACATTGCCTCCCTAAATCTTTAGGATTTTTAGCTAAAATAGAGCTAAAAAAATGGCCTATCATAAGTAAATGGATGCCAATTATTGAGTGTGTGTTTATAGACCGTAAAGATATACGTCAATCCTTAAAGGCTATTAAAGCCACTACGGAAAATTTAAAATCTGGTCAATCCATGGTGATTTTTCCTGAGGGCACCAGAAGTAAAAGTAGTGAAATAGATGCCTTCAAGCCCGGTAGTCTAAAACCTGCTCAAAAAGCTAATGTACCTATCGTTCCAATCACCATTGAAAACACCTATAAGATATTAGAAGCTAATAACGACCGTAACTTATCGGCTACCAATGTTAAAGTAACCATCCATCCATCCATTGATCCTAATAAAGAGACAGATGAAAAGTCCGGAGATATGATGGTAAGGATTCATGAAATTATAAAGAGCGGTTTAAATAGCAAAAAAAACTATAGTTAAATATAGAGGTCTTGAACTTATCAAAAGTCAAGACCTCTTTATATTTTTGATATATAGGAATTATCTTTGATATAAAATCTCCAAGGGAAGTCCACCGCCTCCTCTGCATAATCAATATTGATTCTAGTGGTGCTGATAATATCAAAGTCCTCCTCCGTCCCTTCCGTTATATATAGCTTTTCACAAAGAAGATTTGCTTCATTGTCTTCTTTTGTTATATCCATAGCCATACATAATTTCCCAGGACCGTTGGTTAAATTAGCTTGCTGTCTTTTATTTATTTCTTGGGGCGTTTTTTTGTAGCGATTTTCTATCATGCTTTCTAATCCCGTTACTGGTTCAATGGCCCTAATTAAGACCGCGGCCCCTTTGCCTTCCTCCTCCGTCACAACGTTGAAGCAATAATACATGCCATAGATTAAATAAACATAGGCTATGCCTGCTACTCCGAACAACACCTTTGTTCTATTAGTAATTTTGTTCTTATAGGCATGACACGCTTTATCTATATCCCCTACATAGGCCTCTGTTTCTACAATTTTTCCTATGAGTTTTTCTCCTTTTGTATTATGTACTAAATACTTTCCCAATAAATCCTTCGCTACCTCCACTGTTGGTCTAGTATAAAAATCCCTAGCTAATTTCTTCATTCTTATTATCTCCCTATTGGTTATTTCTTAGGCTTTTTAGCGGTGGTGGCTCCCTTGGTATCCACTTGGTTCATGGTATTTCCTATTTTCCCTGATCTATTTTTCTCTCTTTTAGCTTTTCCAATTGTTTTTGCCACAATATCACCTCCTGTTTACTATAGTATAAAACAGAAGTATGTCAACTATACAAAAGTCATCTACCCATTAAAGAGTAGATGACTTTTAGATTTTTCACACTTAGCTTTTTTATGCTTCAAAGGTTCCTTTAATCATTACTTCCCCTTTTTCTATCATAGTTTTTCCCATGGCAATAACCGTATCAATTTCTAAAGAATCTTTATTCAGCAATACAAGGTCAGCATCATAATTTTCTTTAATGTATCCTTTTCTAGGAAGCTTTAATAAAGTAGCAGGATTGGAAGTGACCACCTGTAATACTTTCTCTATTTGTACCTTCTCTTCTAGAATAGCATCTTTTACTGCCTCATATAGAGAAGCCACTCTTCCTACCTTTAGTCCGGTGTACTCCCCTTTGTCATTAAAAACCGGAAGACTTCCCTGACCGTCAGAACTGAAGGTAATATTTTCAATGGCAACCTTATGTTCCAGTAATTTTCTTAAAGCCTTACTACTTTTTACTTCGCCTTCTTCTAAAAACTTTGCTGTAGTACTGGTGGTTAAGTCAACGATACCACCCTTCAAACCATGCTCTATTGCCTTTTCAAACAAATCTTCATTACGATTCATATGGGTAGGGATAAATTGAGTGATGGGGATTTCTGTTGTGCTTACAATTTCCTCTATATAAGCAATAGCTCTTTCTCCATCTCCCAAATGTATATTCACTTTTCCCGACTTTCCGGATAGCATACCTCCTACCCTGGCGGCAGCAGCCAACTTTTTGAATTCCTCTACTGTCGGCTGAGAAGAACGATGATCCGATAGAGCAACCTCCCCTACACCGATAACTTTGTCCACCATAATCATATCATCTTCTATGTTTCCAGTAGCAGTTTTTACAGGGATTTGATAGGACCCAGTGTAGATATAGGTACTTATCCCTTCCTCCTCAAGGCCTTTAGCCTTTGCCAAAAGGTTAAGCATGCTTCTGGTTGTGCCATCGGTGCCTAAGCATCCAACTACCGTGGTAACTCCACCCCTAGTAATATCCGTAAGCTGAATTTCTGGTGTTCTTGTTTTGAAGCTACCTTCTCCACCACCTCCAGCTATATGAACATGGGAATCTATCAGCCCAGGTATAATTAATTTATTTGTGGCATCGATGATTTCTACCTCTACAAAGTCTTGAGGACTGTCAATCTTATCCTCAATAGCTACAATTTTATCAAAAGCCAATAAAACATCTTTTTTCCCTAAGTAGTGTGGTGCATACACTTCACCGTTTTTAATGATTTTTAACATGAATATTGCTCCTAACTTTTTGAGATCTTTAACTAAAACCTATGGCTACAGCAGCAATCATAAAGATAGATGCCAATACAAATAAGATTGCTTGGAATTTAATTTGGAATTTTGCCCATTTAACCCAATCTAATTTAGCAACACCTAGTACTGCCATTAGACATCCTGATGTAGGTACAATTAAATTCGCTAGACCATCTCCCAATTGGAATGCCAGTACCGCTACCTGTTTAGTAACACCTAGAAGTTGAGCTAATGGTGCCATTAAAGGCATGGTAATAGCCGCTTGGCCAGATCCTGATACCACAAAGAAATTGAATACAGATTGGAATACAAACATTAACCAAGCTGTTAAGGTGGTAGATAGACCTCCTAATGTATTAGACATACTGTATAAGATCGTATTTAGTACTGTGTTGGATGTAGGTGAGGAATCTCCTAACACCAATATAATACCTTGTGCCATACCAACGATCATTGCAGCACCTACTAAATCTTTGGCACCATCTCTAAATCCATCTGCGATATCATTTACTCTCATATCATTAAGCTTGAAAATAACCCCTATAATACCAGCTACAATACCCATGGTAAAGAAGATGGCAGCGATTTCAGGAATATAGTATTCATACTCATTTACACCCCAAATAACCCATATAATTCCTAATAAGATTGTTAGGAATACTAGTCCATGTCCTGTGGTGAATTTAATATCATCTACATCTTTTGCCTTAAAATCTTCTCTATAATATGCATCACTTTCATAGGCAAGAGATTTCATAGGATCCTTTTTGATTCTCATAGCATAGATCCATGTAAAAATAATTCCCACCGCTGTAAAGACAATAAACATAAATATCCTAAAGCCTGAACCTGATAAAACAGGTATACCTGCTACACCTTGAGCTATGGCTACACTAAAGGGATTCATCCAAGAGGTGGCAAACCCTATTTGTGTGGCTACATAGGTAATCATGATACCAACTATGGCATCATAGCCCATAGCTATGACTAAAGGTACAATAATCATAGCAAAAGGTATCGCCTCTTCTCCCATTCCAAAGACGGCACCCCCTAAAGAGAATAAAAAGAATAGGATAGGTATGATCAATACTTCTGCACCCTTTGTTTTCTTAATCATATTTAGTATTCCGGCTTCTACTGCTCCTGTTTTCAAAATAATGCCGAAGGCTCCTCCAACGATTAGAATAAAGGCAACTACACCTACAGCTGACCCCCACTTATCACCTGTTACCATACCTTCAAAGGCATAGTTTAAAAAACCTACTCCTCCCCATTTTTCGAAGAGCTTAATACCTTCTTTTTCTCCGCTGGAGATATAATCCCCATACTCCTGTAGAACTGTAAACTTTAGGGCTTCACCGTCAGTTACTTCTACAGCTCTAGCTCTGTTTTTTCTTATGTTGCCGATGGCATCTTCTTCACCAGCCTTAAAGATTTCCGTACTTCCTCCAGTTGCATCAATTGTATAGGTATCTCCACCTACAGTGAATTCACCAGTTTCTCCGTCCATTACCTCTACAATTTCACTTCCTTGAGCATCATAAGCCTTGTATAATACATCAAACTGCCCTA
The DNA here is from genome assembly GCA_020832135.1 of Clostridiaceae bacterium. Taxonomy (GTDB): domain Bacteria; phylum Bacillota; class Clostridia; order Peptostreptococcales; family Natronincolaceae; genus JAFIFG01. The sequence continues at coordinate 25,264 of JAFIFG010000092.1, forward strand.
AGGGAATAACATAGGTTGCCAATGCTGCTAACATCACCACACAGAAAATAATGACATAACTATCTGGCATTTCCCACTTTCTTTTTTTGGCTTGCGCCTGTTTTACTTCTGTTGACATGAATAAACCTCCTTATTTTAGAAAAAGTTCATAATAATGCAATCACCTCTATCTATATGCATTTTTCATGCCAACTAATTTACAGAAAATTTATATATTTTCCTTTATTTTTTATGGTTTTGGTGATTTAATGGTGACCATTATATCTCCATTAAATCGCCAAACAAGTCCATTAAATATTTTTTACCCTTCTCAGTAACTACCGTTCCATGTTTACCTCTTTTTTTATTAATAAAGTTCATTGCCTCTAATTTGTCCAATTTAGTACGTATTTGAGCTGTAGTCATTGGATAAGGGCTATCTTCAGTAACTTTTGCAAGTTTTTCTCTTCCCACCAATTTATCTTTTTCATTAAAACGATATATTTTTTCTAGCAAATAAACCACATCCTCCTGTAAAACCATCGTATGCTTATGTATTTTTTCCTCTATAGGCACCGTTGTACTTAAGAAAAACCCTTTGTCCGGTATATCCTTCACCGTCAAACAATCGCTATCCCTTACCGCTAACATATAACTTAAAATATTTTTTAACTCCCTAACATTTCCATACCAATCATATTGTAATAATTTTTCTAAAGCATCGACTTCTATATAGATGGTTTTTCCAGACTCCGTCTTAATAAAGTACTCAATAAGTTGTTGTAGATCTTCTTTTCTTTCCCTTAATGGTGGTATTTTAAT
>JAFIFG010000101.1 GCA_020832135.1 Clostridiaceae bacterium
CTACTGACAAAGTAAGTCAATTAAAAGATGAGGGTATGGAAAGTCTAAAAGACCTAGTAGAAAAAACCAATAGCAATAATAGATCCACTAAGGAAATTCATGAAGTTATTATAAACACAAATGAAAGTGCAGAAAAAATACAAAATTCAAGTCAAATGATTAGAAGTATTGCAGAACAAACAAATTTACTGGCATTGAATGCAGCTATAGAGGCGGCTAGGGCTGGGGAAGCCGGAAGAGGCTTTGCTGTAGTAGCAGAAGAAATTAGAAAGCTTGCTGAACAATCCAGTCAGTTTACAGAAGAAATTGGAACTATTATCCATGAGTTAATCAGTAAAACTGGACAAGCTGTTAATACCATGCAAGAGGTAAGTAAGTCAGTTGAGTCTCAAACAAAGAGTGTAAAAATCACCAATACTAAATTTGAAGGTATCAACGATGCTATTGAACAAATGAAGGAAGCAATAGCAGCTATTAATACATCGGGAGAAGAAATGGAAAATAAAAAAGATGAAATAATAGCTATTATTGAAAACCTCTCAGCTACTTCAGAACAAAATGCGGCTGGAACGGAAGAAGCTTCAGCATCTATAGAAGAACAAACTGCTGCTATGGAAGAGATAGCTAATGCTAGTGAAGCTCTAGCAAATTTAGCAGAGGAAATGCAGAAGAGTGTTACAAGATTTAAGTATTAAATCTCTATAAATTTTCTATTATAGTCACTATATAATAAGGAGAGTCTTTGACATTATATCAAAGACTCTCCTTATTTATAATTATTTTAGAGGATATAGAAGGGTTATAAGAATATTTGTAGAAGTAAGTGTAGGGGGCAATCCTAATAATCATTAAAACCCTATATAAAGCCTTACAATTCTTTAAGAGATACTGTATATATAATACAGATCAAATAAAACAGCAAATCTATAAGGAGGTATTAGCATGAATTTCAAGAAAATTGCTATTTTAGGATCAGGGCAAGGCGGATTAGCCTGTGCTGCTGATATGGTATTACTTGGTGGGTGTGAGGTTAATTTATTTGCACGATCAAATCCAGGGAAAAGTCTTAAAGCTGTCCAGAAAGCAGGGGGCATACACATTATAAGAGGTGGAGAGAAGAAGTATGCTAAGCTAAATAAAATAACTTCTAATATTGAAGAGGCAATTGAAGGAGTAGATTTAATCATGCCAGTAGTTCCTAGCTACGGACATAAATATTTAGCGGAATTATTAGCACCTCATGTAAAAGATGGAACTACAATTATTTTAAATCCTGGCTCTACAGGTGGAGTCTTAGAATTTTTAAAAGTATTTAAGGATAAAGGGGTCACCGCAAATTTTAATTTAGCAGAGACCAATACACTACCCTATGCTGTTAGACATGCAGGACCTGCAACAGTAAACGTTCTTTTGGATGCTGAAAATTTAATGTTTTCAGCATTTCCCGCTGAAAAAACAGATATAATGCTAGAAGCATTTAGAAAATTATATCCAACAACAGTAAAATCACAAAATATACTAGAAGTAGCCTTAAATAATGGAAATCCCATTAGTCATCCAGCTGCAGCAATTCTAAATGCTGGAAGAATAGAGTACACAAAAGGTGATTACTATCATTACAAAGAAGGAATTACACCATCTATTGCTAGAATGCTAGAGGCACTGGATCGAGAGAGATTAGCAATATGTAAAGTCATAGGAGTAAAAGGAATACCAACATCTGAAAGACTAACTACTTTAGGTTATACAGAACCAGGAGAAAATCTATATGAGCAGTACCATACAAGTGAGTTTTTCGCACCTATTAAAGCACCAGAAAATCTTGACGGAAGGTTTATTACTGAGGATGTACCTTATGGCTTAGTAACTTGGTGTACTTTAGCGGATACAATCTGTGTAGAGGTGCCGCTTATGAGATCTTTAGTGCATATTGCTTCTGCATTGCAGGGTGTTGATTATTTCAAAGAAGGCAGATCAATGGAAAATTTAGGATTAAAGGATATGAGTTTAGAGGAACTAAAACAATTTGTGACTATAGGAGCAATAAAAGCAGTTAGTTAAGTATTTTATATTGAAAATTGTATAATATAATGATAAATAAGAGAGAATGACCATAATTATTCTAATGGGGGTCATTCTCTCTTTTTATCATCTTTTATAAAAATATAGGGACAGATAAAATTATGTTACAATAGAAGATAGGGTAAAAACGAAGAAATAGATTTAAGAAGCTAATGAGAAGGGGTGAAATATGTTTTATATTGATGAGAAAACTATAATAGAAATTGTTAATAATTCAGATATATATAACAAAGGATTTAAGTACTATCTAAATAATAAAGTAATGATGTTAAAACCTGATCATAGCTTTAGAAACTTTAGAGCAAAGGTAGCAGGAACACATATTTATCATGTGGAGGTAAGTTTTAACCTTTATGGAGAAGTTGTAGATAAGGAATGTACTTGTGCTGCCTATGATAGATATTGGGGATATTGTAAGCACATCGTAGCAGTACTACTTGATATTCATAATAAAGATAAACAAGGAAAATTTCAACATAGCGATAAGAAAAATCAAGCTAAAGGAATCCTAGAGTATTTTAGGAATCAACAATTTAATCAATATAATGAAAAGAAAGATGTACAATTAGAAATAACCTATGAGTTGGAAAAAGAATTTTATAAAGATAGTTTAGGGACCTCCTATTTAACCCTTCGTATAGGGCAGGAGCGACTATATGTTGTTAGAAGCATGAGGGATTTCATGGAAAAAATTTATTATAAAAAGACTATAGATTTTGGTAAAAATTTCACCTTTGATCCTATAGAGCATAAGTTTAATGAAGAAAATCAAAAAATTATAGATTTAATTCAAGAGGTTTACGAACATGAAGACAATTTAAGCTCAGGTTTTTATAGTAAAAAGAGAGATTCCTTATTCAAGGGGAAAAGGGTTCAATTAACAAAAAAAATGTTAAAGAGATTTTTAGAGATTGTAGGTAAGGAATACTTTTCTAAGAAAGGCGTATTGAAGGCAAATATATTCGGACAAGAATATACCAAAATAGATATATATCAAGAAAATTTTCCAATTGAATTTCAGCTTCATCAAAGGAGAGAGGATGTATATCTTAAGGTAAGTCATAAGGGAACCTTAATTCCTTTAGTGGCAGATGGGGAGTATTTCTTTACTGATAAAGGAATTTGCAGAGTAGAGGAGGAAACTAGAAAAAACTTTTTACCCTTCTATCAGATTTTATCTAAGGAGCAAGGGTCCCAGATCATGATACCAAAGAAGGAACAAGAGGTTTTTTTATCTGAGGTCTACCCCATCATGAAGGAGCTTGGATCAGTAAAAATTGATGAAAAACTTGAAAATATAATGGATACGTCTGCTATAAGTCCAGAGGTTTATTTAGATAAGTCCGGGGATACCATAACAGCAGATATTCATTTTATTTATGGCAATACTACTATCTATCCGTTTCATACTAAAGAGAGAGAAATTTTAAAGGCAGAGCAAATTCTCCTCAGGGATACAAAAAGGGAGAGACAGGTAATTAGTTTCTTTGAAGATAGTGATTTTAAGGTAAAAAATGATTTGATTTATTTGGATGATGAGGAAGGTATATTTCAACTAATTCATAAAAGGCTAGAAAAATTACAATCATTAGCGGATATCTATTATTCTGAAGCCTTTAAGTCTATAGAGGTGAAGCATTCATCTAGCTTTAAAGGTGGATTTAATCTAAATACAGAAGAAAATTTATTAGAGTTTCACTTCGATATAGAAGGGATTCAGGAATCAGAATTAAAGAGATTATTTCACTCCCTTAAAGAAAAGAAAAAATACCATCGACTAAAAGATGGCTCCTTTATTCCTTTAGAAGATAAGGGCTTAAGTGATATAAATGATTTGATGGAGAGCTTAGATTTAACCGGGGAAAGCTTCAAAGATAAGGTTATCAAAATACCAAAGTTTAATGGGCTTTATATAGAGGAACTTATAAAAGAGAAAAATTTAGATTTTATTAAAAAAAATAAGGCCTTTAAGAAATTTGTGGAGGATATTAAAGAATTTGAAGATATAGAATATGAAATACCACAAGAGTTAAAGAATACTTTAAGAAATTATCAAACTATTGGATTTAGATGGTTAAAATCCTTGAGTCATTATGGACTTGGAGGTATTTTAGCAGATGATATGGGATTAGGAAAGACTTTACAGGTGTTAACGTATTTACTGTCTGAAAAACAAGAAAAAGGTGAAATGCCTACCCTGATTGTTGCTCCAACCTCGTTAGTATATAACTGGTTATCAGAGGTCGAGAAGTTCACACCGCAGTTGAAAGTTATGGTACTTACAGGAAATAAAGATGAAAGAAGAGCTAAATTAGAAAATATCAAAGGATATGATATCATTGTAACTTCTTACCCTCTTATACGTAGAGATGATGAATTTTATGAAAATATACATTTTAGATGCTGTATATTAGATGAAGCACAGCATATTAAAAATCCTCTTTCTCAAAATGCTAAATCTGTAAAAACAATAAAGGCTAATCAATATTTTGCTTTAACAGGAACACCTATTGAGAATTCTTTAACAGAGTTATGGTCTATTTTTGATTTTATTATGCCAGGTTATTTACTATCCCATCATAGATTTAGAGGACGTTTTGAAAAGCCTATTACTATGGAAAATGATCAAAGAGCTTTGTTGGATTTAGGCAGGTTGATCAAGCCATTTATACTAAGAAGGCTGAAAAAAAATGTGCTACAGGAGCTTCCAGAAAAAATAGAAAGTAAAATGGTGGCGGAGCTAGATCAAGAACAAAAGAAGGTATATATGGCTTATTTAAGTAAGATAAAAGGAGAAATCGAAGAAGAAATACAAAGCCAAGGTTTTGAGAAGAGCCATATTAAAATTTTAGCTGCTTTAACTAGGTTAAGGCAAATTTGTTGTCATCCTTCTTTATTTATTGAAAACTATGAAGGTTCTAGTGGTAAATTAGAATTGCTACAGGAGATCATAGAAAATAATATAGAAAGTGGACATAGGATATTATTATTTTCTCAGTTTACCAGTATGTTAGAAATGATTAGAGTCATGTTGAATACAATGAAGCTAGATTATTACTATTTACATGGTGCTACACCGATGGAGGAGAGGGGCCATATGGTGAAGCAATTCAACGAGGGAAAGGGTAAGGTATTTTTAATTTCCTTAAAGGCGGGAGGAACTGGGTTAAATTTAACAGGTGCTGACACGGTTATTCACTTTGATCCATGGTGGAATCCTGCTGTGGAAGATCAAGCAACGGATCGAGCATATAGGATAGGTCAAAAAAACAAAGTTCATGTAATGAAGTTGATTACAAAGGGAACCATTGAAGAAAAGATATTAAAATTACAAGAAAAGAAAAGAAAAATAATCGAAGCAGTTATTCATCCGGGAGAAACCTTTATTTCTAAAATGAATCAAGAGGAATTGATGGAGCTTTTCAAAGTAGAATAAGAGTAGGTCAAAAAAAGATAAAAAATTTAAATTTAATTGACAGTGTACTTTTGAAAATATATAATGCTTTTAGACTAAAGTACAAATTTCGACATAAACATACATTTGTACACAGGAGGAAATCATATGCATATGACAGAAAATAAAGGAAAGCTTCCACTGAGGGATTTTAAATTTGCTAAAACAAGATATAATGTCCTACAATCATTTTTAAAATTAAGTGCCACAAAAGATTATGAAGATATTAGTATAGAGGAAATATGTGAACTAGCAGAGATATCTAGAGGGACTTTTTTTAATTATTTTCCTTCGAAGGACCATGTTTTCACTTATTATGGTTGGTATTTTTGTGCTGAGCTAAACATTGCTTTGAAAAATAAAGAAAGTCTTAACACTACAACCTATGAAAAAATTAAATATATTTTTCAATTTACAATAGAACAAGACAAGAAATATGAAAAGTTATTTCCTGTGTTTGTTAGCCATATATTAAGACGTGAAGTTAATATCATGGATGATATAAAATTTACTAAAGTTGATTTGTTATATTTATTTGGAGACTGTGAAGGTTTTGATACAAATGAAGAGGTGGTAAATTTACCTACTGCGGCAGAAATGCTACTTAAATTAGTACGAGAGGGAATAGAAAAAGGGGAGTTTAAACCAGATATAAATGTACGGAAAGTATTACTAAACTTACTTTCTGTTTACTTCAGCCCTCCAATTAGCTACAAATTTATGAGGGAAATATATTCTCTTCAAGAAGCATATGACCTTTTATTAGAGGATATATTAGAGCCTATTTTAAAATAAATTATAAGAAGCCTAAGGTTGAACTACTTTAAAATACATTAGGCTTCTTACAATTTTTCAAACATTTTAATCTTCTCTTCTTCTAATTTACACACTTTATTAAAACAATGCCAATTAATATTGCTTCTGCTGTCCCCATACCATTGGTACAAGCCTACATAATCCTTGATAAATTCTATATTGTGTTTGGCATAATATCTAGATACAAAAACTAATTCATCCACTTCGACATCTGTACCTATTATAGAAATTCTTATAGAAATATTATCCTCTTTGAACAATGCAACTTTTAGATAATCTAGCAATTCTTTGTTTGTTTTATCCTGCAAATCGATATCCCAATACAACAGCTTCTCGAAATAATAATATTCCTGAGACATATGAAATCTACGTTTTCTAACACCATTTTCATACACAAAAATCTCTAAAACCCTATTAACATTAACTAGTGCCCTGCCTTTATTACCAACTCTAACAGAAAAATAAAATTTGTCAGTATCCTCTTTATATCGTATAAAGACTCTATTAGTAATTAAAATATTTTTTGGTCTCTTTACTAAATAATATAAAAACATACCTGTAAAGGTGGAGTTAATAATTACACCTGAAAAACCTTGAAGTACAGTAAGAAATTTTCCCAATTGATGGACAGCAGTGATATCTCCGTAACCAATTGTTAAATAAGTTATGCCACTAAAATAAATAGCATCACTGAAGACAAGGCCGGAACTGGCACTAGAATTTTCTATGGCTCCATTTGAGTAGATAATAGAGCCATAGGTGTTGTATAGATAAGCAAAGGCTATTATATTGAGACTTACCACCATTACATAAGTAATTAATAAAACAGAAACTCTTTTTAATATATCCATTTTCTAGTCCGCTCCAACCATGATTGATATGTCATACTGTTCTATATCATTAGTGTGGCTGAAAGGAGAAAAATTTATTATGTATCTAACCAAATATTATTGAATCTAAAAAAACCTATAGGATGTATTTTTACACCCTTTATGAAGGAATTAAAAATATAGCTATTACTAGTATGATAGAGAGGAATCCAAGGAGCATCCTCTACAATTTGGCTTTGAATATTGCAGTAGGCTTCGTGGCGCCTATCGGGGTTTTTAGTATGAACTGCAGTATTTAGCATTTCCTCTACTTTAGGATTATGATATCTTGTAAAATCTGTTACATTGTTAATATTAAACATAGGTTGTAGGAAATTATCTGGATCTCCAGTATCGCCGATCCATCTAAGTATGAAGAGATCACAGCCTTTGAAGGAGGCTAGCATGTCACTTCGATTTAATTCCTTAGAGACAATCTCTACTGTTACACCAATTGTTTCAAGTTGTTGCTTCACTTCTATAGCTATATCACTGTAGCTATCTTCCCCTAAATTGTTAAAGTAGTATAACTTTAAATTCTTGTTTTGTGACACTGTTAATCCAGCTTCTGATAGTAAGGCTTTAGCTTTAGAAAGATTATAAGGATACCCCTGCAAATTATTATCTTGAAGGATAGTAGGTGGGATAGGACCTTTAGCCTTTATACCAAAACCATTGGTTACATTTTTCACCAGTAGATCTTTATCAATAGAGAGGTTCAAGGCTTGTCTTGCTAATTTACTTTGAACCAGTGGATTTTTACTTTCAAGATTAAAGCCTACATAGTATGTACCATAGCCATTTTCCACTTTAATATTAGCTTTATAATTAGGATTATTACTCAAAGTATTATAACTATCTTTATTTAAAGTCATTAAATGAACTTCATCTACCTCGAAGGAATTAGCACTATCATCTTTGCTATAAATAACTTCTACCTCGTCAATAAAGGCTCTGCCTTCATAATAATTTTCGAAGGCCTCCAATGTACAACCGTTATCATGACTGCTTTTAATCTTATAAGGACCTGCTCCAATAGAGTAATCTTCACCATCCACAATACTTGCAGCCACCTGGGCTAAGTTTAGAATAAAGGCAAGATAGGGTTTGGTTAGGGTAATAGACAATCTATAGTCGTCCTTAATTATAATCCCTTTTACTTCGGAGGCTTTGCCCTCCATAAATTCTTTAGCACCATCTATCATTTCAAATAGCCAAGTATTAGGTGATTTTTTCTTAGGATCTAAAATCCTTTCAATAGAACTTTTAAAATCTCTAGATTTTACTTCTTTTCCACTATGAAATTTGACACCACGTCTTAATAGAAAACTCCAAGTCACGCCGTCATCCTCTAGCTGCCAAGACTGAGCTACTGCGGGTATAATTTCAGTACCTTTACCAAACTTCACAAGACCTATATGTGTATTTGCGATTAAGTTAATAGAGGCATGTTCATAGGTGATGGCTGGGTCTAGTACGTTAGGAACACCACTATTTAAAACTTTAATAATAGATTTTTCTGTTGTTACTTTATGACTTATAGAATTTATTACACCAACTGTGGTTTTTGTAATCTCTGACAGTGTGGTACTTAGTTCTTTGAGATACTTTACCGAAGATTTTTGATACTCTGTATCCATAGAGGCAGTTTCAGTTAAGTTTAATACTTTTTGAGCTGCATTTTCCATACTATCTATAGTTTGAATCAAAGACTCAATGTTCTGAGCTTGTTTGTGGGAGGCTTGGTTTATTTCAGTTGTAACTTTGTTGGAGACATCTACCGCTGAGACTATTTCCTCTATAGCTTTTTCTGTTTCTTTTACTGTGGCAACTCCATATTGAACCTGTTGTACACTTTCCTCCATAGCTTTTATAGAGTCTGAAGTGGACTGTTGAATCTCTCTAATGATGTATTCTATTTCATCTGTTGAAGAAGAACTTTTTTCTGCTAATTTTCGAACCTCTTGAGCCACTACTGCAAACCCCCTACCATGCTCACCAGCTCGAGCTGCTTCTATAGCAGCATTAAGTGCAAGTAGGTTTGTTTGATCAGCAATATCTTTAATAGCCGCTATAATCACTTCAATTTTCTTTGATTTATCATTTAATTCTAAAACAGTTTTTTGAATATTTTCTACAGAGCCCTGGATATAATACATATTTTTAATAGTATTATCTACAGTATCCTTACCGTGCTGTGATATGTTTAAAGCATTTGAGGAAACTTCACCTGCTTCATTTGTACTAACAGCTACCTGTTGTGAAAAAGCAGCAGTTTCATTTACAACCTCTACGGATTTTTCAAGAAAATTAAATTGTTTCTCTGATTCCTCTGCTATTTTTTTAATGATATAGAGCATTTGATCCATAGTATCCTCTAATTGATCCACACCTGTTACAACCCTATTGGAAATTAAAGATTGCAATTTCTTTTTATCATCTAGATATTTAACGACTTGAGGGTCTATAGAGTCCCTATTAGCATCATGCTGGTTAGCATTTAATATAGTAGTTTTTTTGTTTTTAGAAAAAAACAAGATGTAACACCTCCAAAGTTAATAATATAATTGAATAAATAGAAAATTGGAATAATTATACAATCTACACAAATTATTATATTTCTACAAAAAATATATAAACCCTTTAAATAGCAACTAATAAATTTTATGATAAAATACAAAAGATTCCGCAGAATAATAAGTATACTAAAAAACTAGTGTGATTTTGAAGTTACAAAGGGAAGTGATATTCTTTGGCTATTCATGATATAGGACATATGTTGATATTATTACTACTGTTAGTATTTTCTGCCTTCTTTTCAACATCTGAAACAGCATTGATGGCATTGAGTAAAATAAGAGTAAGACATATGATGGAGAAAAAAAGCAAGGGTGCAGAATTAATCTATAAGCATATAAGAGAGCCAAATAAACTCTTAGGAACCATTCTTGTAGGAAATAATATTGTTAATATAGCTGCATCAGCACTAGCAACTTCTTTGGCTCTAAAATTTTACCCTGTTAATGGTGTTATCATTGCTACTGCTGTAATGACCATATTAGTACTTGTATTTGCTGAAATAACTCCTAAATCTTTGGCTGCAAGAAATGCAGAAAAGGTATCTCTAATAGTAATAAAACCAATTGCTCTTATTGTAGTACTGCTTTATCCAATTGTTATTATCTTTACATTTATAACCAACAAGTTAATGAACATAGTAGGAGGAGGTAGCAACAAAAATAAACCCTCTATTACAGAGGATGAATTAAGGACAGTTGTTACGGTGAGCCAAGAAGAAGGAGTATTGGAAAAAGAGGAGAAAGATATGATTTATAATGTTTTTGAATTTGGAGACCAGAGAATTAAGGATGTTATGATACAAAGAAGAGATATGGTTGCTATAAATGTTATATCTACTTATGAAGGATTTTTAAATATTGTTAGAGATGAAAAATACTCAAGATATCCTATTTATGAAGAGGGAATTGATAATATCGTAGGTATCTTAAATGTTAAGGATTTACTTTTTATAGATCATATAGAAGAAAATTTTAATATTAAAAGATATATTCGTAAGCCGTATTATACCTTTGAATACAAAAAGACTACAGAGCTTTTTAAAGAAATGAAAAAAAACAAAATACATATAGCTATTGTACTAGATGAATATGGTGGCACAGCTGGGATTGTTACATTAGAGGACTTGATTGAAGAAATAGTAGGGGATATTCAAGATGAATATGACGAGTATGAAAAAGATATAGAATTAGTTAAAGAAAATGAATATATTGTAAAGGGAAGTACAAAGTTAAATGATATTAATGATGTAATGAAATTAAACTTAGAATCTGAAGATTTTGATTCTATTGGGGGTTTTATTACAGGGCGTCTAGGTAGACTTCCAAAATCGGGTGAAGTGATTATTTATAATAATATTAAGATGGTAGTGGAGAATGTTGAAGGTAATAGGATACAGAGACTGAGAATGTTCACATAAAACAAAAAAAGATGACTCTAAAAGAGCCATCTTTTTCATAAACTATTCTTCAACAAATTCTAGTGTTCCTCCTGCTTCTTCAATAGCATGTGTTAAGGTAGAAAAAATATCAGTTTTACGTCCACCTAAAAACGGTAGTCTTACGATAAGGCATATACCAGCAGGAGAAGTAATCTCTATTAGATTCAATAGATTGATAACTGCTCCAGCAGGAATAAAAATCCTTACTAAAGTACCAGGTAGCTGAGGACATGGTTTTACGGGTTTTGGAGGCTTTGGAGGTTTGCAAGTAGCTTCCATAGTGTTCTCTGCACCTTCATAATGATTTTTTGTTATTTTTATTCTTGTCATTCATTATCCCTCCCTTCTTTTCAATACATGTTATGAGAAAGGGAGAAAAAGGTGATGAAAATAATAGATTCCCCACTTTGTAAAGTGGGGAATCTATTTAAGTTAAATTATTTAGTTTTATTTTGCATTTTTTGTTTTGTTTTTTGAACTTCAGCTTGTCCAACAGAAGTAGAGTTATTTAAGCTAGGAGTACCAGTATTTTGCATATTCATTTGTTGACCAGTAGTTTGGTTTTGGCTATTATTCATATTTTGTTGAACATGTTGCATTTCACCTTGTCCAACAGAAGTAGAGTTGTTTAAGCTAGGAGTACCAGTATTTTGCATATTCATTTGTTGACCATTAGTTTGATTTTGCATGTTTTGTTGAACGTTTTGCATTTCGCCTTGTCCTACAGATTTAGAATTCTTTAAGTTAGGGTTTTTTCCATTGAAGTTATTCACTAGGCATTCCTCCAGTTATAAATTTAGTAAGTAATAAACTTACCAATACTATTATGAGCAAAAAGAGGATAGATAATAGGTTGTAAATAATGAATATTTTAGTGGAAATTGTTAAAAAATTTACTTTAAATAAGCTTCAATAGGCACCGTTGGGTGATTTTCATAGTCAAATACTTCACCCTCCCAAGTACGGATCTTAATGCTATTTTTACCTCTAGATATTAGATACTGAGGTAGAATAGGAGTTTTACCTTTTCCACCAGGTGCATTGATGATATAGGTAGGAATAGCCATTCCGGAAGTATATCCCCTTAGGTATTCCATAATTTCAATACCATCATCAACTGAGGTATGAAAATGGGTTGTACCAATAACATGCTTTGCATGGAAGATATAATAAGGTCGTACACGACATTTTAATAGCTCATGATTTAACAGCCGCATAACAAATTTATCGTTATTTACACCATTTAATAATACTGCTTGATTTCCTAATGGAATACCAACATTAGCCAGCTTATCGCAGGCCGCTTTCGATTCTTCTGTAATCTCCATAGGATGATTAAAGTGGGTATTGATATAAATAGGTGGATATTTCCTTAAGATATTTACTAAGTTATCACTAACTCTTTGAGGCATAGTAACAAGTGTCCGACTGCCTAGACGAATATAGTCTACTGAAGGTATAGCATGTAATTCACCTAGTAACCAGTCCAGCATGGAATCAGATAGAGTTAATGCATCTCCACCAGTGATTAATACATCTCTAATTTCAGGATTATTACGAACATAATCTATAGATTCCTGAAGTACCTCTCTAGAATTATGAGTATCCTGTGTGCCGATATTTCTTCTACGCTGGCAATGTCTACAGTACATTGCACATTCATTTGTAACATTTATAATCAATCGGTCAGGATATCTTCTAGTGATAGATCCAGCTGGATTTGTAAACTCTTCCCCCATAGGATCTTCGTCACCTTTATTATGCTCTATTTCATAAATATGAGGAATAGACATAAGCTTAATAGGACAATATTTGTTATTATCGTCTATTAAAGTAGCATAATAAGGAGATATAGACCATCTAAATTCACTACCTACTTTTTTTATTCCCTCTAGTTCCTTTTCATCAAGCTTAATGATTTGAGCTAAAGTGTCTGCATCAGAAATCCTATTTGTCAACTGCCATTTCCAATCCTTCCAGTTCTCCTCGGTTGCATTGAAAAGAGTTAGAATTTTATTTTTCTTTTCTTGGATTTCATTTTGTCTGTTTAAGCCTGTAGGAATAGTATCCTTTACAGATAAATAATCCTCTATCCTTGACTTTAATTGCTGTGCTCTTTCTAGAGAAATGTCTCTACTGTTTTTATGTCCTAAGCACTCCATCGCATCTCCTCCTTAATTAAGTGTATATATATTTCCAAAAGGGATCATTTAAAATTAATTTAAGTTTTTAATAGTATTTAGTGAAAAGTAGGTACAATATACAAAAAAGTAATAAAAAAAATTCAAGAGAGAATTTCAATTAGGAAAAGATCGCAGTTAACAAAAACTACAGTTTAAAATTATAACACATTCGACGTTTTATGTCAATTTTAAGTTGCAGGAAAAAATTAAAAGCCACTTAAAGTGACTTTTAATTTACAAAAGCATTATAAATAGCTGTGATTGCTGACTCAAAATCATCAGTTTCTACACCTATAATGATATTAATTTCACTGGAACCTTGATCAATCATACGTATATTAATTCCCTTATCAGCTAGAGCAGTAAAAAGTTTAGCAGAGATTCCTGGTGTATAGGCCATACCATGACCAACGGTAGCGATCAAGGCCATATTAGGGTACACTTCAATTAAATCAGGATCACATTGTAATTCTATATCATTTATTAATTGATCTAATTTATTCTCCAACTGCTCATCTGTTACTACAATAGATAGACTATCTATTCCAGAGGGTAAATGTTCAAAATAGATATTATTAACTTCTAGAATAGTAAGAAGCTTTCTCATGAAACTAATATCAGACTTCATACGATTTTTTTCAATAGCAATGACGGTAAAATTCTTCTTGCCAGCAATACCAGTAATATTGCCCTGTGGTGCTATAGGATTAGCAAAACTAACAATCATAGTGCCGGGATCTTTGGGGGTGTTGGTATTTCTTATATTAATAGGAATACCGGCCTGTAATACAGGGAATATTGTATCCTCATGAAGTACTGATGCACCCATATAGGACAATTCTCTTAGCTCCCGATAGGTAATAGTTTCTATAGGCTTAGGATCCTGAACGATTCTAGGGTCTGTCATCAACAATCCTGAAACATCAGTCCAATTTTCATAAACCTCTGCGGAAACAGCTCGAGCCACAAGTGCACCTGTTATGTCAGAGCCTCCTCTGGAAAAAATCTTTATTTCACCATTGGGAAGAGCTCCATAAAATCCTGGGATCACAACATTTTTTCTTGATGATAAGGAATGTTTCAATTTTTCTTCAGTTAACTCTATATGCAAAGATCCATTTGGATAAAAATAAATGACATCTTTGGCATCAATGAAGCCCCAACCTAAAAGCTCAGCTAGAATAATACCATTAAGATATTCTCCACGACTTACTACATAGTCAATGGAAGCTCCTGCCTCTATATTTTTCTCTATTTCTTCAAAATAAGTATTAAGATTTAAGGATAGTCCTAACTCTTTTAAAATGTTTAAGAATCGTTCCTTTATAATAGTAAAGGTATGTTGAAAGCCTACTTTATGTTGTAGTTGAGCATGGCACAGATAAAGGAGATCTGTAATTTTTGTATCCTCCCTATGACACTTACCCGGTGCTGAAGGTATAACGTATTTTCGAGTAGAGTCTTCTAATAGTATAGATTTTACCTTTTGAAACTGTCCTGCATCTGCAAGGGAAGTTCCTCCGAATTTTGCTACTTTTATTGACATGATTTTTCCCCCTTTGGTTCTGCTGTTCTATGTAAAAATTAGTTATAATTATATATTTATCGTGCACAAATGTCAATGAGACAAATACAAATTTCGTAAATTCATCTATAAAATAGACGATGCTAGAAATTTCAGGTATAATATATAACTATTAGGAAATTTACGACAAGGAGGACTAACTATTGCAAACAGTTGTTGAATTAATTACAAGATCAGGAGAAACAGCAGTTAACTTAGCACTATATATATTACTTCCTGTAATGGTGGTGATGATGGCTTTCATGAGGGTTTTAGAAAACAAAGGAATATTGGCGGCAATTGCAATAAAGCTTTCCCCTATATTAATTGTTTTTGGATTACCCGGTTTAGGGGTATTTGCAATGATGCAAATTTTACTGGTAAGTTTTGCAGCTCCTATATCTACCTTGAAAATTATGGAGCATGACGAAACAATATCTAATAGGAAAATCGCCGCTACATTGGGTGCTGTTTTTGTAATGTCTCAAGCTAATGCAACATTTCCACTGGCGGTGGTAGGTTTAAACTTACCTATCATTATATTAACTTCTATCTTAGGTGCTCTGCTATCTGGATATCTTGCTTATATATTTTATGGTAATGATCCAAAAGATAATGAATTAGAAGAAGGTATGAACCTGAAGGGGGAAGTAAAGGAAGAAAAAGAAAAATTTATTCCTCTTCTATTTAAAGGTGGAGGAGAAGGCTTAGAAATTGTTAAAAAAGCAGTAGCACCTTTAATATTATCTATATTGATGGTAAACATTTTAAGAGAAGTAGGGGCTATAGATTTTGTTGAAACATTATTGGCACCTATATTAACTAGAGTAGGTATACCTGGAGTGGCCGTCTTGCCTATGGCTACGAAATATTTAGCTGGAGGAACAGCAATGATGGCAATAACACTAGACTTAGTGACGGAAGGAAGTATGACAGCATTAGAATTAAATAGAATAGCTGGATTTACCATAAACACATTCGATCCAGTAGGTATAGCACTATTAGTGTCCGCCGGCTCAAGAGTTGCATCTGTCACTAAACCAGCTATGAAGGCGGCAGTAATAGGTATCTTATTTAGAGGAATTATTCATTTGATTATTTTTTAAGCAGATTATTCATAAGTAGCTTATTCTAACATCTCTATAAACCTCATATAATTAAATGTAGAGCTTTACTATGGGGAGGGGATTTTTTTGAAGGAGGTAAGCTACGAGAAGGCAGCATTGTTTGAACACAGGTTTTGGTTACAGGTGTTAGGTGATCATGCAAGATTTATATTTGATAACTTATCACCTAAAGAAACAAAAGAAGTTGAGAAGGCTAACTACTTCATATACACCTTCGATCAACTATTAAAAGAATCAAGAAAACCTCTAGATGAACAAGCATTAATGAGCTTGAATAACCAAGCCTATCATTATGCCCATGAGATAAGACTTTTTAAATTGGACCTAATAAAAAAGCATTTGGTAGATGATATTGAATTAGGATTACCACCTACCTTTATAAATCATATGGTAAACGAAGTCGAAGAATATTTAAGAGTATTGGCTGACTTACTAATGAAGAAGATTCCGACTACCACACCGCTTCATAATCATTTGCTATGGCTGCTAGATGCAGCGGGGCATGCTTCTGCTATTGCTGGTGACCTAGATATGGTGGAAAAAAAATTAATAGAAGAAAGTCAAAACTTTATGGAAAACTTCGAGGACTATTACATCAAAGCAGTGGAAATGATGGGCTACACAAGAACTTGTTTGGCAAACTTCCCTGCACTAGACAGATTTAATTTGCAAGTGGAGTCAGAAATTAAGATGTTTAAAGTATTTCTAAGGGAATTAGAAAAACTAGAATTAGGAAATAAGTTATTAGGTACCTTGGCACCACTTATACTAGACCATATGGCTAGAGAAGAATGCTATTACCTTATAAAACTAGCACAAGTGTCAGATATAAGGATGCCTGTTTGTGACCCTACTAAGGAGCGAACGGAGGGCTAAATATTAGAGATTTTAAAAGTGGTTACTACTGAAATCAAGGTGTAGATGACCGCTTTTTTGTTTTTGAAGGATTTTAAATATAAAAAAAGAATAGGTGAAATATAGTTATTAATCAAAAGAGGTGAAAATAAAATGGAGAAAAAATTTAAAATTGCAGTAGTACAAATGAAATCAGAAATGAAGGATACTAAGTACAATTTAAAGAAAGCTATAGATTTTATAGAAAAAGCAAAAAATAAAGGAGCAGACATTGTATGTCTACCTGAACTTTTTTATTCAGGATATCATTTACATAGAGAAGAATTTTTAGCAGCGGCAGAAAAAGCAGATGGACATATGTATCAAGAGTTAAGTAAGGTTGCTAAAGATAAAAATTTATATATTATAGGTGGTTACCCAGAAAAAACAGAGGTACCAGGTATTGTTTATAATTCTTCTTTAATGATTGACAATAACGGAAGTTTGGTAGGAAATATGCGGAAGGTATATCTATGGGGAAAAGAAAAGCTTTCCTTTAGAGAAGGTAACAAATTTCCTGTATTTGACACACCTTTTGGTAGGATAGGTATGCTTATCTGCTATGATATAGAATTTCCTGAACCACCTAGAATCATGGCTTTAAAAGGAGCGGAAATTATTCTGGCACCTTCGGTTTGGAGTAAGGAGGGAGAGAATAGATGGGACATTGATTTGCCGGCTGCGGCTCTCTATAATGTTCTTTTTACTGTAGGGATCAACACCATAGACAATGGTGCATGTGGTAAAAGTAAGATAGTAAATCCTAGAGGTGATGTAATAACGGAGGCATCTATAGATAAAGAAGAGATTATATATGCTAATATTGATTTAAATCACATTTTAAAGCATAGAGCAAAGATCCCCTATATGAATGATTTTAAACCAGAAACATTTAATATAGATGCCATAAAAACTTTTTAAAACCCAATCTCCATCAAAAACTCACCTACTAAAGCATCATACTCTTCTTGATTATGCCAATAGGCTTTAACGTGACCTGCATTTGGAGCTAAATAAAGTTTTTTAGCTCCTTTTTTTATATTATACATCTTTTTCGTCATATCATAGGGTATATAATCGTCCTGTAACCCATGAATGAAAAATATAGGAGTAGCTACCTCTTTAATAGATGCTACTGGAGAAACTTCTCCAAAATAAACACCTGTCCTTAACTTATTCATAAAGCTACATATATATATAAGAGGAAAGGCTGGTAATCTATAGTCTACCTTTAAACGAAACGTCAGAATACCATAAAGGCTGTCGTAGGGGCAATCTGCTATATAAAAGGAGATCCTGGGATCAATAGCAGAATTTTGTAAAGCAGTGGCTGCTCCCATAGATTCACCTAGTATGCCAATTTTTATGTCGTTGCCATATGTCTCGAAAAGCCAGTCACTACATGTCTTTAAATCATACTTTTCATAAAAGCCATAGGTAGTGGTATTTCCACCGCTTTTACCATGATTTCTGTGGTCATAGATTAAAATATTGTAGCCACGTTTTCTAAAAATTTTTATATATTTTATACATCCGTATAAGGTATAAGTTATACCATGACAGAGAATGATAGTATTTTTAGCTCCTTTAATGGGAAAATAAAGGCCATAAAGGTTGTAACCATAGGAGGATTTGATAACTACTTCTTCTTTGTATAGAGATTCTAAGTAAGTTTCGTCTAATCTCCCTGCCTCTGATTCTTTTTCATAGGTTTCTGCATGGGAAAGAGTTTGTGGATAAATAACTTTATTAGAAAAATGAAAGCTTCCTAATAAAATGATACATAGAATGGTAAGAATAATAATGATAAAGACGTACAAGCTAATAACCTCCTTGTAAATTTACTAATGATTAACAAAATAAGTATATGCAACATGTTATAATAAAACAATGTAAATAACAATAAAGTTGTGTAAAATAAACTTGGGGGTAAAGTTTTATGAATTATACGTATATATTACAATGTGCAGACGATACACTTTATATTGGTTGGACTACTCATTTAGAAAACAGACTTAAAACCCATAACGAAGGAAAGGGAGCTAAGTATACAAGAGGAAGACTTCCGGTGGAACTTATATATTGGGAGACTCATGAAACAAGGAGTGAAGCTCAAAAAAGAGAGGCAGCCCTTAGAAGGTTAAGTCGTAAGGAAAAACTATTGTTAATAAAAAAGTAATGTTATCTAAACGAAAACTAATATTTTTTCAAAGTTTGTTATTACATGTTTTAAAATGGTAAATTCTGTGATATAATAAAAACGACACGAACATAAGTTCGAGACAGGTAATACACCCTAGAAGAAAGGACTAAAGTATATGACTAAAAAACAGTGTGAAATGGAAGACTTAAGAAAAAAGTTAAATAAGACATTAGAAGAAAACAAAGGTGTTATTACTGAGGACGTCATTAAAATTAGTCAACAATTGGATAAGGTAATAGTTGAAAAAACAAAAAAACAAAAAAATAAAGACTAAAACAAACAAAAATCCTCTATCAGAGGATTTTTGTTATTAATGATTCATTATTTTATGCTTCACCAGCTGGTGGGGTAAAGGTTCTTTGTGCAAGCTCATTGTCTAGCATATAGATAGCATGGTTGTTTTCACCAATTCTTTTAAGTTTGTTAATAAGACCAGTCATTGTTGCCTCTTCTTCTACTTGCTCATCAATGAACCAGTTTAAGAAGCTAACACATGCATAATTCTTTTCTTGAACAGCGATATCCATCATTTCATTTATTCTACTTGTAACGAATCTTTCATGCTTTAAAGCAGCTGTAAATACATCCTCTAAAGAACTGAAATCATTTTGAGGATCTCCAAAACCTGAAATCTCAATTCTTCCACCTGTTTCATCAATAAAGTTAAAGAATTTCATTGCATGGAATCTTTCTTCTTCAGCTTGTACTAAAAAGAAATTAGCAAACCCTTCTAAATCTTGATCTTTACAGTATCCTGCCATTGCTAAATAGTAGTTAGCGGATTCAAATTCGTATCTTAGTTGATCATTAAATTCTTTTAATAATTTTTCTGACATCATAGGTAATCCCTCCTAAATTTTTAAAAATAAATTAATAAATAGTATCACTACTTAGCTAAATAACACTATTTATTATTATTCACTACAATCATTATAAAATATTGCCTAAATAATAACAACAATATCTTCTAAATCTACCAAAATTTATTTAAAAGCTTTATTTTACTATCTACTATATATTTACACCATATTGTAGAATTTAAACAAGCATTTAGTTATATTTATAACTTTCTTTTGTTTACAAAATAATATCCACAAGAGGTTTTTTAAAAACATCAAAAAAGTTATAATATACTTATGTACTAAATACGAGGAGGAAAAATATGAAGTATAAATTATTAGCAACGGATATGGATGGAACGTTATTAATGGATAATAAGGACTTATCTATTAAAAATATAACTTCATTGCAAGAGGCCCATAAAAGAGGAATGGAAATAGCTATTTGTACTGGGAGACCTTATTCCAGTGTCAAATCCTATTTAAAACAATTAGGGATTCCCTGCTG
Source organism: Clostridiaceae bacterium (assembly GCA_020832135.1). Classification (GTDB taxonomy): domain Bacteria; phylum Bacillota; class Clostridia; order Peptostreptococcales; family Natronincolaceae; genus JAFIFG01. The sequence continues at coordinate 20,558 of JAFIFG010000101.1, forward strand.
GGTGATTACTAATAATGGTGCTGTTATTAGAAATAAAGAAAGAAAAATTATCTCTGTGACCTATATAAAACAGCAGGCATTAAGAGAGATTGTACAAGTATTAGAAGGAGGAGGGATCTATTATCATATATCCGATGAAAAATGTTCTTATATAAAAAATACTGCAGAAAGAATCCAACAACTTCAGGGTTTTATAGAAAAAACTAATTTGCCTAAATGGAAAGCATACCTCTTAGCCTTATGGGAGGTTAGATTTAGTGGCAATCATGGAAAAGTGGATTTTGTTGACTATGTAGAAAAAGGTAAAAAAGCCGCAAGTATTTTTATTTATACCAAGGATCAAAAAAAGCTAGAAATTATAAAGACACAGGTGCAGAAGATCAAAGAAATTGATGTTACAAGTTCAGGGGTAGAGAATGTGGAGCTGCTAGATAAAGGTGCTACTAAGGGTGATGCTTTGAAGAGATTAACGGAGCTACTTAAGATTCAACAGCATGAAGTTATTGCAGTGGGTGATAATCTTAATGATCTATCTATGATAAAGTATGCAGGGTTAGGTGTAGCTATGGAAAATGCAGCTCAGGAGACAATTGAGGCAGCCGACTGGGTTACCAAAACAAACCAAGAACATGGCATAGCACATTTAATAGAAAAAGTTTTTACTGAATCAAAGGAAGAAATCAAGGTATAACAATAATTTTAGACCCTCCTTTTTCAATAGATACAATTCTATGAATTGTATCTATTGAAAAAATATTGCATCTAACAAAAACATATTGTATCTATATTGAATCTATTATATAATTATTGTAATGAATAAAATATGATACAATTCAAGGAGGAGAATCAAATGGAGGAAAAAGTAATTATTGATGCCAAGGGAAGTAATAAAACCAAGGATTTGGTGCTGACGGGACTATTGACAGCATTCGTATTTATTGCTACGTTTATTAATTTTCAACTACCTATATCTATTCATGGTGGATTAGTTCATCTAGGCACACCCATGCTGATTATAACATCTGTTGTATTTGGTGCTAAAAAGGGTGCTATAGCTGGAGCTTTTGGTATGGGTTTATTTGATTTATTCGGTGGATGGGTGGCATGGGCACCATTTACTTTTATTATTAGAGGTGTTATGGGTTGGGCAATTGGTACGTTAGCTAATGGAAAAGACAGAAATGGCAATAATACTCTATGGAATATTGTAGCTATTGTAGTTAGTGGTATATGGATGATTGTTGGGTACTATATAGCAGAAGCTATTATTTATGGAAATTGGATCACTCCAATTACATCTGTACCGGGAGATTCTATGCAAATTGTTTTGGGTATTCTTCTAGGCTTACCTATGATTACTGCTTTAAAGAAAACGAAAATACTGTAAATTTAATTATTGGGAGGGTGTAAAATGAAAAAGTCTTTAATAATGACTCCTGGTCCCACTTATGTAAATGAAGGAGTTAGAGAAGCTTTAGCTAGTGAAATTACTAACCCTGATTTAGATCCGGCATTTTTTGACTATTACAATGAAACCTGTGGAAAAATTCAGCAGCTTTTGAACACTAAAAATGATGTGCTTATTTTAAGTGGTGAAGGTATCTTAGGATTAGAGGCTGCATGTGCTTCCTTAATAGAACCAGGAGATAAAGTATTAAGCATTGATAATGGTATTTTTGGTAATGGATTTGCTGATTTTGTAAAAATGTACGGTGGGGAAGTAGAACTTTTTAAATCTGATTATAGAAAAGCTATAGATGTAGAAGGATTAGAAAAATTTTTACAACAAAATAATAATTTCAAAGTAGCTACTTTAGTGCACTGTGAAACTCCCTCTGGCATAACAAACCCTATAGATATTATATGTCCTATGTTAAAGAAATACGGTATTATCACTGTTGTAGATGCTGTATCTTCCATAGGGGGAGAACCATTGAAAACGGATGCATGGGGTATAGATATCGTATTGGGAGGATCACAAAAAGTGCTATCTGCTCCTCCAGGATTGACTTTACTTAGCATTAGTGAAGATGCTTGGGATAAAATCTTAAATAGGCAGACCCCTATAGCAGGTTATTATTGTAATCTTTCTATTTGGAAAAATTGGTATAAAGAAAAGTGGTTTCCATATACCCAGCCTATCAGTGATATTTATGGTCTAAGGGTGGCGGTTGAAAATATATTAGAAGATAAAGCAATCCTGCAAAGACATGTAAAAATAGGTGAAGCCGTACGAGAAACATTTATTGAAGCTGGCTTAGAGTTATATCCTGTAGATGGATTTTCTAATACTGTTACAACCGTAATGCTTCCAGATGGAATTGCATTTAAAGATATTTTTGATGAAATGCTAAATACTCATGCTGTTCTTATTGCTGGAGCCTTTGGATTTTTAAAGGATAAAGTAATACGAATAGGTCATATGGGGGAAAATTGCTACGAAGAAAAACTATACACTGCTTTAAAAGCACTAGATGCAACCTTCACAAAGTATGGTATAGAGCTTAAAGGAGAATTACATAAATTGTTTCAAGAAAAGATGTAAAATAAATTTCAAAAAATTACATGAATTTTTTGAAATTATATTGACATACTATATTTTATACTTTATAATTAATAAAAATTAAGAAATATTAAAAATATTAAAAACTATGAAGAGAAGAGTATATATAGGAAGTAGTTTTAGCGAGTTGGTGATGGTGAGAGACCAATACGAAGCCTGTATAGAAAAACATCTCTGAGTTCCTAACCGAAATACGTAAGTAAAGTAGACTTAGGCGGAGCCAAACCGTTATCTTTTGGACAGTATCGAATACTATTATTCCGTACTGGTTAAGATGAGCAATACGCTAATTAAGGTGGTACCGCGGAGACAATGATGTCCTTCGTCCTTTTCAATAGGATGAAGGGCTTTTTTTAATTTCCTTAAAATAACATGGCCATGTTAATGCTGAAGGAAAAGATAAATTTATTGGTGAAGTACTTAATATAAGGAGGCTAAATAATGGAAACTGTAAAAAAGGTAGTAATAATGGAGGAATATGAAACAAAAAACACATTAATGATACCAGAAGGCTATAAGCCAGCTTTAAATATTAGAGAAACAGAAGTTGCTATAAAACAAATAAAAGACTTTTTTGAAAGAAGGTTAGCAGAAGCATTAAATCTTACAAGGGTATCAGCACCGCTTTTTGTAAGACCTGAAACAGGATTAAACGATAACTTAAATGGTGTGGAACGTCCTGTTACCTTTGGTGTAAAGGGGATAGGGGAGAAAAAAGTAGAAGTGGTACATTCCTTAGCAAAATGGAAGCGTATGGCTCTTCATAAATATGGGTTTGATCAAGGTGAAGGATTGTATACAGATATGGATGCCATTCGAAGAGATGAGGACCTAGACAACTTACATTCTATTTATGTAGATCAATGGGATTGGGAAAAAATTATTAAAAAAGAGGATAGAACTGTAGATACACTAAAAACTATTGTTAAAAGTATATATCAGGTTTTTAAAGATACAGAAAAACATATGACAGGTTTATATGCTCATTTACAACCCTTTTTACCGGAGGAGATTACCTTCATTACAACCCAAGAATTAGAGGATAAATATCCACATCTTACGGGAAAAGAAAGAGAAGATGCCATTGCAAAGGAAACAGGTGCTGTCTTTATTATGGAAATAGGAGATATACTAAAATCTGGCGAAAAACATGATGGAAGGGCACCAGACTATGATGATTGGAAACTAAACGGTGATATTATATTCTGGTATCCTGTATTAGATATGGCGGTTGAACTATCCTCTATGGGGATTAGAGTAGATGAAGAAGCTCTAGAAAGACAATTGTCATTAGCAGGGTGTGAAGAGCGTAAAAAATTAGAATTTCATCGTCTGATTTTAGAAAAAAAGCTACCTTATACGGTAGGTGGTGGCATAGGTCAATCAAGAATTTGTATGTTCTTCTTAGGGAAAGCCCATGTAGGAGAAGTACAATCAGCTATATGGCCACAGGAAATGATAGATGCATGTGAAGAAGCACAGATCAACTTATTATAAAACATGAGAAAAGGGACCTGCATATACGGGTCCTATTTCTCATGGTAAATTTTTATATAAAAATCATAAACAATCCCTTAACTATATCTGATAAGATAGGATCTATTTCTCCATATTCTTTTATGAAGTCTTTTACTTCTTCATACTCATTAATTGATATACTAGGTTCCACAGCTTTAAGAGCTATCTGTAATAGTGCCTCATGAGGTGTTAAGTCTCTTTTAGAAAATAAATCTAAAGCTTCAAGAGGTGGCTTTGTATTGATAGCCTCTTTTAGTTCACTATCTATGAAAGCATAATTTTCTTCATATTGCTTTAATGCTTCTAGCCATTTTTCTTCTGTCAAACCAAGTATTGATGGATTTAATCCTTCAAAATTATTTGTGATAACTCTTAAAAGAGCTTCCAGTTGATAGCTAGTATCATCTATTTCTAAGAGAGTCTTTAATGCTTTTTCATAATTTCCTTGATGATTATAAATCATAGCCAATTGATTTATATGCCATGGATGTAGAGCATTATTTTCTTCTAGAATTTTAAGAATTTCTAGTGTCTTATCATAGTCTTTTTTATCTCTATATACTATACCATTAATATTATTTAGGAAAGTTATATCCTCTGTAATAGTATAGAGTCTCTCATAATATGCTATAGCTTTATCTAAATCTGTATAAGGATAGATATCATGGTTGCCATAGGCAAGACCATACAATTTTCCCAGCATACTTAAGGCATAAATATCCTCAGGATTGTTAATTAAATCTTCTTCATAGGCTTCAATGGCTTCTTCGAAATTTCTTTCTAATATGAAGTAATCGCCCTGTCTTAAATCTCTATCTGTAAAATGAAAATCCGTATTTTCTCCTTTTAAATAACCTCTAGAAGAGGTTAAGGCATTACCTTCCTTATCGCGGGCCACTACACCCCAAAAGTATTTGCCCTTAGGATGGGCAAATCCAAAAAAGGAGCCGGGGTCAGGTCCTTCATCGGTAAACATCATACCTCGAGGGGTATAGGTTAATTCTTCAATAGTAAGAATCGCTTCATTTGTATAGAATTTTTTACCAGAATAAGGTGTAGAAGAAGCACCTCCACTATTTAAATCATAGGAGCCAAGCTCCAAAGTATAATAGGCAGCCTCTTCAAAGGGTTCCCATTGAAAATGCACCTTATCTCCAGTGATTTTTTCGTTATTCAAAGGATAAGTTACTGTTATTGTATCCACTAATTGGAAATCCCAATGACTGGTCTCATCCTCTACCACCATGATGGTAGACTGAGGAAAAAATCCTCCCTTTAGTACAACATCTCCTACCTCCTCTAAATCAAGGACAAAACCAAGACTATACCTCCCTGGAGTTAAATAATCAAAGAAAAAGGAACCATCTTCATTACTCATAGTCCAAATAGCTTCGCCCTTAACAGCACCCATTATAGTGATATTATGTTGGTCTTGAGGTTGGGGTTGTAGAAATATATTTACTTCCTTAAAGGGTATATCTCTAAGGGATATGCTACCGGCTACACTGCCATGGCTTAAGGATTCATTAGATAGTTGCTTTATCTTTCTAAGCAAAGCTTCTGCTTGTGTATCAAAACCCCTCGTCACTGTAGCCGTATTATAATGGCTTTCATCGTAAAGAACTTCCCTCTCTGCATTTTTCTCATATGCCTCCAAAACTGTCTTATAATACTCCATAGCTTCTTCTTTATTCCCTAGAAAAGCATGTAGATCTCCAGCAGCTTCATATAAATTTAAGTTGATGGAAGTAGCTTGATAGTTATCCATATAAAGATCTAAAAATTGCAATCCTTCTTCATATAATCCCTTCCCTCTTAAAAAAGTTAAGGTTTCCATGACTAAAGTAGCATCAGCATAATGGGTAGGGGCATTAGCATGGAGGTCTTCATAATGCTTTTGCATAATAGAAAAAGCTTCATGAATTTTATTTTGATTGATTTTATTTTTAATTTTTTGTGTAGCAAGTTTGTTTCTAGCTCTTCTTCCTTGCCATGTATCAGGAAATCTTTCTACTAATCTTTCATAATAGGGTTGTGCCTCTTTAGTGATGATCATATCATTTAAGAAAAAACCACTGCCCACACCATTGGTGGATACCACTAACAGATTATTAGAAGAAATGATGTCTGATGCTCTTTCTAAAGCTTGGGCTGTTGCACTACGATTGGGAAAGAATCTATCCATTCTATCATAATACACCTTAGCTGCTACTTCATTACCCTTATTTTCATATCTTTGACCTATAAATAGCATTGCAGAAGGTAAAAAGATATACACCATCAAAAGTATAGAAAGAAACACTGCTACTTTATTGAATGGATGCTTTGGTTTGATATTTTTTTCCATATTGTCCTCCTAAAAAAATTCTCATCTTCATCTATAATAGTCTCATAAAACAGAAACTTTCACAAATGTTTTTTAAAAGAGTGCTAAGAAAATTTTTAAGTACAAAAAAGGTATAGTTCCTAGGAACTATACCTTTTTTCATAGTATCTTATTTAAGCTTGATTTCTACGCTGTGTTCTTTCTCGGGTAGTTTTATCTAATATTTTTTTACGTAAACGTATACTTTTAGGTGTTATTTCAACTAATTCATCATCAGCAATAAATTCTAGTGCTTGTTCTAAAGAGAATATAACCGGTGGTACAAGCTTCAGAGAATCATCAGCTCCTGAAGATCTTATATTGGTTAATTGCTTTTTCTTACATACATTAACAGGAATATCTTCTAATCGTGAACTTTCTCCTACAACCATACCTTCGTACACTTCTATCCCAGCAGGTATAAAGATTCTTCCTCTTTCTTGAGCATGATAGATACCATAGGCAACAGCTGGACCAGTTTCAAAGGCAATAAGAGAACCTCTTGTACGGGATCTGATTTCTCCTTTATAATGATCATAACCGTCAAATAGATGATGGAAGATACCATATCCTTTTGTATCTGTTAAGAACTCTGAACGATAACCAATTAATCCACGGGCAGGAACTCTAAATTCTAATTTCATCATACCGGTTCCTGTTGGCATCATATTCAACATTTCACCTTTTCTTTGACCAATTTTTTCTATAACAGGACTGGCATTTTCCTCTGGAGCTTCTACGAAAAGTTTTTCCATAGGTTCCATTAAGCCTTCCTCTGTCTTCTTCATAATAACCTGAGGTCTTGAAACGGCAAATTCATATCCTTCACGACGCATAGTTTCAATAAGAATAGAAAGGTGTAATTCTCCTCTTCCTAGAACTTTAAAGGAATCAGCAGACAGTTCCTCCATACGCATTGCTACATTAGATAACATTTCTTTTTCCAAACGATCCTTTAAGTGTCGACTGGTAACAAAATCACCTTCACGTCCAGCGAAGGGACTGTCATTCACCATGAAGGTCATGGAAATAGTAGGGTCATCAATCTTAATAAAAGGTAATGGCTCTACTTTATCTACTGAGCAAATGGTGTCACCAATATTAAGATCAGAAATTCCAGATACAGCTACAATTTCTCCAACGGTGGCATTTTCTATATCTACTCTTTTTAATCCTTGGAAGTTATAAAGGTTGCTGACCTTTACATTAAGAAAATCTCCTTTTGTAGTTGCATGAACAGTAGTTTGTCCCTTTTGAACTCTACCACGAACGATTTTACCGATACCAATTCTTCCAATGTATTTATCATAATCAATAGAAGAAATTAATAATTGTAATCCATCTGTATCATCCCCTTCTGGAACAGGGATATTTTCTAAAATACTTTCAAATAAAGGTATAAAGTTTTCTCTTGAATCTTCTTCATCCACCATAGCATAACCACCTATAGCTGAAGCATAAACCACTGGGAAGTCTAATTGATCATCATTTGCTCCTAAGTCGATAAATAAATCTAGAACTTCATCAATGACTTCTGCAGGTCTAGCAGCAGGTCTATCTACTTTATTTATTACAACGATAGGTGTTAAGCCAGATTTCAATGCTTTTTGTAAAACAAAGCGAGTTTGTGGCATTGGTCCTTCAAAAGCATCTACCAATAATAAAACACCATCAACCATTCCCATGATACGTTCTACTTCGCCACCAAAGTCAGCATGGCCTGGGGTATCTATAATATTGATTTTTACATCTTTATAGGCAACAGCTGTATTTTTAGATAAGATAGTAATACCTCTTTCCCTTTCTAAAGAGTTAGAGTCCATTACTCTTTCCTCTACAGTTTCATTATCTCTAAAGGTACCACTTTGTCTTAACATTTGATCTACTAAAGTTGTCTTTCCATGATCAACGTGGGCAATAATTGCCACGTTTCTAATATCTGTTCTTCTCATTTACTTCTCTCAACTTCTTTCTTTATTTAAATTTAATCTTTACAAAATCCGACAAATACTCTAACTACACGATTTTATCACAAACTTACTATTACTACAATAAAAAGAATAACTATTTTTAATTTAATTGTCCTGATAACGTTTTCAATATACTGCAATAAATGATGCTGATGATTCTCTATTAGTATGGACTAATTTATAAAATTCATAAAAACATTTAATGGAGGATAAAGAAAAAGATTATTTTCTAATAAGTCACAAAATTGCGAAATAAAATATTTTAAAAGAAGATGGCATAAAAAACCATAAAGGTAAATAGTATGAAAACAGCAGAATCTTTTAACCTAATCAAAGTGTTAATCAAGAGAAAATCAATGTAGTATGTGGGAGGCTAATGAAGGAATGAAGGAATATCTAAAGGACAACTACGATACATATTTATTCCATGAAGGTACACATTATCAAAGCTATAAAATAATGGGGGCTCATTTAATAGAAGAAGAAGATAAAAAAGGTGTGAGGTTTACAGTATGGGCACCAAATGCTAAGGATGTAAGGGTGGTGGGAGACTTTAATAGGTGGCAGGGTGAAAATCATCCCATGAAAAAAGTAAAAAATTCTTCACTTTGGTGGATTTTTATAGAGGGTTTGAAGGAGGGAGATCTATATAAGTATGAAATACATACCTATGATCATAGGGTTTGTATGAAGAGTGATCCCTATGGATTTTATGCAGAATTAAGGCCCAATACTGCTTCCATTATTTATTCCTTAGAGGGTTATAAGTGGAGAGATACAATGTGGAGAAATAGAAAAAATAGGAAAAATCACCTTCATGAGGCTATGGCTATTTATGAAGTACACTTAGGCTCATGGAGACGGAAGGAAGATGGTAGTTTTTACTCCTATCGTGAAATAGCAGATGAGTTGGTAGACTATGTATGTGAAATAGGTTATACCCATATAGAATTGATGCCGGTGATGGAGCATCCCCTTGATGGCTCTTGGGGATATCAAACAGTCGGCTACTATGCAGTTACTAGTCGATATGGTACTCCTCATGATTTTATGTATTTAGTGGATAAATTCCATGAAAAGGGAATTGGAGTTATTTTAGACTGGGTTCCAGGCCATTTCTGCAAGGACCAACATGGATTAATGGAGTTTGATGGTCATCCTCTTTATGAATACCAAGATCCTCAGAAGGCATATAACAAAGGGTGGGGTACATGCAACTTTGATTTAGGAAGACCTGAAGTTCAAAGTTTTTTAATATCTAATGCTTTATTTTGGCTAGATATATACCATATTGATGGACTAAGGGTAGATGCTGTAGCCAATATGCTGTACTTAAACTATGGAAAAGAGGAGGGTGAATGGCATCCTAATCAATATGGTGGAAAAGAAAATTTGGAGGCAATGGAGTTTATAAAAAAATTAAATAAAACAGTATTCAAAACCTTTCCTAATGCTCTTATGATGGCGGAGGAATCAACTCAATGGCCTTTAGTAACTTCCCCCACATATATTGGAGGGTTAGGGTTTAACTATAAATGGAATATGGGATGGATGAACGATACATTGAAATATATGGAGATGGATCCCATATATAGAAAATCCCATCATCACAATCTAACTTTTTCACTGGTTTACGCCTTTAGTGAAAATTTCCTTTTACCTTTATCTCATGATGAAGTAGTTCATGGGAAAAAAAATTTATTGGATAAAATGCCTGGGGACTATTGGCAAAAATTTGCTAATTTAAGATGCTACTATAGCTATATGATGGCTCATCCTGGGAAGAAACTTATGTTTATGGGAACTGAATTTGGTCAATTTTCTGAATGGAATTTTGATAAAAGTTTAGATTGGGAACTATTAAACTACCCTATGCATCATAAATTTAAATATTATGTAAAGGATCTTCTTGAGTTTTATAAGAAAGAGCATAGTCTATGGGAAAAGGACCATACTTCACAAGGCTTTGAATGGATTGATCCCCATGACTATAGCCAAAGTATTATTACCTTCATGAGGAAAGCAAAGGAGAGTTTTATGATTGTTCTCTGTAACTTCACACCAATAGCAAGACATAAATACCGAATTGGTGTTCCTGTGGAGGGAGAGTATAGGGAAGAATTTAATAGTGATTTAGAAGTATATGGAGGCACAGGAATAAGAAATAAGCATAATATAAAATCTGAGAAAAAACAATGGCATAATCATCAATATTCGATAGAAGTTGAGGTGCCCCCTTTGGCTACCATATTTATTAAATGGCAGAAGGAGGATGAAGTCTTTAAAAACCTCAATAGAGGTAGTAGGGAAGAAAAGTTTTGAATATAAGGATAAAGGTTGATTTTATTAAAGAATTAAAGGAGGAGATATTATTGAAACAGGAATGTGTTGCCATGCTTTTAGCGGGTGGTCAGGGAAGCAGATTAGGTTTATTGACAAAAAACATAGCTAAGCCTGCTATACCCTTTGGAGGCAAGTATAGAATTATTGACTTTACATTGAGTAATTGTTCCAATTCAGGGATTTACACAGTGGGGGTTTTGACACAGTATGAACCACTAATCCTAAATTCCTATATAGGAGTAGGTAGCCCTTGGGACTTAGATAAGAAGGATGCAGGGATTACCGTATTACCACCCTATGTAAAAAATGATGGTGGAGAATGGTACAAAGGCACAGCAAATGCTGTATATCAGAACATGGACTTTATAGATCATCATGAACCTAAATATGTTATCGTGCTGTCAGGAGATCATATTTATAAAATGGATTATTCCCTCATGTTAGATTATCACAAAGAAAAAAATGCTGATGTTACCATTTCAGTCATCCAAGTACCATGGAAAGAAACTAGTCGATTTGGCATTATGAATACAAATGAAGAGGGAAGAATTGTAGAGTTTCAAGAAAAGCCTGAAAAAGCAATAAGTAACCTAGCTTCTATGGGTGTATATATTTTTAACTGGGAGAAATTAAAGAAACATTTAATAGAGGATGAAAAAGACAAAAATTCCAGTAATGACTTTGGCAAAAATGTAATTCCTAAAATGTTAAGAGAAGAAGAAAGACTTTTTGCATATGCCTTTGATGGATATTGGAAGGATGTAGGAACAATAGAAAGCTTTTGGGAAGCAAACATGGATTTGCTTTTAGAAGAACCTCCATTAGATGTTTTTGATAGGGATTGGGTTTTTTATTCTGTAAATCCAAGTCAACCTCCTCAATACATTGGTGGAAGCGGAAGTATTGATAATTCACTAATTAGTGATGGGTGTCAAATATTTGGAGAAGTCAACAATACTGTTGTGTTTCCTGGTGTCCATGTAGAAAAAGGTGCCATAATCAAGGATTCCATTATTATGTCTAATGTACATGTTGGTGCAGGGGCATTCATTGAAAAAGCAATTGTTGGAGAGGATAGCACCATTGAAGCTGATGTTATGATTGAAAGAAGTGAAGAAAATGAAAAGAAAATTACTGTTATTGAAGAGAAGATGCATATTAAGAAAGATAGCTATTCTAGGGAAAGGTCCTCTAGAGTTCTATCTAAAGAGGGGGTCTAGTCTATGAAGGATGTCATGGGTGTTATTAATGATATTGAGATAAAACAAGGCTTAGAGAAAATAGTAGAGCATAGATCTACAGCAGCTGTCCCCTTTGGAGGAAGGTATAGGGTGATAGATTTTGTCTTATCTAACATGGTGAATTCAGGAATAAAAAATATAGGTATTTTTACTGAGAACAATAGTAGATCTTTAATAGATCATGTTAATGCAGGAAAAGAATGGGGGTTGTTCAGTAGGAGGGACGGTCTTTTTATTTTGCCTCCTAAGCTTCGTTATCACTATGGAGCAAAAAAAACCGGGGATATAGATTGTTTTTATAGTCATATAGATTATTTTAAAAGAAGTAGACAGAATTATGTTTTACTTAGCAGCAGCAACATGCTATATAACATAAACTATAAAAAAATAAAGGATTATTATGAAGACAAAAAAGCAGATATAGTGTTTTTACATAGTAAGGATAAAGGAAAGTTGAAATCACAACAAAATATAAACAATTCATTAGAAATGGTCTTTATGAAAAAGTCACTATTTTTGGAGATCATAGAAGAGTGTATTTTGAAGGGATATAGTGATTTTATAAAGGAGGGTATTATTAAAAATGTTGATAAATACAATATGTATGGATACAGATACGATGGTTATGTAGCCAATATAGATTGTGTGTCTAGCTACTTTAGTCATAGTATGGACCTATTGAAACCTGAGGTTTGGAGGGATTTGTTTTTCAAAGAAGGTAACATCAATACTAAAATAAATGATGAAGCACCTGCAAAGTACATGAAAAACAGTGAAGTGAAGAATTCACTAGTGACAGAGGGGTGTATTATTGAAGGGAAAGTAATCAATAGTATTCTTTTCAGAGGAGTAAAAGTTCATAAAAATGCCGTTATTAGAAATAGTATTATTATGCAAAAAAGTGTTGTAGAAGAAAATGCTATTATAGAAAATGCTATCTTAGATAAGGATGTGAAGATTACCGCAGGAAAAGTAGTAAAGGGTGAAGGGGATAGCCCTATAATTATTGGGAAAACACAGATCGTATGAAGAGGGGGAAATTGATACTATGAAGATTCTCTTTGTCTCATCAGAGGCAACACCCTTTGCGAAAACAGGAGGGCTAGGTGATGTGATTGGCTCTTTACCACCATCGTTAAAGGAAAAAAATGTGGAGGTACGAGTAGTAGTTCCAAAATACAAAGATATCCCAGAAAAGTACAAAAAAGAAATGCAGTGGATTAAAAGTATAAACGTAGCTTTAGGATGGCGTAATCAATTCTGTGGTATTGAGATGCTGAAGCATAAAGGCATTATCTTTTATTTTATAGATAATGAGTACTATTTTAAGCGACAAGGGCACTATGGATATGATGATGATGCAGAGAGATATGCATTTTTTTCCAAGAGCATATTAGATATTTTACCCCATATTAATTTTAAACCAGATATTATTCATTGTCATGATTGGCAGGCAGGCATGGTGGGGACTCTTTTACATGCCCACTACCGACACAATCCCTTTTATGAAAAAATCAAGACCATATTTACTATCCACAACCTAAAGTATCAAGGACTATTCCCACATGTTATATTGGGAGACCTACTGGGCCTAGGGCCTGAATATTTTACTAAAGAAGGGGTGGAATATTATTATAATGTAAGTTATATGAAGGGGGGACTAAACTTTTCCGACTATATAACTACTGTTAGTCCCACCTATGCTGAAGAAATTCAATGTTCTTACTATGGAGAGGGCTTAGAAGGGGTATTATCTGCCAAGAAAAATAAGTTAATAGGAATCATCAATGGTATTGATTATGAAGAATATAACCCAGAAACTGACAAGCATATCTTTAAAAAATATACTATAAAAAATTTAGAAGATAAAATATTTAATAAAGTGCAATTACAAAAACAATTGAATTTACCTACGATAAAAACAGTACCCATGCTAGCTATTGTTTCGAGACTAGTAGAACAGAAGGGATTAGACTTAGTAGAACATGTGCTGGAGGAAATAGTACAGCTTAATGTGCAGCTGGTGATTCTAGGAACGGGGGATCATAAGTATGAAGAACTATTTAGAAATTTGGCTGCTAAATACCCCGATAAAGTTAGCATTAATTTATCCTTTGACAATGGATTAGCTCATGGAATTTATGCTGCCTCAGATCTTTTTTTAATGCCTTCTTTATTTGAGCCTTGTGGATTAGGACAGTTGATAGCACTACGTTATGGTAGCCTGCCTATCGTTAGAGAAACCGGAGGATTAAAGGATACTATAAAATCCTATAATGAAGCTACTGAAGAAGGTAATGGGTTTAGTTTCAGTAATTATAATGCTCATGATATGCTACATACCATAAAAAGAGCTTTAGGCTTTTACGAAAATAAAGAGGTATGGAACAAGATCGTGAAAGATGCTATGGGAAGTGATGTAAGCTGGCAACAATCAGCAGAGAAATATAAAAAATTATATAGGAAATTGGTGGAATAAGAAGGGTATAGGTGGTAAAACAATGCTAAAAAAAGAAATTCAAGTAGAAGATATTAAAAATGCAATAGAGTTAAAATTACAAACCCTTTTCGGGAGAACCTTAAAAAATGCCTCTAAACCACAGCTATATAAGGCGGTTGCCACTGCCTTAAGGGATGATATTATGAAAACCTGGGCTTATTCTAAAGAAAAATCCTTAGAAGAAAACGGAAAACAACTATATTATCTATCCATGGAATTTCTGATGGGGCGATTTTTCCATAATAATCTAACGAATTTAATATTGGAGGAGAAGGCGGAGATTGCCTGTAATGAACTAGGAATTGACCTTGAGGAAATTAGGGAAATAGAGCCGGATGCAGGCCTAGGAAATGGCGGTTTGGGAAGATTAGCTGCTTGTTTTCTAGATTCTTTAGCCACATTGGGTCTATCAGGACATGGTAACGGTATAAGATATGAATATGGATTATTTAAACAGAAGATTCTTGATGGATATCAAGTAGAAATGCCGGACTCTTGGTTAGAGGATGGGAACGTCTGGGAGGTTGCGAAATTAGAGGAGCCGGAAATGGTATATTTTGGTGGGATAGTTGAAAAAACAATGGAAAATGGCAAATTAGTGGTTTGGCAGAAAAACTGTCAATGTGTTAAAGCTATTCCCTATGATGTTCCTATTGTAGGCTATAAATCTGATGTAGTGAACACCTTAAGACTTTGGGGGGCAAGGGCCATAAAACCATTAGATATGGGGCTTTTTGGAAAAGGCCAATATGTAGATGCATTGGCGGAGAAAGAATTGGCAGAGGTAATATCGAAGGTGCTATATCCAGAGGATAATCATGAAGAAGGTAAGTACTTAAGGCTAAAACAACAATATTTCTTTGTTTCTGCCAGTATACAAAGCATCATAAGAAAATTTAAAAATGCCGGGAACGATATTCATGACCTACATGAAAAAGCAGTGATTCATATTAATGATACCCACCCTGCCTTAGGAATTCCTGAACTTATGAGGATTTTGATTGATCAAGAAGGGTTAGGTTGGGAGGAAGCTTGGGATATTACTACAAAAACCTTTGCCTATACCAATCATACAACCTTACCAGAAGCCTTAGAAAAATGGCCAGAAGAGCTGATTAAACAGCTTTTACCTAGAATTTACGATATTATTCATGAAATCAATGAAAGGTTTTGCAGAAAACTATGGGATGCACATCCATATGATTGGGATACAATTGGTAAAATGGCCATCATAAGTCACGGTGAAATCCATATGGCAAAGCTTTGTATCGTAGGCTCCTTTTCTGTAAATGGGGTTGCAAAGCTTCACAGCGAAATATTAAAGAAGGATATATTTAGGGATTTTTATAAGATTTATCCAAAGAAGTTCATAAATGTTACCAATGGTGTTACCCATAGAAGATTTTTATTAAGAGCCAATCCTGACTTAGCAAAGTCCATCACCAAAAGAATCGGAGATGGTTGGGTTACTGATTCATTTCAGTTGAAAAAGCTAGAAGATTTCTGCCAGGATACAACACTCCAAGAGGAAATTTACAAGACAAGAAAACATAATAAAGAGGAATTGGCAAAATATATTTTGAATAAAACCAATATCAAAGTAGATCCTACCTCTATATTCGATACCCATATAAAACGACTACATGAGTACAAAAGACAGCTATTAAATGTTTTACACATTATGTATCTTTACAATAAGCTATTGGATAATCCTAATTACACTATGCATCCTAGAACCTTTGTTTTTGCAGCTAAAGCAGCTCCGGGCTATCATAAAGCTAAACTCATCATTAAGTTAATCCACTCAGTGGCGGATAAAATTAATAACGATAGTACCATCAACGATCAACTAAAGGTTGTTTTTTTAGAAAACTATAGGGTGTCATTAGCGGAAAAAATCATCCCTGCTACAGATATAAGCAAACAAATCTCCACTGCCGGAAAGGAGGCATCTGGAACCGGTAATATGAAATTTATGCTGAATGGGGCTCTGACTATTGGAACATTAGATGGTGCAAATATTGAAATAAAAGAGGCGGTTGGGTCGGATAACATATTTATATTTGGGTTAACAGCAGAAGAAATCGCCAATTATACCAAAGAAAATAACTATAATCCCTATGAGATATATCAAAGAGATTCGGAGTTGAAACAAGTACTGGATCAATTAATTAACGGATTTATAGAACCAGAGCATCCAGATGTGTTTAGAGAATTATATAATGATCTAGTTTATGGTCATGGGGGATGCATAGATCAATACTTTGTTCTAAAGGATTTTGAATCTTACTGCTATATTAATGCTAAAGCAGATGAAATCTATAAAAACCCTAAGAAATGGTGGAGAAAGTCTATTATAAATATAGCCAATGCCGGCTACTTCTCCAGTGATAGAACAGTGGAGGAGTACAATGAAAAAGTTTGGAACTTAAAGAAATATACATTCTAAATTTCAAAAGTAGGTGGTTTTATGAAGAAAATAAAGGTATATCATAATTCTTATGAAAATTTTTATCGCAGCCCCTTTGGGGCTGTTACTTGTAATAGAGAGATTACTCTGCGAATAGAAGTATTAGGAACAGAAGAGATTAAAAATGTTTATATAAAACTAATGAATAGCAAAGAGAGAGAAGAAATTTTTTCTATGTGTATTAAAGAAGAAATAGAGGAAAAGAGTATTTATGAGGTAAAAATCACCACACCCCTCTTTCCTTGTTTACTACATTATTATTTTATAATAGAAACTCCTTGTAAAACCTATTACTATGGTAATAATGAAGAGGGATTAGGGGGCGAGGGGTTACTAAAAGAAGAAGACCCCTCTAGTTACCAGATCACCATTTATAAAGAAGGTGTTTCTGTACCTGAATGGTTTAAAGATGCTGTAATCTATCAAATTTTCCCTGATAGATTTTATAATGAGAGGAACGAGGAGGAGCTATTAGGAGTAAAGGAGAATAGCTTTATTTATAGTAGCTGGAGAGATACTCCAATGTATATTAAAGACAATATAACCCAGGAGATTATAAGATGGGATTTTTTTGGTGGCAATCTATCAGGAATCATAAAAAAACTATCTTATTTAAAGGAATTAGGCATAAGTGCTATTTATTTAAATCCTATTTTCCTGTCCCCCAGTAATCATAGATACGATATAGCTGATTATAAGGTAATTGATCCCTTGTTAGGGGATAATGAAACCTTTTGTTTTCTTTGTGAAGAAGCAAATAAAAAAGGTATAGCTATTATATTGGATGGGGTTTTTAGTCATACAGGAAGTGATAGTATTTACTTTAATAAAGAAGGAAACTTTCCTACCCTAGGGGCTTATCAATCCCAACAATCTCATTATTATCCATGGTATAGGTTTGATGAATTTCCTAATAAATATGATTGTTGGTGGGGAATTGGAACCATGCCTAATGTTAATGAAATGGAAATATCCTACTTAGATTTCATCATAGAGGGTGAAAATAGTGTATTAAAGCATTGGATAAAAATGGGTACTAAAGGATGGAGGCTAGATGTAGCAGATGAGCTGCCGGATGCATTCATTAAGAGGTTTAAAAAAACCATGAAGGAAGTATACCCTGACTCCATATTGATTGGGGAAGTGTGGGAGGATGCCAGTAACAAATATAGCCATGGTGAAAAAAGAGAGTATTTGTTTGGAGAAGAATTGGACTCCGTAATGAATTACCCTTTTAGAGGAGCTCTGTTGGATTTTTTCATAGGAAAAATTCCTGGAGAAGGTCTAAATAAAAGATTGATGTCCCTTTACGAAAACTATCCTAGAGAATATTTTTATAGCATGATGAATTTAATCGGCAGCCATGATGTCCCAAGAATTTTGACATTATTAGGAGAATTACACGTGGAGCATCACTTAACCCAGAGGGGAAGAGAAAAACTTAGACTCCACAAGGAACAAAGAAATTTGGCTATCAAACGATTAAAACTCTTGGCTTTATTTCAAATGACTTTTCCTGGTGTGCCTACTATTTATTATGGTGATGAAGTGGGCATGGAGGGTTTAGAGGACCCCTTAAATAGAGGAACTTATCCATGGGGGAGAGAGGATCAGGATCTACTACAATGGTATAAAAAAATGATTTCTCTACGAAATAAATATGATTTGTTTAAAGGTGGAGAGTGGTTTCCTCTTTATACACAAGGAGATATCTATAGCTTTGTAAGAAAAAATCAAAATAAGGAAGCTATCATTGTATTCAATAGAAATAGTAAAGAAGAATATACAGTGGTTCTGGAAGTAGGTAATAAAATAAAAAGTAACAAGATAAAAAATATCCTCCACAATCATGAGGAAATTCATATCCAAGAGAACACTGTAGAAGTATCACTTAAACCATTAGAGGGAAAGATATTTTTATATGATTAATGAATAATCAAAAAATATAAAGGAAGCTTTGGAATTGCACCTAAAGCTTCCTTCTATGTTTTATTCCCTAAATTATACTGGAACTTGCTTTCCACTATTCTTTTTGTTGCGTACAAAAAAGACACAGGAAAGGATTACAAAAAATAATATAACACCACCAACTTTCAACCACTTAGAAATACCACCGCCATAACTTATGGGATCTCCTACATTCCAAGATACCCTATGACCCATGCCATCATCGGCTACAATACGTGCAGCATCAGAATCAGCATCATAGTAGAAATAACCTTCTTCATCTACAGCACCTGTGAAAATTTCTTCTCCTTCGGAATCATATACAATTACATTTGTGCCTTCAGAAAAACTACCATCCTCATAACCGACTTTAATCATTCCTGACTCTATAGGTTCGATAACCATTCTATGGGCATATACAGCAGTGGTGGATAAAGTGAGTAACAAAACAATCAATAATGTCCTATGGATCAGTTTCATATCTATTCCTCCTTGAAATTTTTGATATTAGTCATTTATTTTAAAAGGTCATAATCTTTTAATAGTGCATCTAAGAGAGATTTTGCTTCTCTTACACTATGGGGTTTTAAAGAAGTTTTTTCAAAAATTGAATATAAGCTAGGTAGCTTTAATTTTGCTTTCTTCATAAGCTCTTTATTCTCCAATAGAGTAGTAGGGCCTTGAGCTAACACTTTTCCTTGATTTAAAATAATACATTCATCCCCCCACCTATAGGCCATATCGACATCATGAGTAGTAATAATTAAGGTATGTCCCTGTTGGTGTAGTGTTTTTAATATAACTAAAAACTGGTGATGGGAATAAGGATCTAATCCTGAAAATGGTTCATCAAATATCAAAACGTTAGGTTCCATGGCAAGAACACCAGCAATAGCGGCCTTCTTTTTTTGACCAAGGCTCAAATTGTAAGGTGGACGATGCTGTAAATCCTCTATACCAACCAAATTCATTGCTTTTTCTACTAAAGCCTGTACATCTTTCTCACAATAACCTAAGTTCCTTGGTCCAAATGCGATATCATCATATACGGTGGTAGAAAATAATTGATCCTCAGGGTTATCAAAAACAATGCCCACAGATTTACGTATTTTTTCTATATTTTTTTTAGTAACTGGAGAACCCATGATTTCAACAAGCCCTGTCTGCGGAAGAATAAGACCGTTTAAATGCTGTAATAAAGTGGATTTACCACTACCATTATGGCCTAAAATTGCAACTTTCTTCTTTTCAGGTATAGATAGGGATATATTGTCTAAGGCAAGTGTATCATCAGGGTAAGCATATTTTAAGCCTTCAATATGAATTGCATTCATGACAATCACCACTTTTCAATAATATGTAGTACAATGATCATACCTATGAAGGAAGAAGCTTTTATAAGATCCAACTTTGTCATAGGCTGAGGATTTGAAGCAGGTATTCTTCCAGTAAATCCTCGTGAAATCATGGCTCTATGGACTTTTTCTGATCGATCGATAGATTTAATAAGCATTCCTCCAACCACCTCACCATAGGTTTTAAAGGAATTTTTGTGTAAAGAGCTTCGGAATAACCTGGATAGTAAGGCTCTTTGGATTTTTTTAAGGTTTTCCCACAATAAAAAAGTGTATCTATAGGATAAAAAGAAAATCGAAACAACAAATGGTGGTAAATGCATATGGGATAAAGCACTTAATAGCTGCTGCAAGGGTTGACTCAAAATCATAATCATCATGATTAAAGAAACAGATAAAGCCTTAAGTATCAACAATAGAGCAAATTGATATCTTTCAAAAGTAGGCGGAAAACCTCCTCCAAAAACAAGTGGTATACTCATAAGAGTTAAAAAAGGAAGCAATAATGCTAGCTTAGAGACTATAAACTTAAAAGAAAAGCCCATGGTAAGTACAGTCAATAATAATAGATTAAAAGATAAAAATAATAACCACGATGTATTTAAAGCAATTAAACCAAAGGCAGTAACAAAGCAAGTGATTACTTTAGTTCTAGCTTCCCAATGAGCACCCCATGAAGTAATTTCTTTTGTAGCATGTATATAGTTATCTTCGTTTAAGAATTTTGTTGTCAAAATAAAAGACCCCTTTTAGGAACAACTTTAAGAAGTTGTCTCTAGTATATTTGGACGAACACGTTGTATAAAGGTTATAGTAAAGGCGGTAATCAAAGCTTCTATAAAAATTAAAGGCAAGTAACTTATTGCCAATATATTTACAACAGAAAAAAAGCCTTGGTGATAATAACTATCTGTTATAAAAAGAACAAGGACCAGTAATAGAACACAGGTGAAAACTGCAAAGCCTCCTGTAAAACCAGCTAGAATAGCAGGAGACTTGTTGTCAGTTTTAAACCTAGTAAAGATTCTATAAGAAGCTAAAGCAGGTATACTAACAAGTAATGTATTAATACCTAAAGTAGTAAGTCCACCATGTTGGAAAATCATGGCTTGTAATAAAAGTCCTATAAAAATAGCAATAGGGCTGCGCCTTCCCAACATAATTCCTAGTAAACCACCTAGTAGAGGATGAACAGAACTTGGTCCAATTGGAACACTGATTAAGGAACAGGTAAAAAAAGTAGCAGTCATAAGGCTTATTTTAGGAATCTCTTCTTCCTTTATATTTTTAATAGAATAGGTCAATACAGCACCAGCAGCTACAGAAGTAGTGACAGCCATAGGTAAATTAAGAACGCCGTCGGATAAATGCATGTTAATCCCTCCATAAAATAAATTTTAAGGGTGCTTCAGATGCAGGGAAGGCACCTGAAGCTATGAAAATATAATATACCATTCAGCATTTCGTAAGGGAGAACGCTGAAGGGGGCGCAAAATAAAAAGCCTACACTTTGTTAGGGTGCAGGCATAAAAGACTATTTAAATTCAGTATGCTTAGTACATTTAAAATAATAGAATCATGTAAGCATAACCGACTAGTCTTTAAATCCATACACCGTGAATTTAAAAAGTATTAAGCTAAATAAGCAGGTCTCCTGGCTTAGGTTCATCGTCTTTTTACGTCTTCCCGGTAAAAACCAGTGACATATATTGTAAAAGACTCACCATTACAGTGGCGGGACCGCGTTGGACTTTCACCAACTTCCCTTATTATTTCCTTTCGGAAACTTATTCAACATAATATTCAGTTTAATTGAAGTATAGCATAAAGAAAAAATGAAAGCAATTGTTTTTTGTAAGTAATTTAACAAAGTAATGACTAAATCTTACCAACAGAAAAAAGGGATTCACATAATTTTAGAGAATATATAATTCTATAACTATTATAAAAATGTAGGTGATGAAATGAAAAAAAGAAGACCAAGAGGCATGGAAACAATGCCTTTAGCAATAAAGTTTGACTACTTGAAGGTTCTTTTTTCCATGGCAAATGTAGATGGAGACATCAATCAATTGGAGATGATGGAACTTTATAGGTTAATGGGGAAATTAAAATGCACCTCCAAAGAGAGAATAGCACTTTTAAAATCCACAGGAGAAAACAATGATATTAAAAATACATTGGATAATCTCTTGTCTCATGATTTAGAACAACAGGAGAAAAATATTGTGCGTTTTTCCCTAATAAAGGATTTGCTTATTGTAATGGGTGCCGATTATGATGAAACACTAGAAGAAGTAGTGTTATTTAATACAATAAAGGAAGAACTTTATATAACAGATGAACAATTACATCTTACTAGATCAGAATATGAAGAGGATAAGCAGTATTTCAAAAAAAACATAGAGATCTATGATATAAAAGGAAAAGCTAAAAAAACAGCTTACCAAGTGGCGGGAATAAGTATTCCGTTAGCATTCATGTATGCAAATAACTATTTTAATAATCCTAAAAAAAGGTGTGCAAGAAAACATTTAACTGTCAGTTCATTAGGAAAGCATGTATTACTAGGAGTTGTCTCCTTAAAGTCTATAGAATGGTTACTACAGAAAGAAGATAGAAAGAAATCAAATTTAGATAAAAAACTTTTTTTAGAGTGTAACAAAATTCATGAAACAGCTAAGTTATACGTAACAAGAGATATAATTCATATACAAAAAATATTAAGCAGCAACCAAGACCAGTTCTTACTACAACAAATAAAATTATTGAAAAAAACTGTTGGCACATTAGAAAAAACAGAACCCAAAATAGTTTAAAAAAGCCTCCTCTTTAACTGGAGGTTTTCTAGTATTTAAATTTTTCATTTTTAAAATATTCAACAGGAAAAAAAGTATTTTTGTTGAATATTCTAATATAATAAATTTACATATTGCAGGAAAGAGGGGATTAAGGACAATTACTATCATATTCTTAATATAGAGAAATATATATTAGTTATAAGGACAGGAGGGTAAAGCTATGAAGATAGGAATTCCACAAAGCTTACTTTATGAGTATTACTATCTCTTTTGGAAAACTTATTTTGAGGAATTAGGGTTTGAAGTAGTTACAACTCCCCCTACTACAAAAGGAATTATTGATAAGGGTGTGAAGTTATCGGTACCTGAAATTTGCGTACCTATAAAAGTGTATATAGGACATGTTGCTACTTTATTAGAAGAAGATGTTGATTATATTTTTGTTCCAAGGTTCGTATCTATAAAAAAAGGTCAATTTTTTTGTCCTAAATTTATGGGGCTACCAGATATGTTACGGTATTCTATTGAAGGGATTGAAGAAAAGCTGTTGATGCCTTCTATAAGTACTAAAAGTGATAATATTGCAGAGGCCTTTAAAGATCCTAAACTTTTTCAAGGAAAGCTTAATATCGGCATGAAAGACAATAAAAGAGCTGTAGAAAAAGCAGAGAAAATATGGTTAGACTTTAGGACTAATAGTAAAAAAGGATATTCTTGCAAAGAAGCTGCTGAAATAACTGTAGGTAATGTTGGAAAAGAAGAATGTGTACCATTAAATAAAGAAGAAGTAAATCTAACCATAGGGTTAATAGGCTATGTATATAATGTATATGATGCTTTTATAAGTATGGATATAGTAAATAAATTAAGAAATATGGGAGTAAGCATAAAAACCTTTGAGATGTTAGAAGATGATGAAATTAATAAGGAATTGAAGGATATGTCAAAAACTTTATTCTGGACCTTTAGTGATAAGTTGTTGGCGGCAGGATACCATTTTTATAAGAATGAAGAAGTAGATGGTTTAATCCATGTAACAGCTTTTGGTTGTGGCCCTGATTCTATGTTGGGAAAGCTATTGGAATTAGATTCTCCACTATATAACAAGCCATTTATGACAGTAAGGATTGATGAGCATTCAGGAGAAAATCATTTGCAAACAAGAATAGAAGCCTTTGTAGATATGCTTAAAAGAAAAAAAATCAATGTACAAAGAGGTGCATAGAGATGAAGGTGTCATTTCCTTATATGGGAACCACTGTAGTATATAAAAAGCTATTAGAGTTATTAGGACACGAGGTTATTGTACCGCCAAAACCTAGTCAAAGGACTATAAACTTAGGTGTTAAATATAGTCCAGAGTTTGCCTGCTTTCCTTTAAAAGTTATTATGGGTAGTTATATAGAAGCCATCGAAAAGGGTGCTGAAGTAATTATTACATCAGGTGGGCATGGTCCCTGCAGAGCTGGTTTTTATGAAAAAGTTCACAGTAAAATTTTGCAGGCGGAAAATCATGATGTGGAGTTTATTGTTTTTGACTCTATGTTCAGAAATTTCAAAGGGTTTTTTCGAAATATTTATAGAATAAAACAAAACAACTCTTGGTATAAGGTAAGTCAATCACTTTTATTTGTATATAACATGATAAAAAAATTAGATATACTGGAGAAGGAAGTTGAAACTATTCGAGCCTATGAAATAAGAAAAGGCGAAACCACTAGAGCATGGGAAAAGATACAGGATTTGTTTGACAAGGCCTCCACTAAAAAAGAATTGGAGGGGGCTTTTAATAAAGGGACACAACTATTAAGAGAGATAAAACAGGAGAAGGTTCATGATTCTAACAAAATAAGAATTGGTATAGTAGGTGAGATTTACGTTGTTATGGAGGCATCTATCAATATGAAAATCGAGGAAATACTAGGCTCCTTAGGTGCAGAGGTGGAGCGTTCTCAATATCTATCCCAATGGATAAACTATAATGTGACACCTAAGTTTATAAACCGAACCCATGAAATGGAAATTCTTAAAAAAGGGGAAAAATATATACCGATTCCAATAGGTGGTCATGCTAAGCAAACTGTAGGGCATATAGTAGACTTTAATGAAAGAGGATTTGATGGTGTAATCCATCTAATGCCCTTTGCATGTTTACCGGAATTAGTATCCCAAAGTATTATCCCTAAAATTACAGAAGAGTTAGGTATACCCGTTTTGACTCTAGCTATAGATGAGCAAGCAGGAACTGCCAATAGTTTAACTAGAATTGAAGCCTTCTTAGATCTTATACAGGGAAAAAAGTCAAAAAAAATATCATGAGGGGATGAAGCCAGTGCAGGAAATATATTTAGGAATAGATGTTGGATCCGTAAGTACAAATATTATTGCTATAGATGATAAAAATAAAGTAGTACATAGCCAGTATATAAGAACCAATGGTCAGCCACTGGATTCAGTGAAGAATGGACTTAAGGAACTTAAAAAAAATCTGCCACAGGATATGAAGGTGAGGGGCGTAGGCACCACCGGTAGTGGTCGACAATTAATAGGAGTGATGGTGGGAGCGGATGTTGTTAAAAACGAAATAACAGCCCATGCAACTGCTACATCCCAATTGGTCCCTAATGTAAAAACCATATTCGAAATAGGTGGTCAGGATTCAAAAATAATTATTATAGAAGATCAAATGGTTGTGGATTTTGCCATGAATACCGTGTGTGCTGCAGGAACAGGTTCCTTTTTAGATCATCAGGCGGAAAGGTTAGGGGTGCCTATAGAAAAATTTGGAGACTTAGCTTTAACTGCTGAAAGAGATGTTAGAATTGCTGGAAGATGTACAGTCTTTGCAGAGTCGGACATGATAGCAAAACAGCAATTTGGCTTTTCAAAAGCGGAAATCATTAAGGGTCTTTGTGAGGCATTGGTAAGAAATTATATTAATAACCTAGGGAGAGGAAAAAAATTAGAACCACCCTTTGTATTTCAAGGGGGAGTAGCTGCAAATAAAGGTATTAAAGCTGCTTTTGAAAAGGAAATCAATGAAGAAGTTATTATACCAAAGCATTATAATATTATGGGAGCCTTAGGCAGTGCTATTTTAGCTAAAGAACACTTGGAGGCAAATGGTAATCCTACTAGTTTTAGAGGCTTTGAAGCAGCAGACCTAGATTTTGTTCCCTCCACCTTTGAGTGTGGTGATTGTTCTAATAAATGCGAAGTTATTAAGGTAGAACTAAATAAAGAAGTTGTTGCCATGTGGGGAGATCGTTGTGGTAAATGGGTTGGTAGCCTGTAAAATAAAAAGGAGAGAACTAATTCTCTCCTTTGATTTTTTAGAAAAACAAATAATGGTGTATAATGATAATAAAACTGGAGGTGAAGTGGTGAAGTTAGGTGGATATGCCCATAGCAATGGAGTTACCTTTTTTTGTGATGTTTTAAAGATACGGGGTATTAAAAGCAAAAGAGAAATTAACTACAAAATTGATTGGATTTTACCTAAAGGTTGGTTGAGAAGACTAGAGGGGAAATTTTTTTTAAATGGATTATTGGTAATGTATTATCAATGGAGGGTAATAAACAATAAATTCAAAGCTTTATTTGTTGGTTTAATAAGCTTGTTATTGCTGGAGGACTTTTTCAATATTGTTATTTTAGATAAGATTCTTCCTCTACATATAGGTAGAAGATGGATAGCATTAGGTATTATTTTCGCAGTATTAATAAATAGCAAAAAAATAATAAGAACCCTGCAATATCATGGTGCAGAACATAAAGTAATTAATTGTTATATAAAATATGGATATTTAGATAAATACTTAGTTCAGAAGTCTTCAAGATTTAACAAACGATGTGGTTCAAATCTAGGCCTTATTATGTTAATACTCTATGGTATTGCTTGGGCTTTAAATCTATACTCTCTTACCTTGATTTTTTTTATTTTTTTAATATCCATACAAATAATGAAAAAAGTAGCTACTAAAAAAAGTAAATGGGATAAATATATAAATGTACTACAATGGATTACAGTTTTAGAGCCAAAAGAAGAAGACATTGATTTAGCCATCAATGCCTTCCATAAATTACAACAGGCTTACGATCTATATAAAAAACAAATATCTACTTAATTAAAGGCTTCTTGTACAACTTCAGCTACTCTCTTCTCTTTAGAAAGCGAATAAAGTGTAATAACAGCTATGATTCCAGCAGCACCACCTATAAAGTTTAGTAGTCTATACCCCCCAAGATTATATAACATGGGACCTAGCACCACAAAAATCAAACTGCATAAAGAGTGGGAGAAGGAAATAAGTGTCATGAACATTGTTCTTCTCTTTGGATATACTTCTGATGCTAATGTTTGAAATGCTAAAAATCCTCCATCTAAACCAATGGCATTAATCATAACTACAAGGATGATTACAGGTATAGAACTTAAGAAGGAAAGAGGAAACATAGTTATAGCCATTAGAATAAATCCTATTTTGGCAGTTCTTAATTTTCCTAATTTATCGCTTAATAGAGTGGCTATGCCAACGCCTACTAAGGTACCAGAATTGGCTATAGAGTAAATAGAGCCTATATCACTTTGACTTAAAGTAAAGCTTTGGTCTAACCATATGGAAAAAAAGCTAAAAAGAGTCAAGGGTGCTGCTATCATCATAAAAGAAGCTAGGACAAATTTTTGTGTTGTTCTATTTTTTAACATATCTCCTAATTCATAAAGGTTTACCTTGGAATCAGCTTCAGTTTGCTGATCATTAGGCAGTTTTAATAAAATTACGAGAGCTAAAGTAGCTACAGAGGATAATATCCAATAGAGGGTCTTTAGTCCAAAATTTTCAACCATATAGGATGCTACAGCTGGACCTGTTAATATTGCTATTGCAAAGGATATCCGTAGAACTCCGGCGGCTTTTCCCCTTTGTCTATAGGATACAAAATCACTAATATAGGCAATAACTGTTGCTCCAATAGTTAAAGAACCTATTCCAATAATAATTCTTGATATAGCAAACATATAATGGTGAGTAGATAAACCACTGAAGAAGGTACCAGTTATATAGAATATGGTGGCAATAACTAAGCCGTGTTTCTTTCCAATTTTATCCGTCAACATACCAAAAAAAGGAGTTAGGAGCCCTATGAAAGAAAAGCCAATACTTAAGTATATTACACTGCTTTTATCTATACCAAAATAGGCAGATAAATAAGGAATAATAGGGTTAATAAAGTTCATTTCAAAGCTTACTAAAAACTGTAATAAGAAACAGATCAAGAAAATTAAAAGATAACCCATGATGGCACCTCCTTTTTATATATTTACACACCATCTTATTATGTAATATAAACATTAATCTGTAAACACTTTTAAGGTAAGAAGAAAAAAATTTAAGTTAGGCGGTGATATGCAATGAAGAGAAAAATGATCGTTATGTTGATAATTGCACTTCTTATTATTTCTAGATATACGATATTTGATGATAAGAACAAAGATGCTGTATTACCCCCAGTAGTAGAGGATCAAAATAAAGTATTGCAGGAAGAAAATGTTTTAGTAGATAAAGAAGAACCTGTTATAGGTGTTAAAGTAGGAAATATAGCTCCTGATTTTATATTGACGGATTTAGATGGAGTAGAAAGAAATTTAGCGGACTATAAAGGCAAAGATGTAATGTTGTATTTTTGGGTCTCCACATGACCTCCCTGTAGAAGGCAAATGCCTCAGCTTGATGAGTTTCATCAGCAAAATAAAGAAGATATAGTTATCCTTACCATCAATATTGGAGAAGATGTAGATACAGTGAAGGAATTTATGGAGGAAGGAAATTATGAAGTGGCAGTATTAATGGACCATGATCTTAAAGTCGGTATGGGCTATCAAATTATGTATACACCTACTACGATTTTTATCGATAAGGAAGGAATCATTAGAGAAAGACAGTAAATATAAATGAAGTATTTAAGTGGAGGTTATATTATATAACCTCCATTTTATATCTCTTAAATTATTGTAACTTATTTTGCTTATTTTTATTTTGTTGTTGTTGTTTTTGTTGATCCATTCCCATAGATTGTTGTAAATATTGAGGTTCTTCACTGTTTACAAAATCAGTTCTTGATTGAAGCATTTGAACAGTATTTTCTAAGTTAGTAGCTAATTGATTAAACATTTGTTTAGCTTGTTGATCTTCTGTATCCATAGAAAATGTTTTTAAATCTGATTGTAAACCTTTTGCACTATTAAGAGCCTGCTGAAGCTTGTTTATAGTTGTCATAATGTAAATACCTCCATATATTTTTTATTTAAAAATCCTTGTTTTTTGACAGAGGATTTTTCTTTCACCCTATATTCTGCACATAAAAAAAGATAAATTTCATTGAAAAATTACCCAAGCTTAAAAAAATAAACAATATTTTAATCACATCTTTAAGGGAAAAACATATTATGAAATAAGAATGTGATTTTATTATAAATGGAGGAGTGAAGATAATGACAGAAGCTAATAAAAATGATATGTTAAGTAATTTGTTTGGAGGATTTGGAGGATTTGGAGGAAAACATAGTCCTATTCTTATTTGTTTAGTACTTTTATTACTATTTAGCGGTGGAAAAGGATTCCATGGATTCTGGGGTAAATTTGATGAGAACTTAATTTTAGTGCTTGTAGTAGTATTCTTACTATTTGGTGGATCTTTTAGATTCTAAAAATTATATAACAATATGAGTAAAGATAGGTGCTTTATAAAGCACCTATCTTTTTTATCCAAAATATTACATTAATTCAAAATATTAGATACGATTCTATAATTTACAATGATTAAAAGCATTCATTCTACAGATAATAGTACTGTAGTTAAACACTACAAATATACACTCGTGAAAGGAGGCAGACAGAAAATGACTAACAACAATAATAACACAGGAAGAAACCAATTAGTAGTACCTGAAGCACGTCAAGCATTAAACCAAATGAAAACAGAAATAGCTAATGAACTTGGTTTATCAAACTATGAGCAAACTGATAAGGGTAACTTAACAGCTAGACAAAATGGTTATGTAGGAGGATACATGACTAAAAGATTAGTTGAGCAAGCTCAAAGAAATATGAGTGGTAAATAAGGTTAATTATATTGAAATAGTAAAAACAACAACAAACAAAGCGAAGCCTTAGGCTTCGCTTTTGTTTGTTGTTATAAATTTAGGTTGAAAAACAATGGCTATTAAAGTAAACTAATTATGTAATCTAATAAATTAAGGCTTAGTTCAGGGGTATGTACATTCCCGCTGAAAGATAAAATTCATAACTTGTGGGGGATGAAGATCTTTGAGGATTGAAAATAAATTAATTAAAAAAATTGATTTTGGTTTAATAGCCGTTGTTTTGCTTATTTGTATTTTGGGTATTGTAATGGTAGGTAGTGCAACTCATAATATAGGTTATGAAAGATTTATAAGGACACAAATTGCATCTATCATTATGGGATTTATAGCAATTGGCTTTATATTGTTTTTCGACTATGATATGTTAGGTAGGCTATATGTACCTATATATATTTTTTCTAATATTTTATTGGTTGCAGTTTTATTATTTGGAACTGGGGCGGAGGTATGGGGTGCTAATAGATGGCTTCGTATAGGTGGTTTTCAATTCCAACCATCTGACTTTGCTAAAATTGGAATTATTATTTGTCTAGCTAAGATGTTGGATAATCATAAGGATAGCCTGTATAAATTATCGACCATAGGTAAGATATTAGCTTTTGTGGGCTTTCCAATGGCACTTATTTCACGACAACCAGACCTTGGTACTACAATGGCCTTTGCTTTTTTTTCATTTGGCATGATCTTTATTGCTGGATTAAAGTATAAATATATCTTTATGACTGGGTTAATTAGTATATTAACTTTTCCATTACTTTGGATAGGTATACTAAAGGATTATCAAAAAACTAGAATAATTACTTTCTTAAATCCAGATTTAGATCCATTAGGAACCGGCTACCATGCTATACAATCTAGAATGGCGGTAGGTAATGGTATGATTTTCGGGAAAGGCTTATTGAATGGAACACAAAGTCAGTTTGGATTCTTACCAGAAAAACATACAGACTTTATTTTTTCTGTCCTAGCTGAAGAATTAGGATTTATAGGGGCAGGCATATTAATTTTACTGTACTGTATTATGATTTATAAGTGTATAAATATAGCAAGGGATGCCAAAGATGATTTTGGTGCTTATCTAGCTACAGGTGTTGCCTGTATGTTGGCTTTTCATATTTTTTCTAATATAGGTATGACCATTGGATTAATGCCTGTTACAGGAAAGCCTTTGCCATTTATAAGTTATGGTGGAACCTTTATGTTATCTAATATGATGGCATTGGGACTAGTGCTAAATGTCAATATGAGGAGAGACAAAATTAATTTTTAGTAGTAAAGCATCAAGTTTTAAGGAAACATATCAAAACAGGAGGTGGTGAAAGTGGAGGTTATTCCCGATAGGCAGGGGATCACTTTGTTCAAATCAGTAAAATCAAATCAAGAAGAAGCTTTCATCGCTACAGGTGAGTTACCTTCTTCTTCATAGGAGAGGTGAAAAAATGCAGGACAAAATTATACAATTATTGGAGGAAAAAAAATTTGCACTCCTTAAGCAAGAGTTGAAAGAGATGAGGGCTGCAGATATAGCAGAGGTTTTTGATGAATTAGATAAAAAAAATAGTGTGATCTTGTTTCGTTTATTAGCAAAGGATGAGGCTGCAGATGTTTTCTCTCATTTAGCATCCCACCAACAAAGAGATATTGTAGAAGCTATACATGAAACACATCTTGATGAAATTATAGAAGAACTATTTTTTGATGATATGATAGACTTCTTAGAAGAAATGCCGGCTAATGTTGTAAAGCGGGTTTTAGCATCTTCTACTGAAGAAGAGAGAAAACTAATCAATCAGTTTTTAAATTATCCTGAAAATGCAGCCGGCAGCTGGATGACAATAGAATATGTAGACTTAAGAAAAGAAATGACCGTTAAACAAGCTATGAATCATATTAAAAAAATAGGATTAGATAAAGAAACTATTTATACCTGTTATGTATTAAATAATAAGCGAAAGTTAGAGGGAATTGTTTCTTTAAGGAAGTTGGTCTTGTTTGATGATGATCTTCTCATAGCTGATGTAATGAATGACGATTTTATTGCGGGGCATACCCTAGATGATCAAGAGGAAGTAGCCAGCTTATTTAAAAAGTATGATTTATTGACTTTACCTATTGTGGATAAGGAAGATAGATTAGTTGGGATTATTACTATTGATGATATTATCGATGTTATCGACCAGGAAACAACAGAGGATTTCCAAAAAATGGCAGCCATGGAACCCAGTGAAGAAGAATATCTTTACTCAGGAACATTTGCTTTAGCCAGAAGAAGAATTCCTTGGTTATTATTATTGATGGTTTCAGCTACTTTTACAGAGGGAATCATCGGTCGCTTTGAAGATATTCTACAGGCGGTAGCTATTCTAGCAGCATCTATCCCTATGTTAATGGATACCGCTGGTAATGCCGGCTCTCAGTCCTCTACTCTTATCATCAGGGGGATGGCCCTAGGTGAAATAGAGCTAGAGGATTATTTGAAAGTATTTTGGAGTGAGCTAAGGGTAAGTTTTGTGGTGGGGGCTGCTTTAGGTTTATTGAACTTCCTGCGAATGATGATCTTTGTAAGGGCAGAAATAGGCTTTGCCATTACTGTATCTGTTACATTGGTGTTAACAATTATGATGGCGAAGGTTGTTGGTGGAACTTTACCAATAGCAGCTAAAAAGATGAAGCTTGACCCTGCTATTATGGCGGGACCTATGATTACTACTATTGTAGATGCTTTGGCATTGATCGTATATTTCAATATAGCTAGTGCATTATTAGGACTGTAAACTAAGTTTATAAATTTTGAGGAGAAGACGATTATTTAATCGTCTTCTTTATTTTTTTGGATAATTTACATGTCTTCAGATAAAAATATATAGTAGTTCAATGAAAAAAAGTAAAGGAGGTAAAACATGAAGAGGAAAATTGCTATTCCTTTGGTAACAATACTAATAATAGGATTATTTGCAGTAGTATTTTTTGAAAACACCCATGCACAAAATCTTTCCTGGGGCTCTAGTGGAGAAGAGGTAAGTGAACTACAACGACGATTAACTAGATGGGATTATTATGATGGGCCTATTAGTGGAACTTTTGGTCCCCAAACCTATGAAGCCGTTAGGCTATTTCAAAGAAGGAATGGATTGACAGTGGATGGTGTTGTAGGACCCCAAACTAGATCTGCACTTGGAATGCCAACAACAACACCTGCACCAACTGCCCCTGTCAGCAGAGGGGTATCTAGAAGTGATGACGTTAACTTATTAGCTAGAACCATATATGCAGAATCGAGAGGGGAACCCTATGAAGGTCAAGTGGCGGTAGGGGCTGTAATCTTAAACAGAATAAGAAGTCAAGACTTCCCTAATACGATGGCTGGGGTAGTATACCAACCATGTGCATTTGAGCCAGTCAAAAGAGGTACTATTAATGATACTCCTGATGATTCAGCCTATAGAGCAGCTAGAGATGCTTTAAATGGATGGGATCCTACTGGAGGTGCACTTTATTTTTGGAATCCAGCAACTGCTACCAGTAGATGGATATGGACTAGAACCATTACATTAAGAATAGGAAGACACGTATTTGGTGTTTAGGAAGGAGTGATGATATGAGGAGATATACACTTCCTATTGTATTGGCTGTGGCCTTAGTGGCAACCAGTATTTGGGGTTATTATCAATACAATGAAAAAAATGATTACCATACATATTTAGATATACAATTTCAACGACAATTTTATGATTTAATAGGACACGTAGAAAATGCTCAGGTGGAATTAGCTAAGGCAATGGTATCTGGGTCAACAAAGGATTTATCAAAACATTTAAATGATGTTGTATTTCAGTCCTATATGGCACAGGAAAAATTAACACAACTTCCACTATACCATGGTGCTATACGTAGTACAGAAAGATTTTTAAATCAACTGGGAGACTATTCTACCGCCATGGTAAATAAGAGTCTAGAAGGTATACTTTTAGATGAAGATGAAATGACTACACTTAGTGAACTTCACACTTATGCCAATATGCTTTCACAACAATTAATAGAGCTGCAACAGGATATTGTGAAGGGTGGTATTAATTTTGGTGATCTTAGAAGGGAAGCCAATAGAGATTTGAGTAGAGTAAGTGACCAAATGGAAGACCTGGGTTTAATTAATATCGAAGAGAGAATGGTAGACTATCCAGAATTAATCTATGATGGACCATTTTCAGAGCACCTACAAGACATTAAACCAAGGTTAGAGGGAGAAAATATTACTGAAGAAGAAGCGGTTACCATTGCTAGAGAGACCTTTCAAGAGGAAAATATTGGTAACATACAGGTGGTTGGTGATATCGAGAACACACCTATACCAAGCTACTACTTAAGTGGAGTTAGAGATGGTAGACTTAATGGGCAAAATGTTTCCATGGCTATTAGTAAAACAGGTGGAAAGGTTGTTTGGTATTTAAATCCTAGAGAAACAGGGGAAAGTACTCTAGGTGCAGACGAAGCAATCGATAGAGCTGAAGAATTCTTAAACAATATAGGCTATGAGAATATGACCTCCACCTATACAAGTGCCTATGAAGGGCAGATTGTTATTAATTTTGCCTATGAAGAAGATGATGTTATTGTTTATACAGACTTAATAAAGGTTAAGGTAGCTCTGGATAATGGGGAAATAATAGGTCTGGAAACAGAAGGCTTCTTAATCAATCATCATGCTAGAGATATTGAAGAGCCAGAAATAACTGAAGAAGAAGCGAGGGAAAGGTTATCTAGTGGTGTTGAAGTAGAAAGTACTAGGTTAGCTATTATACCAACAGCAGGAAAAAAAGAAATATTGTGCTATGAATTTAAAGTTAAATTTGGAGAAGATCATTATCTGATTTATATTGATGCTAAAGATGGCATTCAAAGAGAGATATTGCTACTGGTTGATCAAGAGGATGGAACATTAGTTATATAATTAAAATATTTATAAAATTGAAACTTGAATTTGGTGAATAGCTAATGTAGAATAAATGTAATTTTAAAAAATAAAAGGGGGACCATAACATGTATTTTGCTACCTACCTGGAAAATAAGGTGGAGAAAGTAGGTGTACTGAAGGATGATGGAAGTAGAATTATTGATCTAGCTATCATTTTTAATAAAGCTACAATTACAACAATGTTAAACTTTATTGCTTACTGTACTGACGATAAATTAAAAGAAATAGAGGGATACTTAGAGAATGCAAATAGTAATGATGGTATAGCTATAGAGGATGTGAAAATTATAGCACCTATACCTGAGCCTCGAAGAAATGTTATATGTTTAGGATTAAACTATAAGGATCATGCAGAAGAATTGAAAAATTCCTTAGGAGAGCAGGCTCAAATACCTAAGGTGCCTGTATACTTTACTAAAATGACTTCCTATATTATCGGCAATAATGATAAAATCAATCGTCATGTAGGGATAACAAATGAAATTGATTATGAGGTGGAATTGGCGGTCATTATAGGAAAAGAAGGTACCAATATACCAAAAGAAAATGCAGAAGAATATATATTTGGATATACTATATTAAATGATGTTTCTGCTAGAGATTTACAAAAAAGTCATAGTCAATGGATACGAGGAAAAAGTTTAGACACATTTACGTCTATGGGACCTTATATAGTACACAAGAGTCAACTTCCTTTGCCATTGACATTAAATTTAACTTGTAAAGTGAATGATGAATTAAGACAGAGCTCAAATACGAAAAATTTAATATTTGATATACCTTATATTATCAGTGACTTATCCCGTGGAACTACATTAAAGCCAGGAGACATTATAGCCACTGGAACACCAGCGGGAGTAGGGATGGGCTTTAATCCTCCTAAGTATTTAGGGACGGGAGATAGTATAGTCTGTACTATAGAAGGTATTGGAACATTGATAAATAAAGTTAGTGATTAAAAGGAGTCAAGGGAAGTGCTATCCCTTGACTCTTTATTTTGTGCTCCTTAGACTTTCGCACCAGAATAATATATAATTAAGGCATAATATATTTAATAAATAGGTTGTGAGGACACTGACGCAGAGGAAATTAATAGCTATATTAATTATTGGAGGTATTATGGTGGACATACTTATATATAGTAAAAGAAAGAGAAGAAAGAAAAATGAATAGTAGTATGGTAAATAAAGTTCCTTCAAAGTGGGGGTTATTAATTGCTATATTCTTTATTGTCAGTATTATATTTTGCCTTTTTTTAGGATTGCCTTTATTTATCGGGATAGGAATCACTTTGTTTTTTACCTTAGGGGTACTGAGATTTCACAGTGTACCTTTAGGAGAGGGTTTTTCTTTAGTATATCAAGGAATAAAAAGTGGCAAAAACATATATGGACTAATATTACTGATAGGATTAAATGTTTCTATGTGGATTTCTTCTGGGATTGTACCAACGTTAATTTATTATGGACTTGATCTTGTTCATAGAGTAAATTATTTACCCCTTGCATTCATAATTAGTGCTGTATTAGCATTTTTTCTCGGCACTGGATTGGGAACCATTAGTACCATTGGCATAGCCTTATTGACATTGGGAGAAAGCATTAATATTCCTTCAAGTATATTGGTTGGAGCATTAATTTCTGGTGCATACATTGCGGATAGATTGTCTCCTATTTCAGCTCTTGTGAACTTCACATTAGAAACAGTCGGAGTATCTTTTAAAAGTTATTTTAAAAAAGTAGTAAAGGTAATGATACCTTCCTTTTTTATAGCAATCATATTTTATACAATTTTGGGATTACAACAATCTGGCACATTATCCTCTGATGATGTTTTGTATTATAAGGAGGCTATATTAGATGCTTTTTTTATATCTCCATTCTTAATTATTATGCCTATTGTAGTCTTGATTATAAGCTTTATAGGAGTGAAATCCAGTGGTGTTTTAGGATTTGGAATTGTATCTGGCTTTTTCATTTCTCTAGTTTTTCAAGAGGCAACTTTATATGAAGGTATTAAGTTTTTATTTTTTGGATTTGAAACTTCTAGCAAAGAAGCCTTTATCCAAACCCTTGAAATTGGAGGAGGGCTGCCAATGCTTGAAGTGGTATTAGTAGTCATGGGAGGAATTGCATTAAGTAGGCTTTATGAAGAATTTGGTTGGATTTACCTTATTACTGACTTCGTCAACGAAAAAAACAAAAGTTCAAGACATACTATAGGGAATACTGGATTTTTATCTATTTTTTTAAATGCTTTAACCTGTGACCAAACAGTGGGAATCTTGTTACCAGGAAAATATTTAAAGGAAACATATTATTCTAATGGAATGAGTGATGAAGACCTTGCACAAACCATAGCAAATAGTGGAACTGCCTTAGCACCACTTATGCCTTGGAATGTAAATGCCATTATTATCTTCGCTATAACAGGGGTATCAGCTCTTCACTATGCACCATTCGCCATTTTAAACTGGATAGCCTTTCCTATAGCAGTTTTTTTAACAAATAATATTTCATCTAAAGACATAAAAAAATTTTAAAATTGGGATATTAATAAGTAAAATTAGTGACCAAAAAGCATCAAGAGAAATATTGATTTCCCTTGATGCTTTTTAGTCGTTTTATAGTAAGTGTATTTAGGCATTACTAGTAACTAATATTTTTCTGCTTAATTTATAAAGTGTAGAGCCCACAAGACCTCCAATAATTCCTCCAACAATAGCAAATATAACTGCTCCTATAACATTTAAAGGGCTATTAAAACCAAAAGGTGCAATTAAACCTGGAATAGGTGAAGCGGTACCGGGAGCATTGTTAATAATCTTAAAATAGGCTGCTGCCAGCCCAGCTAAGCCGCCACCTAAAAAGTTAGAAGCATAAACTGGAAGAGCATTTGCAGTAATAATATGGGCTTGAGTTAAAGGCTCTAGCATAACAGCTACAACATTACTGGAATCCCCTAATTTCAATCTTTTAAATAAAATTCCATTGGTAAAGGAACCACCAACACAAGCAATAGAGGCGATACCCATAGCCAGTCCCTGTAGTCCCAACATAGCC
This sequence comes from Clostridiaceae bacterium, assembly GCA_020832135.1. GTDB lineage: Bacteria > Bacillota > Clostridia > Peptostreptococcales > Natronincolaceae > JAFIFG01. The sequence continues at coordinate 58,830 of JAFIFG010000101.1, forward strand.
GTTAAGGCCATAGAGCTAAGGGGAGATGTACACATTACCTTCATAATGCCACCTAATAAAAACCCCATTAAATAAGGAGATTGTTCTGCTGCAATAGCAATCATATTACCAATACTGAGCAAGGTAGAATTTACAATTGGATCAGCTGCTAATGCGGCTATCCTGGCGATAGGGGCTATTAACAATACTCCTAAAATCATATCCAGCCCCTTCGGGAGTTTGCTCTCTAATATAGGACTTAACAAACCTATAACATATCCTGCAATAAAACCTGGCAGTATACCATATCCAGCTACTGCAGCTGCAGCTGCCACTGCATAAATTGGGTTAGCCTTCATATTTAAGGCAACTAAAACAGCAGCAGCTACACCACCCATACCTCCAGAAGTACTTCCTACCTCTTCTAAAATTCCGATACCTACAAAATCTCCTAAAATGTACTTGTGTATTGCCTCAACTAAAAATGTCGCCACTGCAGCCCCAGCCAAACCGGACATAGCCTCCTGTCCTTTAGGTGCTTTTAAACTGAAACCTGAAAAAATAATCAAAGTTAAAACAAGTAAACTTAAACCTACCATCATTTCCATATTATACTGACCTCCTTAAGATGTTCTAAAACAAAAAAATAAAAACAGAGAACAAAAAAGCATATAAAGAAAACATGCTAATTGTTCCCTGTCCTTTTATCTGAAAGTTTCCCTACATAGAATATAGGTTTCTTCGTCGATGCCCTAATGAAAGGGTCTCTCCAGGGGTGTGTCAGATTATTGTATAAGACCTGAAAGCTTCGAAATAAGCCTTTAGCAAACTTATTTCTTTCTTCTACGGTTACCCTTGAAAAGGATATCTCCAACAATCTTCAACCACATATGTATTTTAAAATCATTTATATAAAATCTTTACTAAAAAAATATTAAAGGAAATTTATATAAAAGTCAATACCTATTCATACTTTTAAAATTTCTATCTGTAATATATCTATTATTTCATTAATATTGTTGATCAATTTTAAGTTGCAAGTTATAGAGTTTTGAATAAATATATAATAAAGGGAAAAAGGAGGGAAAGTCTTGAGTTTCTTTGATAAATTATCTAGTTCACTCTCAAAGTCAGCATATAATATAGGGAAAAAATCGTCTGAAATGATAGAGATTAATAAACTGAATTTAAGTATAGGAAAACAGGAACGGGAAATGGAAGAACTGTACCTAGAATTAGGTTATCGTGTATATTTACATTTTAAAAAATTTCACTCTATTACTAGAGAAGACATAGATAGGTATATAAATGAAATAAATAGATTAGCGGAAAACATTGATACTCTCGAAAAATTATCATTAAGTATAAAAGGTGTTAAACATTGCAAAGGTTGCAAGGTAGAGTTTGAGGAGGATGTAAATTATTGTCCATATTGTGGCGATTCAGTGAGGAATTAAAAACTATTCTGAAGTTAATTTGTGAGAAACATCACAGACGATAAAAAAAATGTATAGTAAAATAACAATAAAGAAAAAAATGCAAAGGAGAGATCGTGATGGATATTAGAAAAATTATTGAGATAAATGAAGAAAAATGTGATGGTTGTGGCTTATGTGTGCCTAACTGTGCAGAGGGTGCCATAAAGATAATTGATGGTAAGGCAAAGTTAATTGATGACATCTATTGTGATGGTTTAGGGGAATGTCTTGGACACTGCCCTCAGGATGCATTAAAAGTTATAGAAAGAGAAGCTCCTGCATTTGATGAAGCAGCAGTAGAAGAACTTTTAGCTAGTCAGGGCAAAACCCTTAAGTCTCAATTGAAAGAGGAAGATTGTGGATGTAATCATGGTGGACATCAGTACCATCAACATCATCAACACCATCAACAGCGTGGAGGAGGATGTCCAGGAAGTAGAATGATGAATCTTCATGATGAAGAAACCAAAACAGAAGCTACAGTGGTAAATAATGGAGATGTTGAAGTGAAAATCAAATCACAATTAAAGCAATGGCCAGTACAGTTAAAGTTGCTTCCTCCTAATGCACCATACTTTGAAAATGCAGACTTATTAGTAACAGCTGATTGTGTGCCTTTTGCTTATCCAAATTATCATTTAGATCTACTGAAGGGGAAGGCTGTTGTAATAGGATGTCCTAAATTAGATGATGTAGAATCTTATATAGAAAAACTAGAACAAATTATTTCTCTTAATAATCTAAAATCCATAACGGTAGCATTTATGGAGGTGCCTTGTTGTCAAGGTATGGTTAGAGCAGTAGAGATGGCTGTTTCTAATTCCAATAAGAGTGTACCTATCAATAAAGTTAAAATAAGCCTACGTGGTGAAAGATTATAAATAAAGCCATATGTGCACGAAAGATCCTGTGAAGATAAATTTCATGGGATTTTTTTTTGTTATAGGTTAATGAGAAAGTATATTTTTGTTATAATAATACTATTACTTAGTAAATTTAACAAATATAGGGGGTAGAGTGATGTCCAAAATTACTTTTGATTATTCGAAAGCAGTAGGTTTTATTAAGAATCATGAAATAGCATATTTAAGAGAAAACATACATATAGCCCATAAGAAACTACATGAAAAAAATGGTGCCGGTAATGATTTTTTAGGATGGGTGGATTTGCCAAAAAATTATGATAAAGAAGAATTCAACAGAATAAAGGCTGCAGCAAAAAAAATTCAAGATAACTCAGAGGTTCTGATTGTAGTAGGAATTGGTGGCTCTTATTTAGGTGCTAGAGCTGCAATAGAAATGCTAAGTCATAGTTTTTATAACCTCTTGCCGAAGGAAGGTAGAAAAACTCCGGAAATTTATTTTGCAGGACATAATATGAGTGCAAAGTATTTGAAGGATTTATTAGACGTTGTTAAAGACAAAGATATATGTATCAATGTAATATCTAAATCTGGAACAACAACAGAACCTGCTGTTGCTTTTAGGGTATTAAAAGAGTTTATGGAAAATAAATATGGTAGAGAAGGAATGAAGGATAGAATCTATGCCACCACCGATATAGAAAAAGGAGCATTGAAGCAATTAGCAACAGAAGAGGGTTATGAAACTTTTGTTATTCCCGATGATGTGGGGGGACGATATTCTGTATTAACAGCAGTTGGTTTATTGCCCATAGCTGTAGCAGGAATAGATATAGATGAAATGATGGAGGGTGCAGCTTCAGCCTACGAGGATTTGAAGCAAGAAAAACTAGAGGAAAACTATTGTTATCAATATGCTGCCATGAGAAACATCCTATACAATAAGGGGAAAATGGTGGAGATTTTAGTGAATTATGAACCTAATCTACATTTTATGGGGGAATGGTTCAAGCAATTATTTGGAGAGAGTGAGGGAAAAGATCAAAAAGGAATCTTTCCAGCATCTGTAAGCTTTTCTACAGATCTTCACTCCATGGGACAATATATACAGGAGGGAAGACGAGATATTTTTGAAACTGTGCTGCATGTAGAAAATATTGATGCAGAAGTCTACATAAAACAACAGCAAAGAGACTTGGATGGCTTGAACTACTTAGTTGGTAAAACTGTAGATGATGTTAATAAAAATATATTTGAGGCTACACTATTAGCACATAATGATGGCGGTGTACCTAATCTTATTATAAATATTCCTGAAATTACACCCTATTATTTTGGATACTTAGTATATTTCTTTGAAAAGGCATGTGGTATAAGTGGATACCTATTAGGTGTAAATCCTTTCGATCAGCCAGGCGTAGAGGAATATAAGAAAAACATGTTTGCTCTTTTAGGTAAAAAAGGTTACGAAGAAAAGAAAGCAGCTATGTTAAAAAGATTATAAAATCTATCTTAAAATAAATTCGGCTACAATTCAGAAGAAGCAAAGCTCCTTCTAAATTAAGTCTCATTTTATAGAAGCAGGTGATAAAATTGATAAATATAGAAAAGGACTTGGCGATTGGAGTTTTTGATTCAGGAGTAGGAGGAATTAGTGTCTTAGCAGAGCTTGTCAAATCATTGCCTAACGAAAAATTTATTTATTATGGTGATTCTCAAAATGCCCCCTATGGCACTAGATCAACAGAAGAAGTGAAGACATTGTCTTTTAATGTGGTGGATAGATTATTAGAGCATGGAATAAAAGCTTTGGTGGTGGCTTGTAATACCGCCACCAGCGGAGCAATTGAAGATTTAAGACAAACTTTTAATATCCCTATTGTTGGTATGGAGCCAGCATTAAAACCAGCGGTAGAGTTGAATAAAAAGGGAATCATTATAGTAATGGCAACCCCAGTTACCCTAAGGGAACAAAAGTTTAATAATTTAATTAAAAATTTTAGTAATGATGTTGAAGTAGTGAAATTACCTTGTCCTGGTTTGGTAGAAATCATAGAAACGAAAGGTGGAAGGGGAAAAGAAATACAACAATATATAAAGAAGGCCTTCTCCTCCATTGATATGTCCAAAGTATCTTCTATTGTATTGGGATGTACACATTATATTTTTATTAAGGAAGAAATTATAGATTTTATCGGGGATAAGGATATTACCTTAATAGATGGGAATAAGGGAACTGCGAACCAATTACAGCGTCTATTGGCCCAGGAGAAACTTCTAAACCCTACAGAAAGTAAAGGAGATACAAAAGTTAAGATGATCAATTCTAATAATACTATGATGCCTTTAAGTAAGAAACTGTTTCAAGAGCATTTAGAAACTATAGATTTCAAAGGTAATATAGTATATAGATAGCCTTAACCAATGCAGCAGATCATTAGTAGATAAAAGGTATGTCATAGATGATGACATACCTTTTTGTAAGTTACTTTTCTCTATTTTCCACCAAATGTACTATGGCATTAGCATAGATTAATGTACTTTTCATTAAACTATCAATGGCAATATATTCATTTGATTTATGGGCAGTTTTTTCCTCCCCTGGAAAAAGAGATCCAAAGGCTACACAATTTTCAATCGCCCTAGCATAGGTTGCACCCCCCGTAGCTATAGGTGCACCATTCATTCCCGTAGTTTCTTCATATACTTTTCTTAAAGTCTTTATTAAGTAGTGATCTTCAGGAACATATAGAGCCGGTAGTGAATCTAGTTCTTCTAAGGAAATATTGTAAGGAGACAAACCCTTTGTTAAAATATCCAATACTTCTTGTTTTTGCTTGGTAACTGGAAGCCTAACATCTACAAAAACTTCTTGTTTTTTATCATCTATTCTAATCTTTGCGACATTAAAGGTAAGTTTTCCTGATACGTCATCATAATAATTGCCAAATATATTTCTACAATAAACATCCTCTTCAACTTCTTTAGAAATAAATTCTAATATTGGGGAAGTGATATTTTCACTTGTTAAAGCGATGGCTCCTCTTGCAATAGCATTGATTCCCTCCCAGCCTTTAGCTGAGTGTGCTGCTTTGCCTAATATGGTAATACTATTATTTTCAATTTTATAATCATAATTCAAATTAGCAGCAGCGGTAGCGACCTTATGTATATCTTCTCCTTTGTAATGAAAAGAATCAGGGACACTATTTAATGCACTTCCTCCAGTGACTTGAAAGTGGGTACCTTTATCTATGTATAAACGTAATTGCAGAAGACCTTTTTCTGCATTAATCATTGGAAAATCAGAATCTGGAGAAAATCCTATTGACGGAATCTCTTCTTTTTCTAAATATTTATTTATGCCCTTCCAATGGGTTTCTTCATTTGTTCCTAAGATTAAACGGACTCTTTTATTAAGTTTTATGCCGGATTCCTTTACTGCCTTCATGGCATAAAGAGCTGCTAAGGTAGGACCTTTATCATCAAGGGCACCTCTACCATATATTCTATTATTATATATTTGCCCTTCAAAAGGAGGAAAACTCCAAGTTTCCGGTTTTTCAACAGGAACAACATCCAAATGTCCTAATATACCTATGAGCTCTTTTCCTTCCCCCATTTCAATGTAACCGTAATAGCCATCCTGATACACGGTCTTAAAACCTAAGGCTTCACCGAGTTCAAGAGCAAATTTTAAAGCTTGATCTACTCCTTCACCAAAGGGCATACCCTCCATTGGTTCACCCTCCACACTGTTAATTTTTACTAAATCCTGAATAGAAGCGATTAATTGCTCTTGGTTATTTTCAACTACTTGCTTAAGTTCATCCATATATTTTTAACTCTCCTCTCTTATAGAAAGTAATATCCAACAAGTAATGTTCCAAACATATATTTGACATAGCATATAACAAATTATACAATGACACCATAGAAAACTATAGAAAAAGGTGATAAATATTTTAATTTCTATGATACCAGCTATAATAGTTACCTTTGTAATTTTCTTGATTTTATTAATAGGAGGTGCTTTTATGACAAAAAATTTAAATCTGAGAAGCCTGTACCTTTATTTAGTATGTCTTGTTACTTTAGTAATATTTATTTTTGGTACTATTTTTACGATCCAGAGAACTGTAGATTTAATTGTAGATGATGGATATTACCAAACGTTAGAGGATTTTAGACAAAGATACTACATGCAAAACTCTAGAAATCAAGAGGAAGAAGTAGAAGAAATTTCTGAAGAAGAAATAAAAGAAAGATATAAAGCATATGAACAAGAAGAAGCTAATAGAAGAAGAAATCGTAATATAAAAAACCTAAGCTATAGCTTTTCTGCTATGTTGGTGGGTGGAGGATTTTGGATCTACCATTGGAGAAAAATTCAAGAGGATCAATAAGAAGAAAATTTGGCTACAATTTAGAAGGAATTTGAACTTCCATTAAATTGCAGCCATTTTTTCAGGGTGTAGTGCCAAAAGAAAATAGTTATTCTAACTGTTGAACTAAAAAATTCTGCTCATAATAGTACTTCCTTATGGAATATATTTAAAGAGAATATTCCATAGTGGGGGAGCACATATATGTCAAATAAAAAATTTATTAAGGGTGCAGCAATATTGGCTATTGCAGGACTTATGGCCAAGTTTTTAGGGGTGTTTTTTAAGATTCCTTTACAAAGACTCATACAGGATGAAGGCATGGGTATATTTGGCTTACCTTATCCTATCTATACAATTATGTTATCGATCTCTATTATAGGCCTTCCAGCTGCTGTGTCAAAAATGATTTCTGAGAGGATGGCTATAAGGGACTATGAAGGTGTTAGAAGGGTGTTCCGTGTTTCTTTCGTAATTATAACCTTTGTGGGAATGCTTTCGTCCTTTCTTTTATACTTTGGTGCTAAGCATATCATTATATTACTAGAGTGGCCTGAAGATACCTATTATTCTATTATGGGTTTGGCACTTGCTCCTTTTTTTGTATCTATCATGTCAGCCTTTAGAGGATATTTTCAAGGTATGCAAATAATGACACCTACTGCTGTGTCACAAATAATTGAACAAATTGGCAGGGTGGTCATAGGTGTAGGATTAGCTTATATGTATATAGATAAAGGCATAGGATATGCAGCAGGAGCTGCCTCCTTTGGAGCAACTGCAGGAGCTTTTTTAGGAGCTCTTCTTTTATTAGCTTACTACTTTAGAAAAAGAAAGTCATTTATATCTAAATATAGTATGTCTTCTTCAACCATAACTCAAGAAAAAATACCTAGCATTGTAAAAAATTTGATATGGTTAGCAATACCTATTACCATAGGTGCTATATTAAGCTCTGTGATGGGGCTTATTGATTCAATTACTGTACCTACAAGATTGATGCAGGGGGGGTATACATCTGAAGGTGCTACCATACTTTATGGTCGACTCACCGGTAAGGCAGTTACCTTAATGAATGTACCATTAACCTTTAGTATGGCTATGGCAGCTAGTCTTGTGCCAGCAATATCTGAGGCAAATAGCAAGAGAAATCTACAAGAACTAAGAGAAAAAGCTAATACAGGCATACAAATCACTATACTTATTGCACTTCCTGCTACTGTTGGGCTATTTTTGCTATCTTCTCCTATTATTCATCTGTTGTGGGGAAAAACTGAAGCGGGGGGAGAAATATTGCAGGTACTGGCTTTGAATGTTTTATTTATATCTTTAGCTCAAACGCTAACCAGTATATTGCAAGGTATGAATAGAGTATTTGTACCTGTTAGAAACTTGCTCATAGGTGTTGGAATAAAAATAATTGTAAGTTATTTTCTCTTAGTGACCCATTTAAATATTATTGGTGCTGTAATTGGGTCAATATGTGGTTATGGGGTAGTAATGCTATTGAATTATATAGAAATTAAAAAAACCATAGGTTTGAAGATTTCTATAAAAGAGGTGGTTTTAAAGCCTATATTGGCAGCACTAATCATGGCGATTGTTGTAATATATACTTTCAATATAATTTATATAAAAATAAATAGTGAGGCAATGGCAACTTTAATAGCTATACTCATGGGTATGATTACATATTTTGGAATTATACTATTAACAAATATTATAAAACCTCATCATAAAAAAATAATCTTAAAACAATAAAATAATAAAATAATTAGAAAAATAATCCTCTATTGTGAAAAAGTTTCAGCATAGAGGATTTTGTTTTGAAACAAACTATAAACAAGAAATTTTATTAAAAAATATTTTTAAGAGGTGATTTATAGTGAGAAAAAATAAGTTGTTTATTTTTACATTAGTTGTGTTTATGATACTGTTTGCAGCAGTAGGTTGTAGGCCTGCTGAAGAAACACCACCGACACCAACAGAAACAGAAGATGACATGATGGACCCTACTGAAGAAGAGACACCAGAAACTATTGATGAGACTCCAGAAGCTGGGGAAATGAACTATGAGGATGGTCCTTATAGAGCAGAGCTAGAAACTGGCGAAAGAGGTTGGACAAGCTTTGTGGAATTTACAGTAGAAGATGGAAGGATTGTTGAAGTAAATTACGATGAATATGATGAAGACAACAATCTTAAGTCAGAGAACGAAGAGTATAATGAAAGATGGGAAGCTGCAGCAGGTATTAGTGCTGAGGAAGCATATTCAGCATTAGAAGAGCAATTGATTCAAACACAAGATATTGAAGCAGTAGATACAGTTTCAGGTGCTACAGCATCCACAGATGATTTTAAAGAAGCAGTTCTTCAGGCACTAAAAGGAGGAGCTGAAGAATAATCATAAAAAAACCCATTACCTGAAGGAAATGATAGGTACATGGGTTTTTTTAAATAAGAGTCTATTAAATGAGGTTTGAGGAATAATAAAATTACCTATATAATAAAGGAGGTAAAGAAATGAAAGATAGATATACGATTTATACGAAAGAAGGAGTTTTAGAAAACGTACTAACTAGAGATGAAGCTATTGAAAAAATAAAGAAATATGAAGAACATGGAGTAGATGCATATATTGTTTCAGAGTCTGAAGCTAAGAGGATTCAAGAAAGCGGCGGCAAATTAAATGAAGCTAAATGGGAATAACAGGGTGTGTTATAACACCCTTTCTCTTTGTCGATTTTTAAGGGAAAAAATTAGAAAAAGGATATAGAGGAAGTATATTGGCACAATCTGTAGAAATATATCTAAAAAGGTATAATTTGTGTCTAACGACTTATTGCACAAAATAGGAATAATAATGTATGATATACAATATGTAGTATTATAGAAAAAAAATGATACAATAGGAGGTTGCTATGGCGGTTACTAAAGTACAAAAAAGAAACGGGGAAATTGTAGATTTTGAGAATAATAAAATTAAAGATGCTATTTTTGCTGCTGCAAAATCAGTGGGTGGTAGTGATGAAATGAAGGCCACTAAACTAACAAAAATGGTGGGTGAAATACTAAATGAAACCTGTAAGGCCGGCATCCCCTCAGTTGAGGATATACAGGATATAGTGGAGAAGGTATTGATAGAAGAAGGACATGCTAAAACTGCTAAGGCATACATATTGTATAGAAAAAAACATGAAGAAATTCGTGAAGTTAGAAATTTATTTATGGATGCAGAAGAAATGATTGAGGATTATGTGAATCTTGAAGATTGGCGTGTTAATGAAAATGCAAATATGGGTTTTTCACTTCAGGGGTTAAACAATCATATTGTTGAAAGTATCACTACAAAGTATTGGTTAAATAAAATATATACTAAGGAATTAAGAGATGCCCATATAAGGGGAGATTTACATATCCATGATTTAGGACTATTGGCACCTTATTGCTGTGGGTGGGACTTAGAAGCATTTTTGAGACAGGGCTTTAAAGGGGCTAAGGGCAAGATCGAATCTAAGCCACCAAGACACTTTGAGTCTGCTTTAGGTCAATTAGTGAATTTACTCTATACACTACAAGGAGAGGCGGCTGGAGCTCAAGCTGTATCTAGTATTGATACTTATTTAGCACCTTTCATTTACTATGACGGATTGAGTTATGATCAAGTAAAGAAAGCATTACAACGCTTTGTATTTAATTTAAATGTTCCAACAAGGGTAGGCTTTCAAACACCATTTACCAATGTTACATTAGATATCGCACCTCATCAGCTGTTGAAAAAACAACCGGTACTTATTGGTGGCAAAAATATGGATAAGACCTATGGAGAGTTCCAAAAGGAAATGGATATCTTCAATAAAGCCTTCTGTGAGGTAATGATGGAGGGAGATGGGGCAGGCAGAGCATTTAGCTTCCCAATTCCAACCGTAAACATTACAGAGGATTTTCCTTGGGAAACAGATGTAGTAAATGCTCTGATGGAAATGACTAGAAAGTTTGGAACTCCTTATTTTGCTAACTTTTTAAATTCTGATATGTCACCTGAAGATGTTCGTTCTATGTGTTGTCGTCTTAGGTTGGACAATAGAGAACTTAGAAAACGTGGTGGGGGATTATTTGGTGCAAATCCATTAACAGGATCTATCAATGTAGTGACTCTAAATATGGCGAGAATTGGATATGTATCTAAGACCATGGAGGAATTCAAAAAGCGAGTTAGAGAATTAATGGAGATGGGTAAGGAAATATGTGAATCTAAAAGAAAAATGCTAGAAAATTATATGGAGGCAGGCTTGTACCCTTATTCTAGACATTATCTACAGGGGGTTAAAGCAGCTACAGGAGAATACTTCAAAAATCATTTCTCCACAATAGGATTAAATGGTATGAATGAAGCATGTGTCAATCTATTGGGAGAAGATATTACAACAGAGGAAGGTAATGAGTTTGCTGTTGAAATTATGGAATTTATGAATAGAGTTATTCAAATCTTTCAAGAGGAAACAGGAAGCCTTTGGAACTTAGAGGCATCTCCAGCAGAAGGGGCAGCCTATAGATTTGCTAGAGTAGATAAAAAAATATATCCTAAGATCTTTACACAGGGAGAAGAAGAGCCTTATTATACTAATTCTACACAAATTCCAGTAGGTCACACAGAGGATATTTTTGAGGCTATTACTCTACAGGAAAAATTACAGAGTCTATACACTGGAGGAACTGTACTTCATGGATTCATAGGAGAAGAGATAGATAGTGTAGAAACCTGTAAGACTTTAATTAAAAAAGCATTGGAAAACAGTTCTATACCGTATTTAACCATAACACCAACCTTCTCTATTTGTACGGAGCATGGCTACTTAAAAGGAGAACAGGTAGAGTGTCCTGAATGTGGCAGAGAGACAGAAATTTGGAGTAGGGTTGTAGGTTTCCATAGACCAGTGCAGGCATGGAACAAAGGAAAGCAACAGGAGTACAAAGATAGAAAAGAGTATTCTTGTGAGGGTTCATTAAAGATGAATACTAAAGAAAAAATTGAGCATAGTGAAGCTGTAGTTTCATAAAAAATAAGTACTTGTAAAATTTCATAATTATATATTTGAGCTAGCTAGATAAAATTATATCTAGTTAGCTTTTTTATGATATTGTTTATGCTTGTGATAGTAATCACATATTTTAAAATATAAAAATGCTATAGTATATCGTGGTAAAATTATTCAAAATACTTAAGCAAAGGGGAATAGTAGGATGAAAAACAATAAAATAGTACAACATGTAGAAAACTATGGCTTTGAGGTACAAGAACTGGAGAACTATCATGGGAAAGGCTATCGTTGTGTGAATCATGTGTCAAACAGTCAATTTATTTTAATTAGCTTAAATGAAGATCTTTCAATACCCGATCAAGCTATACTTTTAACAAGTGCTGACGGTAGTCAATCCATCCAAATAGTCTATTTAATTTACATAAAAGATAACATCGATGAAGTGATGCAACTAGTACAAGCAAATGAACACCAAGATAAAATCTTCTTAATTTATGATGAAGAAGATGAAATAGAGTTTTTCTTAAAAGACTTATGGAACATAATTATCGAAATCAATAGATAGAGAAATAAGTTATATTACTAATCGAATCACTAAGTAAGCTATTACTTATATTGCCTCCACTAGAGAAGCACATCATACATGGTGTGCTTTCCCAATCTTTTAAAAACCCCACATAAAGTCCATTTCTTCATATATAAATTCGTGTTAACTTAGATAATACAATGAAAAAGTTAAAACTTTAACTACGATAAGTTATTATTATATACCATAAACAATGTTTATTATTTAACAAGACTTTTATATTGTACAATAATAGTATAACAATATTGTAAAAAAAATAACAACCATTTCTACAAAATAAGAATGATGATTTAAATTAAAAGGAGGCAAGTATGAGGGGTTTGTGAAGCTTGTTTTCAATTTTAAAAATGAAAATATATATTAAAAAGTGGAAGGATGATTCGATTGAATAATGTAGCTTTTAGTGAAGGGGTTATTAAAAATGCTGAAAAAATAGTTAATGACTGTATGGGACATGAAGATGCATACTGTCAAAGCAAATGCCCAATGAGTACGGATGTTAAAAAATATGTTAACTTAATTGGTGAACAAAAATACGATGATGCGATTAAAGTAATTCGAGAAAAGCTATTCTTACCAAATACACTAGGTAGAATTTGTGCTCACCCATGTGAACAAGATTGTAGAAGAGAAGTAGAATTTAACCAACCTATTGCCATAGCCGCTCTTAAGCGTTTCGCGGCTGAAAAGGCAGACGATGAGTCTATTTGGGATGTTACTACAGAAATGCCAACAGGTAAAAAGGTCGCCATTGTTGGTGCGGGACCTGCAGGAGCTCAAGCGGCCATCGACCTAAGAAAAAAAGGCCACGCTGTAACAATCTTTGATAAATTAAATGTGGTAGGGGGAATGATGCGAGTTGGAATTCCGGAATATAGACTACCTAGAGATATCATTGATTATGAGTATAGCTACCTAAACAAACTTGGGGTTCAGTTCAAACTTGGTATGGAAGTAGGAAAAGACATTAGCTTTAAGGAATTAAAAGAAAGCTTCGATGCAGTATTAATGGCCCATGGTGCCCACAAGGGAAATATTATTCCAATGACTGGTCATAAAGCAGAAGGTGTATATCCTGCAACCGAATATCTAAAGGAAATTAGTCTTACAAAGAAATTCCCTAAAGCAGGAAAAAGAGTAATAGTAATTGGTGGTGGAGATGTTGCAATGGATTGTGCCCGTTCATCATGGAGAATAGGCGCTAAGGAAGTTTATCAATGTTCCTTAGAGGACCTAGAGAACCTACCTGCTTCAAAAGAAGAAATACATGAGTCCTTAGAAGAAGGTGTTGTTTTTAATGCTGGGTGGGGGCCAATTGAAATACTTGAGAAAAATGGTAAAGTAACAGGAATTAAAATTCAAAAAGTAAAATCCATCTTTGACAAAGAAGGTCGTTTCAATCCTCAATATGAAGGAGAGGCAAAACTTATCGAGGTAGATACAGTTATCATGGCAACAGGCCAAGTGGTAGAAGATATCACAGAAGGTACCCTTCCACAAACAAGGGGTGGAAGATATGAAGTGGATAAAGATACACTTTCCACCAATATGGAGAATGTATTTGTAGCTGGTGATGCAGCCGGTGGTTTTATCGTAGTTGAAGCTATGGCACTTGGAAGAAAAGCCGCTATTAGTATAGATAGGTACCTTAACAAGCAGGACCTTAAGGTCGATAGAAACTTTAAGTTCGAATGGTCCTATGAAACAACATTAGATATACCGCTACCGGAAGGTACTGAAGATAGGCAAAGGTTACACACCAACATGCGTCCAGCTAAAGAACGAATAAAGGACTTTAATCAGTCTGACCTTGGTTTTACCGAAGAGCAAGCCGTAGAAGAGGCATCTCGTTGCCTAGGATGTGAATGCAAGCTTTGTATGAAAGAATGTGTTATGATGAATGATTTTGGAAGCTGTCCAAAGGACATTATGGAAGGCTTGGCAACCGAGGGCAAGATGGAGGCATTACTAGCATACTCATGTAATGCATGTGATAACTGTACAATTGTTTGTCCACATGAATTACCAATGAAGAGTATTTTTATTGGTTCCCGTAAGGACTTTGTGAAGGCTAATAAAGGTGAATCACCAATAAAGGGTCATGCAGCTATTAAGATGCATCAGTTACTTGGATTCTGCAAGATATTTACAACTAAAGTGCGTGGAGGTAAAAAATAATGACTATTAAAATTGATAAGAATAAACGTTATGGGTTTATGCCTGGATGTAGTTTACCATCTTATAGTCCAGAGGCAGTAACAAAAACAACAGCTTATTTAAACTCTGTATTTCCACAGTTTTCGGCAGTTCAAAAATGCTGTGGTAAGCCAACGAAAGCAGTTGGGCAATATGATTTATTTAAGGAACGATTTGCAGATCTACAAAAAGATATGGATGACGTAAATATTGATGAAATGATCGTAGCTTGCCAAAGTTGCAAGTTGACTTTTGATGAAGCAAGTCCAACCCCAACCCACTCACTATGGGAAATACTACCTCTAGTTGGACTTCCTGAAGAACTAAGGGGTAAGGCTAAGGATAGTGATATAGTATTTACAATACATGACTCCTGCTCAACCCGTAACTTAACAGGTCTTCATGATGGTATTCGATGGATATTAGAGGAACTTGGTTATAAGTATGTAGAATCAAAGTATTCACGAGAAAAAACAAGATGTTGCGGTTTTGGTGGAATGGTTGTGCCAGCAAACCCTGAAGTTGCCGAGAAAGTTATGAAGCGTCGTGTAGAAACCTTAGACAGTGAAAATGTGGTTGTTTATTGTTCTGCTTGTCGATCTTCTATTCTTAAGGGTGGAGCGAAGTCTTGGCATATCTTAGATTTACTATGGGGACCAGTGATACACGCTAATGATGCACCACCGGTAGATGTTTTGTCATCACCTGTTAAATCTTGGATCAATCGTTATAAATCAAAAACCGGTATAGCCAAAGTGGTTAAATAATATATTAGTAGGACATAACAATGAATAAAAATTAAAGACAATTATTATGGTTGCTGTTTTAGCTCTAGCTTTTATGGCATCTATATTCAAAACTATGCTTATGGCGTAACAAACATTAACATAGCTACCTACTCAATGATCACCCTTATTACCATCTGAAAAAAGACCTTGAATCCTCTTAAGTACAGAATCTGTATTTAAGAGGATTTTTTGAGTGAAAAGTAATTTGCTCTAAGCACTTGTGATAAGAATCACAGATTGAGGAATACAAAAGTGGTATATTATAGGTGAGAAAAGCCATGCTTAATTTTATTAATGATTAGAGGAGAGATAAAAATGAAAATCGCAATTTTAGTAAATGAGTCCACAATGGATCGGTGCATTGGAAAAGGCTGTTTTAATGCTTTTTTTAAGAGAATCGATGCTTTTAGAGATTATGGTCCTGAGGTGGAATTAATGGGATTTACTCATGTAGGGGGAGATTTAGAACATAAAATTGAAAAGTTAATCAACAACGGGGTGGAGGTAGTACATCTTTCAACCTGTGCTAGAGCAAAATATCCAGATTACGAAGGTTTAGCCCATCGTCTTTCGGAGCATTTCAAGGTTGTAGGATACACCCACGGATCAGAAAAAGGTAAGAGTAGAGATGCAATCCACTTAGACAAAACTCATAGTGTACATAACGATAATTCTCTATAAAAAAACAGCCCTGTTGATTAACTAAGAATCAGTAGGGCTTGTTTTTCAATGTATACTAAACCCTACACTAATTGACAAAAATATAACTTTAGAAGTATAATGACAATAAATTTGAATTTAAAAATATTTTGAAGTGGGGGAATAAATATGAATCTAACATTTAGAAAGATATTAGGCCTATTCATAATTATGGTTTTAACGATAAGTATAGTTGCCTGTAGCCAAGACATAAATGTTTCTGAAGAAACTCCTGAGGAGGAAACTCTTGAAGAAAATACTGTAGAAGTGGTGGAAAAGGTAAAGATGAATGTAGCTACTCTGAAGGGACCAACAGGTATGGGTATGGTGCAGTTGATGGAACAAAATGCAACTGGAGATACTGCTTTAGAATATGATTTTTCTTTGATGGGGAGTCCTGATGATTTAGTAGGAAAAATTATTAGTGGTGAAGTGGATGTGGCAGCGGTACCAACCAATTTAGCCCTACTTCTTCATAATAGAACAGAAGGAGCAGTTCAACTGGCGGCAGTGAATACATTAGGTATGTTGTATGTTGTTGAAAATGGAGAGAGTATTGAATCTATTAACGATCTAAAGGGCAAAACCTTACATATCAGTGGCAAAGGTGCTGTACCAGACTATGCTATGCAATATATCCTAGAACAAAATGGATTAACTCCGGATCAAGATGTTAGACTGGATTATAAACTACAGCATACAGAATTAGCGGCAGCAATGGTGGCGGGAGATGTGGATATTGCATTATTGCCTCAACCCCATGTTACTACTGCATTGATGCGTAATGAAAACTTAAGAATTGCTTTAGATATTACTGAAGAATGGTATGAAGTGATGGAGAATGAAGGTCAATTGCCTATGGGAGCTATTATTGTACAAAAAGAATTTGCAGAAGCCAACCCAGAAGCGGTAAATAGCTTCTTAAAGGAGTATAAACAATCGGTAGATTTTGTTAATAATGAATTGGAGAAAGCAGCAGAGCTGATAGAAAAATATGAAATTTTGCCAAATGCTGCTATTGCTAAAAATGCAATCCCATATTCTAATATTGTTTATATAGGTGCTGAAGAGGCAAAGCCATTCCTAGAGGATTTCTATGAGATACTATTTAACTTTGAACCTAAATTTATTGGAGGAAAATTACCAAATGAAGGATTCTACTATAATAAGTAATAAAAAATCCTTAAATAAGTTTGTAATTATTCTATTTTGGGTTGCTGTTTGGCAAATTCTTCACTTATTTATAGGGCGGGACATTTATGTCCCGTCTCCTTTTAGTGTTGTTATGCGATTAAAGGAATTGATTTTTTTGAAAGTATTTTGGACTTCTATAGCTTTTTCCATCTATAGGGTAATTATAGGACTTTTTCTTTCTATTACACTAGGCATTATCGTAGGTGTGATCTCTAGTATGAATCGTTATGTATATGATTTAATCCACCCATTGATGACAGCCATTAAAGCTACCCCAGTTTTATCTTTTATCATTCTTGCTTTAATTTGGCTATCTTCCTCTAATGTACCGATTTTTATTTGCTTTCTTATGTGCTTTCCTATTATTTGGACTAATGTAGTAACGGGTATTTCTAACGTTGATAAGAAGCTCTTAGAAATGGCAAAGGTATATGGTGTCAAAAGGCTAACGGTAATAAAAAAGATCTATTTACCCTCTATCATACCTTATCTATCTGCTGCATGTATAACCTCCTTAGGTCTAGGCTGGAAGGTGAGTGTGGCGGCTGAAGTACTAAGTCACCCTAGAAATGCTATAGGCAGTCATTTATATAGTGCTAAGGTATATTTAGATTCAAGTGAACTTTTTGCCTGGACATTGGTTGTAATTCTCCTTAGCTTACTATTTGAAAGAATTCTCGCTGGATTTATTGGGAAGCTTACCTATCGAAAAACTACAAAAGGCTCAGCAGTGTTGGATAAAGGATGTGTGAAAATTGAAGCTACAGATTAAAAATGTATACAAAAATTATGAGAATTTCCAGGTGCTGAATGATTTTAATATGGAACTTTCATCTAATGGTATTCACTGCCTCTTTGGGCCATCAGGATGTGGTAAAACTACATTATTAAATATCCTGGCAGGGCTTTCTACAGCTGATCAGGGCGATATAAAGGGTATAGAAAATAAGACATTTTCCTATATTTTTCAAGAGGATAGGTTATTGCCATGGGCGACGGTGGAGGAAAATATTTTCTTGATTTTGACGGATTCCTATAGTAAAAGGGAGGCACAAGGACTAATGGATAAATATTTGGATTTGGTGGATTTATCAAAGTTCAAAAACTATTATCCTGAAGCTTTAAGTGGAGGAATGAGACAAAGAGTTTCTATTGCTAGAGCATTTGCCTATGAAGGAGATATTCTTCTGATGGATGAACCCTTCAAAGGTCTACATATGGAATTAAAAAAGACATTAATGGATTATCTTATTAGCTACTGGCATCAAAAAAAACAACTATTTTTATTTGTTACCCATGATGTTGAAGAGGCCCTATATATGGCGGATCACATCCATATATTTCAAGGTCCTCCTATGGAGCTAACTAAAAAGCTAACTATAGATATACCTGCAGGTGATGCAAGAAATAAAAATGAAAAAATAGATCAATTTAAAGAAATGCTTGTGCATAGTAACAAAGGTAAACTACGGCTATAGTTCAGAGGAGATTTTTACTCCCACTGGATTATAACCGTATTATTTTTTGCATACAGTCACCATTAAATAATACTTTTGACCTTCTTTTAGAAACTCTACTATAGCAAAAGAAAATAAAGAGAGCAAATCCATGGTTGAGCAGAACTTGTTAAAGTATAAAGAATTATATATAATTAAGCTACACAAGCATTTTCATAATATAGCAATCATATGTTTATGCTATAAAATCAAGCAGGGGGAATAGGCATGCAACAAAAAACATTAGGGGTATTGGCTATAAAAAAGCCTTCTTTTTTTTATGGCTGGACTATTGTATTAATGGGGGCATTAGGGTTGTTTTTCTCGGGACCAGGGCAAACCTACAATGTATCGGTTTTTATTAACACCTATACTGAACAATTTGGGTGGAGTCGTTCTTTGGTATCGAGCTTTTACTCAACAAGTACATTAATTGCAGGATTAACCTTGCCCTTTATTGGTAGATTAATAGATAAAAAAGGCCATCAAAGAATGACGGTATATATAGCTGTTTTATTAGGTATGGCCTGCTTATTAATGAGTTTTGTTGCTCATCCTATTATGTTACTTTTTGGATTTTTCTTTTTAAGACTTTTTGGTCAAGGCTCTATGACCTTGCTACCATCAACTTTAGTTCCCCAGTGGTTTATGAAGAAACGGGGAAGGGCACTAAGCCTGATGGCGCTTGGGGGTGTATTGGGTTCAGCAATTATTCCTGTTGTAAACAACCGGCTTATCATTGGCTTTGGGGCTAGCTTTGCATGGAGGTTTTGGACATTCTTATTAATAGGTTTTATGGCACCCATGGCTTGGACATTTATTCGAAATAAACCTGAGGAGGTGGGATTGCTTCCAGATGGTAGGGTGATAGAGGAAAAACAATTAGGTGGCAAGAATGAAGAAGAAGACTTAGAAATTTCATGGACCCCAAAGGAGGCCATGAAAACAAGAGCTTTTTGGTGTATGCTATTTTGCATGGTGGTGCCCTCTATGGTAAACACTGGTGTTACCTTTCATATGGTATCTATTATGGAGGAAAAAGGATTTACCTCTACCTTTGCAGCCTCTATATTGGGGATGACAGCTATCATACAATTCCCTTTTACTTTTGTAGCAGGGTACTTAGTAGATAGATTTAAGGTACATTATTTTAAGGCTATTAATTTTTCTTTTTTATTGGTGGCATTGTTGCTAATACTTTATAGCCCAACGACAGAGCTGTTAATTTTGTATGCTGGATTGCATGGTATTTTTGTAGCTTTTGATTCCGTTAGCACAGGAGTTCTATGGCCTAATTATTTTGGAAGAGAGCATTTGGGAAGTATTCGTGGTACAGCTATGACAGCAATGGTTATAGGCTCTGCCTTAGGACCATTACCCTTTGGGTTTGCCTATGATTTATTTGGTGGCTATAGAGAAATCATAGTAATCATGATGATTTTTCCTTTATTAGCCAGTTTAGCAGCCGTCCTTTCGCCAGCACCAAAATATCCACAAAAATCAATGGAAAAATTAATTTAAGGAGAAGATAGAATGAAAATAATAGGTATAGAAAAGTCTTCTTTTATAGACTATCCTAATAAGATATCGACCGTTTACTTCACTGCGGGGTGTAATTTTAGATGTCCGTATTGTCATAATGGTCCTATAGTAAAAGGGGTAGGCGAAAATATTAAGGAAGAGGAAATTTTCTCTTTTCTAGAAAAAAGGAAAAAGTTTATCGATGCCCTATGCATTTCAGGTGGAGAACCTACTTTATATGAAGAAATATATGATTTCATAAAGAAAGTAAAGGAAAAGGGCTTTTTTATAAAATTAGATACCAATGGTACCAATCCAGAAATGCTAAAAAATCTTCTCAAAGAAGAACTTATTGATTATGTTGCTATGGATATAAAAGCACCTCTCCATAAATATGAATTTATTACTAAGACAAAGGTAGATATTGAAGATATAAAAGCAAGTATCCATCTTCTTAAGAATACATCTATTGATTACGAATTTAGAACGACTGTATGCAAAGAATTATTGACGGAAGAAGATATTCTAGAGATAGCAAAATACTTAAAGGGAAGCAAACGGTACTATATACAAAACTTTAAAGATGTAGAATCAGTCTTAGTAGGGCAAAACCAATTTAATCCTTATGATGGCAAAACATTAGAAGAAATCCAAAAGAATATAAAAGACTATTTCGATGTATTTGAAATTAGAAAATAATAAAATGGTTATCCTAATAAGTGATTAAGGTTTTGGAGTGATGCTTTGTGACGAGTTTTCTTATTATGATGTTTTGTTTTATTTTTATCGCTTTAGGCTTCACCGTCTTTTTTTATTATTTATGGAACATAATGAAGAAAGATAAAAAAGTAAAGTAAAAGGGGTGTCAATTCGATACCCCTTTTGTAATAAATTAAAAAAATAATATTTTATTCTATACTCGCTCTATATAATTTTTCTAACAATATAGGCGGTATAGGGAATGTGGTTACTTTTTAGTCATTAAACCATATTGCTAAATGCCATCTTCTATATTTATAGGGAACCCATTCCCTTGTATATAAGGTACCAGTATTAATATCAATTAAATAGTTGTATCTCAGCTGATCTATCTCTGGTATTAAATCTTCATCTACATAATATAAGCTTCTTCTACTTCTATCATAGCGATTTTCTTGAAAAAACTTATTTAGGTTCTTTTCTTTTTTCCAGTCTATTGAATGACTTACCGGATACTCTCCATACTCTGAATAGTATTCCTGGATTATAGATGATGCTTGCTGATATTGATCTGAATATCTACCGTAGGTATAATCCTCATATTTATGATATATTGGCAAGCTAAAAACTGACAGTACCACTAGACAAAATGTAATAAAGATTCTTTTACCCGTATATTTCGTCTGTTTTACAGTAAATAAAGTATCTAGTTTTTCTAATATTCTTTGCAGCATGATATCCCCCCTTTGTTATAAGTATATTAGCTCGTTGCAGAATGCTACAACTCGCATATACACTATGTTTTAATCTATTGAAATGGCTAAGTTTCCCCCATTTTGGGTATATATACATTGTCAAGATGTGTATAACTCAAAACTTAAAAGAAAGGAGAAACTTATG
>JAFIFG010000105.1 GCA_020832135.1 Clostridiaceae bacterium
ATAGCTGTAGCATTAGAGATAGATGGGAAAGAGGTCACAATTGGGGGCATAGCAAAAGGATCAGGAATGATACATCCTAATATGGCAACCATGTTATCCTTCATTACTACTGATGCAAAGGTAGATGGTGAGTTTTTACAAAAGCTATTAAAGGATACATCGGATAAAACCTATAACATGATTACAGTAGATGGTGACACCAGCACCAATGATATGGTCTCTGCTATGGCTAATGGTTTAGCAGAAAATAACGTTATCAATGAAAAACATCCTGATGCAGAGAAATTTATAGAAGCATTTTACTATGTAAATGAGTATTTAGCTAAAAGTATTGTTCAAGATGGAGAAGGTGCTACAAAATTTATAGAGGTGGAAGTCATCAATAGTAAATCCTTTTGTGATGCACAGATGATAGTAAAAAGCATTTTGAATTCTAATTTAGTGAAGACCGCCTTCTTTGGTGAAGATGCTAACTGGGGTAGAATCATGTGTAGTATTGGATACTCCTCAGCTGAATTTCAAGCTGATAAAGTTCAAGTGTTTTTAAAGGGCGGCCACCAAACGGTTCAGATAGTGGAGAGTGGTCAAGGAACCGATGTTCAACAGGAAGAGGTAGAAAAGATTCTAAAGCATAAAGATATTTATGTTTTGGTGGATTTAAATGCTGGTGTTGAAAAAACCAAAGGGTGGGGCTGTGACTTATCCTATGATTACGTAAAAATCAACGGTTCCTATAGAAGCTAGGAGGGATAGGGAATGGAACAGTTATCACCTTGTCAAAAAGCAGATGTACTTATAGAAAGTTTACCTTATATTAAAAAATTTTATAATGAAACAGTTGTTATAAAATACGGTGGTAATGCCATGATCAATGAAGAACTAAAGCAAACTGTTATACAGGATATTATTTTAATGAGATTTGTTGGGATGAAGCCTGTTATAGTTCATGGTGGAGGGCCAGAAATTACCGATATGATGAGAAAGCTTGGTAAAGAACCACAGTTTATAGATGGCTTAAGGGTTACTGATCAAGAGACACTAGAGATTACAGAAATGGTACTCCTAGGAAAAATAAATCGTCAAATTATTTCCTTGATTAATAATAATGGTGTTAAGGCTGTTGGTATTAGCGGTAAGGATGGAAATATGATTAAAGCCAAGTTGAAAAATCCTAAATTAGGCTTCGTGGGTGAAGTAGAAGAAATAGATATAGATTTGATTCACACCATAACGGACAAGGGTTATATTCCTGTTATTTCACCTATTGGGTGTGGTTCAAATGGTGAAACCTACAACATCAATGCTGATGAAGTAGCAGGCAAGGTAGCGGCGGCATTAGGTGCTAAAAAGCTAGTTTTAATTACAGATGTTAAGGGAGTGATGAAGGATCAAAGTGATACCTCCTCCATCATTTCTCACATTAAAACCCACGAAATTAGACAGTATATTCAAGAGCAAATTATAGGGGGTGGGATGATTCCAAAGGTTCACTGCTGCTTTCATGCAGTAACCAATGGGGTAGAAAGAGCCCATATTATTGATGGTACAAAGTTACATTCTATATTGTTAGAAATATTTACAAATAAAGGGATAGGAACAATGATAACGAACTAAAGGAGGTTAAAGAATCATGATAAATAGCATTATACAAGAAGGTAATAAATATACAATGAATACCTATAAACGACTGCCAATTGCTTTTGTAGAAGGCAAGGGTAGTTATTTGACTGATACAGAAGGAAACCAATATTTAGATATGATCAGTGGCTTAGGGGCCTGTGGTCTAGGGCATAGTCACTCAGTAGTAACCAAGGCTATAAAAGAACAAGCTGAGAAATTAATGCATGTAGCCAATATTTACTGGATTAAAGAGCAGGTAGAGTTAGGTAAACTTCTAGTAGAGAACTCTTTTGGAGATAAAGCATTTTTTTGTAACAGTGGAGCTGAAGCCAATGAAGCGGCTATAAAATTAGCTAGAAAATATGCCTATAAAAAATATGGGGACCATAAAAATGAAATTATTGCCATGACTTCTTCCTTTCATGGAAGAACCATTGGGACCTTAGGGGTTACCCATAACAAAAAATATCAAGAGGGTTTTGGTCCTATACCAAAGGGCTTTAAGTTCGCAACATTTAATGATATAGATTCCCTAAAAGAGGCTATTACAGAAAATACCTGTGGTATTATGATGGAACCTATCCAAGGTGAAGGCGGAGTTACCGCTGCAGACCCGACATTTCTGAAGGAAGTTAAAGCTATTTGTGAAGAAATGGATATTCTATTGATCTTTGATGAAATACAATGTGGTATCGCAAGAACAGGAAAACTATTTGCCTATGAAAACTATGGTATAGAGCCGGATATTATGACTTTGGCAAAGGCATTAGGTAGTGGATTTCCCATTGGTGCCGTTATAGCTAAAGAAGAGGTAGCACAGGCCTTTAAACCTGGAGATCATGGCACTACCTTTGGAGGCAACCCCTTAGCCTGTAGCTGTGCATTGGCTACCATGAAGTTTATTATTGAAGAAAAATTGTGGGAGCAGGTAGAGAAAACAGCAGGATATTTTGAAGAAGAGCTAAAGCAGCTTATAAATAGATATGCATGGGTTAAGAAAGTTAAGGGCAAAGGTCTAATGGTGGGGTTAGAATTAGAAATAGAAGGATCTTTTATCGTTGAGGAAGCATTTAAGGAAGGAATTCTGATAAATTGCACGGCAGGAAAAGTTTTACGGTTCCTTCCCTCTCTTGTACTTGAAGAAAAAGATGTAAAGAAGACTGTAGAGGTATTAAATAAAATCTTTCAAGAAGTGGAGGGGAAACAATGCATGGCTATTTGATTTTAGAAGATGGTATGGTATTTAAAAAGCTGATTCCTGTACAATACAGAAGTCAGCTTTAAGTATCTTATGACTATCTCCATTTCAAAAACTTACTTTCAAGCCAAACAATCAACTGATACATTACAGCAGTAGCGACAGATAGGATAATAACTCCCGCCATGACAATATCTAATCTAAACACCTGGCCACCGTAGACAATCAAGTAACCAAGACCTGCTTTTGATACCAAGAACTCACCGACAATAACCCCTACCCAGGTCATACCAATGTTAATTTTCATGGTATTGATCATAGTGGGTACACTTGCTGGCAAAATTACTTTTTGAAGGATTTGAAACTTAGTGGCACCAAAAGTTCTAAGCATTTTAATTTTTTCTTCATCCACTTCTTTAAAACCACTAAAGGTAGATAAAATTGTAACTACAATAGAAATCATAAGAGCAGTTACGATGATACCCCTCATACCGGCACCGGCCCAAATAATGATAATGGGACCTAAAGCAATTTTAGGCAGGGCATTTAAAACAACGAGGTAAGGATCAAATACTTTTGCTACAAAATCTGACCACCAAAGTAGAATAGCAATAAAAGTACCTAGTATCGTTCCGATCGTAAAGGCCATGATTGCTTCGAATACCGAGATGGATGTATGCTTAAATAAAGAACCATCTTTAGATAAATTAATGATTAATCTAAAAATAGCAGAAGGCTTGCTGAAAAAGAAGGGGTCTATCCATCTAAAGGTTGCTGCTATTTCCCATAACACTAGAAAACCAATTAAAAACCCTACTTGAGATAATCTGATTTTTAATCGTTGATTTTTAACCTTATTGAGGTATTGTAAGTGATCGGAGGAGTATTGTTGAGTATCTTCATTAACTTTATTATTTAACATGAACATCCAACTCCTTCCATATCTTATTGAAGTAATGTCTAAACTCAGGTGCTTCCCTACACTTCAAAGGTGTTTTTTCACCTTCACCACAAGTCAAGTGGATATCATGAATATTTTTAATACGAGCTGGTCGATTAGAAAGAACAATTACTCTATCTGCCATAGAGATAGCTTCTGCAATGTCTACATAAATGCGACCAAGGAATTTTTATATATCCCTTGGTCTTCTAACTTCTTGCATTAATGTTATCCTTATATAAAAAGAAAATATATGTCTTTTATTAAAACATTCTATAATACTTAACTATTTCTTAACATTTCTTCACTAAGTCTTTACTTTTATCATGTATAATAGACTTAACAAAAGAAAAGGACTGGAGAGATTGACATGAAAAAAATTAATAGCTTATTGATAATAGGAATACTAATAACTACTATCTTATTTGGGGGATGGATCTTGTCGGAGGGCTATCAAGAGTTATCCTCTAATAGTGTGGTTGCAGAGGAACACCCAAAACAATCAGTGGTAAAAGATTTTGAGGAAGAAAAACCTGAAGAAACAGATTCTGAGGAGGACACTGAGATAAAATATCCTAAATATGATAGTCCATCTGATGAACCTTCCAAAGAAATTAATTATGAAGATAGCAAACAGGAACAAGAGAATAAACAATCTAACTCTGATAAAAAGGTTTTTTTAACATTTGATGATGGTCCAACCCATTTAACCCCTATGGTATTAGATATTTTAAAGGAATATGAGGTTAATGCTACATTTTTCACCATAGGAAAGCTGATGGAGAAATATCCTGAATATGTCGGTAGAGCTTATGATGAAGGTAATATGGTTTTACCCCATTCCTACTCTCATGACTTTGCTATATATAGCACTTTAGATACCTTTTATGAAGATTTCTATAAAGCAGAGGATACCTATAAAGAGGTTTTAGGATTTGAAGCTCCTCCTATCTTTCGATTTCCTGGAGGTTCATCGAACCATAGCTCTTTTAACTTTGGAGGAAAGCAATTCATGCCAAAGCTAACAGAAGATATTAAAGAAAAGGGATATTATTATATTGACTGGAACGTGGACTCGGGGGATACAGGTCCTGATTACAACAATGCAGAGAAACTTTTGGAGAATGTATTACAAGGTGTTGTGAATACAGATTATGCTATAGTCTTGTTTCATGATTTAGTAAAGAATGAAAAGATACTGGAAATTTTACCAGAAATCATTGGAACCCTACAGGAACAGGGCTATGTCTTTGAAACCTTTAGAGATATCAGCCAAGATGAACTTGATAAAATGGTGGAATTAAAGCTTGCAAATAAACCTATTGTTAGATGACATAATCTTATCAACAAAGGAACAGGCATAGGGCTTTAAATATTAGTCATAGGACAAACTACTTTCCTAATACCATTTATCAGGGCAGATAGTATAGGATCACAGAAGGTAGAAGTAGTAATGAATATTCTTGACATACAAATAGCAGAAAAATTGATGGGCAAAGTAGTAGCTCAAATAATCCGTGATAGGTTAGAAAAACTACTGAGGGAACATAGAAAAGCGATGCATTTTGTATTTTAACTTTTGTATTAGTCGCTTAGTTTGTTTATCTACTGGAAGTAAGGGTGCGTGATAAAACCTTTGCTTTCTTTATTTAGCAATGATCAATTGATCTATAGTTATTTCGAGAATTTCGTTAGTACAAGCTAAAGCAAGTGAAATTTAGACTAATTAAAGATAAAAAAAGGAATTTTTTGTATTATGTTGAATCTTACAATATGGTAAAAATTGGATAAAATGCCGTGATTAATGAGCTATGTTAACTTCCGATAGTAGTTAAATATTAATATGATCATTAATGTGGGGAAAGTTATAGTAGATTAATTAACGAATAGACTTTATTGAAAAGAGAGATGATTAAATGAGATTTAGAAAGAGATTAAAATTAATATGTTTATTTGGTGTATTTTCATTTTTCTGCTTTGCTTATCAAACAGATGTTGTATTTGCTAATTCTTCGTGGAGATGGTTGACTTCAAGTCCCAAGGAATTATTACCGATTGCAATAATTTCCACTTTAGCAATTGAGTATACAGGTATTTTATATTTTCAGAAGTTAAAAAAAATAGAATGGAAAAGAATTAAGGTTTTAGGGATAGTTATTGCTGCCAATTTAGCCTCATTTGTTCTTCCTATTGTCACGAGAGCATATGAGATGAGAATATTTGCCAGAAACTGGTTAGAGGCATGGGAATATGCATTCGATAAAGGACCATTTTATATTGTAATGTTTGGATACTTATTCATGACAATAGCAATAGAAATACCAATTATATATGGATATTTAAGAAAGTATACTATGTCAAAAAATCTTCTAATAACTCTGATAATAACTTTAAATATTATAACAACGGGAATTGTAGCAGTTCTAGAAAGAATTTTATATAAAGGTCAATGGTAAAAGAGATAATTGATACACCTTGTTGAACGATAGCTGCCGGATACTTAAAGGCTATGGAGATTCAATTGATCTTTTCAATCTAAAATAATACCTTGAATAGAATCAATACTTAAGTTTGGTGGATACTTTTATTGAACTAAACCGCCCAAGGCGGTGGCAGAAAACCTTCATAAAAGTTAAAAGACAAACCCATAAAAGAATATAAAAATAAAGTGGCATCTAAAATTTAGATATCGCTTTATTTATTAAAACACTTCCTTAATATTTAAGTTGATAAGACAAAATCTACATTTAGGCACACCTGGCTTAATTGATTGGAATTTAAATGGTGAACAATCTAGATAAACGAAGAAAGGACATGTTTTATCACAGCATGTCCTTTTAGCATCAATTAAATATAGCAGAGAAGCATCCGAGAGTTTTAAATATTTAAGGAACAAAAGAGCTTAAATATTCGTCTAATAAATAGAAAGAAATTTAGGAGGGATTTTCATGAGAAAAAAATTGATTTTAGGAGCATTAATTTTAGGTTTAGGTGTATTTGGAGCTGGATGTAGTAACAATATGGAGTCTCAACCAGGATCCACAGATGAAGCTAATCAAATAGAGGATAGTACTTCTATTGATGAGAACACATCCACAGAGGATGTTTCAAATGGTATTACGGAAGATCCATTAGAGTTAACAGTCATTGGTGATATTTCTTTTGAGATCTTAGCAATGTCAAATCTATCTCCAGAATTAGAAGAAGGTCTAGGCTATATTCAAGAGCATAGAGGCTTTGGAATAGTTAAAGAAGAGGGGGACGACATCATTGTTTTTATTGGTTCAGGGGAAAAACCCACGGCTGGATATGATTTATACATGAACTCTATTGAGAAGACAACTGATAGCATTGCTATAACTATTGGAGAAACAAAGCCTGAAGAAGGATCAGTGGTAGCTCAAGTATTAACTTACCCTGTAAAGCTTATAAGAATAACTACAGATATTAGAAATATTACTGTAGAAACAGAAAGCGGAGAAGTCTTAGAAAATATTAATCAGGAGAGATATTAATTCTTCTTAATTCATTATAGATTTGTTACAATTTCTTTGCTTTCAACTGAGTCAAATTATGCAATTTATTAGTTATAGTGATGGATGAAAGAATAGTACAATCCTTTAATTTCATAGGATGTCTTAAGGAGGCACGCCTATGATAAAAAGACGAGAAATAAAAGTAGTGGTGAATAAACCAAATCAAGAAGAATTGGAAAATTTAGTTGCAGAATCAGTTACTAAAATAACTATGCTTAGAATTGATAGACTCCCCGAATATCAAAGGGTACATACTTTGGAGCAGGTACTAAGGAGACTGAAGGAGAGAGGTAAGTTAGAATGACTTATTTCAAAGTTTTTAGTATTATTTGGTGTATAGCCATGATTGGCATAAAGTTATTAATACATTTAATACCAGGAAAATGGAATGAATTTCAACTTAATGAGGTCTATACAGAAGAGCAACCAAAATAGGTATGGGTAGTAGGTGTCTCAGATTTTATTAAGCTACTCAAAATTTAGAAATTTTGTCATGAAAGCACTTGTAGAAGATAGAAGTATTTTTAATAAAATTAATCATGTTAAATCTTTTGACATGAAGTAATAAAAAAGAGTCAAAAGGAAGTTTATACTTCTTCTTGACTCTTTTTATATTAGAAAAATAGTATTTATATCTACAGCTCTTCATCAGTGGTAAAATAATGATTTTATGTCGGATGTAGAAGGATTTCTGTGAAATATGGCGAAATTCTTATAAATAGTATAAAAATGTATTAGTCATACTCAAGTAATAATAAGATGTTGAGGAGGGTTTTGAGTTGAAAAAAATATTTATTTTTCTTCTATGTTGTATCTTGTTTTTTACTTTGAGTTTGAAATCTGTAATGGCAAACCAAGATAATAGCAATAATAAGAGAAATATTCTTATTTTAAATTCTTATCATCAAGGACTTGAGTGGACTGATGATATAGTTATTTCAATTACAGAACATTTTACAAACCGCAGCGATGTTGAGTTATATATCGAATATATGGATACAAAACGGTGGATGAATGATGTTTATTTTAAGAATCTTCATGATATTTATTATTTTAAATACAGAAACATAAACTTTGATACTAT
Source organism: Clostridiaceae bacterium (assembly GCA_020832135.1). Classification (GTDB taxonomy): domain Bacteria; phylum Bacillota; class Clostridia; order Peptostreptococcales; family Natronincolaceae; genus JAFIFG01. Next base: position 8,379 of record JAFIFG010000105.1, read on the forward strand.
AATAGTTTCTGATGACGATGCTTTAGTATTTGCTCTTGAGAATAGAGATGCTTTATTTCCTAATGTCCCAATTGTTTTCTGTGGTATTAACTATTATCATGATTATCAATTACAATATCCACTTGTTACAGGGGTGATAGAAGATTTTGATATAAGGGCAACGATGGAATTAATGATCGAAATCCATCCTAACTTAAGAGAAGTTGTTATCATTAACGATAAATCCAGTACTGGAGAAAATAATAAAAAAGTCATAGAAGGAATTATTCCAGATTTTGAGGGTGAAGTTTCCTTTCGGTGGTTTGAAGATATGACTATGAATGAACTGGAGCAAGCGGTTTCTAAGCTGAAGGGTGAGACGGCTATTCTTTTAATGACCTATAATACCGATGCTGCAGAAAATTATTTTTCCTATGATGAATTAGTTAATCTGGTACGTAAAAGCAGTAGTGTTCCTATCTATGGTGTGTGGAATATGTTGTTAGGCAAAGGAATTGTAGGAGGGAAGCTTACGAGCGGATCTACCCAAGGTAAAACAGCTGCATTATTAGCAGAAAGGGTATTAAATGGTGAAAATCCTGATGAAATACCTGTGGTAACAGATGGACAAAACCACTATATGTTTGACTATCGGGAAATTAAAAGATTTGCTTTGTCTTTAAAGGATTTGCCGGAAGAAAGCATAATTATTAATCAACCATATTCTTTGTATTATGAGAACAAAGAACTTTTTAAAAGTGTTTTTTTCATCATTTTAATGTTAATTATTATTATTGGGATTTTGATTTACTTGAACTTAAGACGAAGAGTAGCAGAACAGGAATTAAGAAAAGAGCAGGAAAAAGTAAAAACATTAAATGCCGAGCTAGAAAATATGGTGGAGGAGAGAACTGGTGAACTAAAGTGTTCTAATGACCAGCTATATAAACAAATTATATTAAGAGATAAAGTAGAGAAAAAGCTTATAGAAAAGCTTACTTTTATAGAAAGTCTAATGGATACTATACCAAACCCTATATTTTTAAAAGATCTAGATTGTAAGTTTATTAAGTGTAATTCATCATTTGAGAGCTTAATAGGTGTAACATCACAAGAGTTAAAGGGTAAAAAAATCAATGATTTATGTAATGAAGAACTAGTAAATATATATAATGAAAAAGATAAAGAGCTTTTACAAAATATTGACAATACTGATAAGCAAAAATATGAAACATTGGTACTATTCGCTGATGGAAGCTTAAGAAATGTTATTATTAATAAAGCTATATTTAAAGATGAAATGGGGGATCCCTTAGGTATAGTAGGAGTCATTACGGATATTACCAATGAAAAAGAAAAGGAACTGTTAAAACAAACAGTAGTTGAGAAAAAGCTTATCATAGATAAAATATTAGAGAATGATAAAATGAAAACAGAGTTTTTTTCAAACATTTCTCATGAACTAAGAACACCTCTAAACATAGTATTGGGAACAGTACAATTGATGGAAAACTATGCAACAGAGGACACACACAATATAAAACACGAAAGGCTTACAAAAAATATTGCTATAATCAAACAGAATTGCTACAGACTCCTAAGATTAGTTAACAATCTCATAGATGTTACTAAAATTGATGCTAAGGCATTAGAGATACAGCTTAAGAACTGTAATATAGTTAGCATTGTGGAAGAGATAACACTGTCTATATCTGAATACATAGAAAGTAAAGGTGTAATCCTGATATTTGATACTGAGATAGAAGAGAAGATTATGGCCTGCGACAGCGATAAAATAGAAAGAATAATGCTTAATTTACTCTCAAATGCAGTAAAGTTCACACAAAATAAAGGAAATATACTTGTTAGTATTAGTGATGAGGGTGACAGTGTATCTATTAAGGTAAGTGATAATGGAATAGGAATACCTCTTCATAAACAAAAAGAAATTTTCAGTAGATTTTGTCAAATTATTGATCTGTTTACTAGAAATCATGAAGGTAGTGGAATAGGTTTGAATCTTGTAAAAACACTTGTTGAAATGCACGGAGGTACAATCTCTGTTGAAAGTCAATTAGGTCAAGGGAGTACATTTATAATTAATTTACCTGTAAAAACAGTTACAGATGAAATAGAAGAGTATAATGCAATTTTGAGTCAAGATTGTGTTGAAAGAATAAATATAGAATTCTCTGATATTTATTCTGTTAGTTAGAAACTATATCTAAAATATAAATAATATTTTTAAGTAAAAGCTAGAGACTAAAATCTCTAGCTTTGCAAATCAATCACTCCCTGTAGTTTTTTAAAAATGATCATGATCGATATTTGAAATTTTTTCAACATGCTTTTGTCATTTCTAAAGATGGCTTCAGTGGCATTATGTCTCTTGATTTATTCCTTGCCCCCATAAATATTGATTTCTAATTTTTCACCATCCCACAGGATATTCTTTATAATCACTTGCAGGATTTTTTTCTTTTCTTCAAAATTAGCATTAGTAAATAAGAGAGACAATCCCCTAAAAGTTTGTTCTACTACTTGATAATTAATGTTCTCTAATTGGATTGCCTTATGCCTATCCCTTAACCTTTCTAGTTGCACCTTCACTTCACGAATTTTTTTGTCTGTTTTTTCAATTTCTTCAATTATGTACCTATCTGTTACAGTACCTTCACTTTTAGCTAACTTTAAAGTTAGATTTGATATAATTTTTTCATAGCCCATGAGTTTCTTTTTGAGTGAGTTTCTCTTATTGTCTTGATTTTCTTTAAATTTTGAAAGGCTACTTTTTTTAGCATGTAATGTATGAAATAATTTGTTTTCAGGTAGAGGTAATTTCTTCAATTCTTCAACAACAATTTCCTCTGATTGTTTTCCGTTGAGATTTTTTGTCTTACAAAGGCTGCCGCGGGATCGTTCCTTTAAAGTGCATTTATAATAATGATGAAGAATTTGCCCTTTGTTTACTTTGTAGGTAACCTTTAATTTTGAGCCGCAATGAGCGCAGACCAATAGAGGGGTTAGGAGGGCGACTTGACTATCACCACTCCGTGGAGCTTTTTTACTGTTCTCTTTTAATAAATTCTGAGTTTTGATCCAATCAACAGAGGTGATAATTCCCTTATGCTTGCTAACAGCTACAATCCAATCAGAATATTTCTTAAGAATAGAGGTTTTACCTTTTGTTTCTTGGCTTCTATTATAGACCAATACACCATGGTTCCCATCAAAATCTTTTTCATGATTTGCTATATCCATTCCAAGGTCTTGAAAGTGTTTATATAGTACTTTATCAGCAATGGCATAAACGGGATTTGTGAGGATTAGCTTTAGTGAGCTTTTATCAAAACATTTATCATTCTTAGTCCTTAAATTATTTTCTAAACACCAGCTTTCTAACTGAGTTAGGCTACCTAATTCTAAAAATTTTTCATAGAGAGTCTTTACCATTTTCAACTCTTGGGGAATAGAGGTTAACTGGTACATTTTTTTCTCGTGCATATGATTGTCATAGTAAGTAATAGCTTGGCTTTTAAATCCTGTAGGAGTAATCCCACCAAGCCATCTCCCTGTGCGGGCCAGTTGCATCATATTATCTCTGATACGTTCAGCAATAGTTTCTCTTTCCAGTTGAGCGAATACTAGAGCTATGTACATCATGGCTCTACCCATAGGAGTGGAGGTATCAAACTGCTCTTTAATAGAGACGAAGGCAATATCATACTTTTGTAGAAGCTCTATAAGCTTTGAAAAGTCCGATATATTTCTGCTAATTCGATCAAGACGATAACAAATTAATACATCAAATTTTTTTGTCTTCATATCTTCTAATAATTTCTTAAACTGTGGTCTGTTTGTATTCCCCCCTGAAAATCCTTCATCCTCGTAGATGATAAAATTCCCGGTATTAAAATGAAGCTTGCCATATTCTTTACAGAGATCTACTTGATTTTGAACAGATTCTCCCTTATCGGTGAACTTTGATTTTCTAGAATAAATTGCAATTGTATGTATTTAGACCACCACCTTTTTGTATATAAGAATATGCTGATGAATGGCAGAATAGTACAATCTTTAAGCACCATGTAGAGACTAAGAATACTGACTTTGACCTAATAATATTATGTTTTTATGTATTGCCGCTCTAACATCAGCTACGGAACTCACAAGCAAAGGTGCCATTCTATAAAAGAAGCACCTTTTTTTATTTGACTATAAATGCATGCTCATACTATAACTTAAAATGGCGGTTTAAAGTAGCACTTTAAACCATATTTCTTCTGCTATATCATGTGTAACCATGATAGCAGTTTTCTTTTCTCTTCTTAGAATCCCTGCAATATCATCACTAACTGCTAATCGACTTTGATAATCCAGTGCAGAAAATGGTTCATCTAATAACAATAGTTCTGGTTCAATGGCAAGGGTGCGAATTAAGGCTACTCTTTGACGCATACCTCCTGATAACTGATGAGGATAATGATTTTTAAAATCAGCCAAGCCATAAGTATCTAATAGTTTTTTCACTCTTTCAATTGTTTTTTCATTAACTTTATTTTGAATTTCTAAACCAATTAACACATTGTCCATAATAGTACGCCATTGAAAAAGATGATCATTTTGAAACATATAGCCTATACTTTTGCTGGTATTCTCTATTTTTTTACCATTAATAAAGACCTCGCCGAAGCTAGGTTCAATTAATCCTGATATAATAGATAGTATAGTAGATTTTCCACAACCGCTAGGACCTACAATAACAACAATTTCTCCTTTGTTGATATTAAAATCAAGGCTATCTAGAGCTTTAGTCTCACCATCTAATGTGTGATAATTCTTTGAAATATTTTTTATTTCAACAAACTTGGTTTCTTCCATAAACAGCCCTCCCTATAAAGACAGTAAATAAACAATAGATTCTATGGTATATATTATGATGAAATTTGAATTATGTTACTGATATGGGGAATAAGAATAGTACAAGACCTAAACATCATAGGATGTCTTAGAGCGATATATTCTAAGGTATTACAATCAATATTTTGTGTATTAAAGAAGGGAAATGAATTGACAATATAGAAGTTAGAAAATTAAGAATTAAAACCAATTTTATAGAAATAAGAATATGATATCAACCATTTGATTTTGGATAGTGAAGGGAGGTTCAAAATGAGTAATTCATTTCATTCTGTTATTTTAAAAGAAGATAAATGTATCGGATGTACTCATTGTATTAAAAAGTGTCCTACTGAAGCCATTCGAGTAAGAGAAGAAAAAGCAAAAATTATTGAAAGTAAATGTATTGATTGTGGTATGTGTATTAGGCATTGTCCTGAGTTTGCTAAAGATAGCATAACAGATTCATTAAATTGTATAAAACCTTACAAATATAAAATAGCATTACCGGCTCCTAGCTTTTATGGTCAATTTGGTGATAATATAGATCCAGGTCGAATAGTTTCAACCCTTAAGGATTGCGGCTTTGATGATGTTTTCGAAGTTTCTAGAGCAGCTGATGCGGTTTCAGATTTGACCAAAAAAATGATGGATACATCTAAAAAAACACCTGTCATTTCTTCTTCATGTCCTGCTGTTCTTAGACTATTACAAGTTAGGTTCCCTAGCTTACTAAATAATATCCTCAATATAGAATCTCCTATGGAAATAGCAGGCAGGACCGCAAAAGCTGAAGCTATTAGTAAATTAAACCTTGCTTCTTCAGAGATTGGTGTATTTTTTATAAGTCCTTGCCCTGCAAAAGTCACTAGTGTTAAGAGTCCCATTGGTTCAAAAGAATCCTTTATAGACGGTGTAATATCTTTTAAGGAAATCCATGCTTCGATTTTAGCCAGCTTAGATAAATGCAAGGATTCATTACCATTTTATATGTCTGGAAGGGGTATAGGTTGGGCTAGGGCTGGAGGGGAAACATTTTCTTTGAGTATTGATGAATATATTTCTGTAGATGGTATAGAAAATGTAATAAATATTTTAGACGATATTGAAAATGAAAGATTGTCTGGTATTAGATATGCTGAACTACTATCATGTACTAATGGCTGTGTCGGAGGAGTATTGGCAGTTGAAAATTCCTTTGTGGCAAGAAATAGAATTCGCAGACTATCAGAAAAATATTCTAATAAAAGTTTATCCTCTGATATTAAAATTCGAGAAGAAGATATGTTTATAGAAGGTGAGATCAAACCTAGGGTAATTAAGGTTTTTGGCGATGATCTTTCCATAGCACTAAAAAAAGTAGAAGAAGCTAGGGCAATAAGAGAAACACTACCGCAATTGGATTGTGGAGCATGTGGGTCGCCTTCTTGTCAAGTAATGGCTGAGGACATCGTCTTGGGGCACACAACCACGGATGATTGTATGGTTTTGTTCAAGGAAAAGTTCAGTAGCTTAATAGCGGGAAAATAGTAAAAGGAAGTGATTTTCTATCACTTCCTTTTACCTATTGTACTTCTAATCAACACTATATATCTGGGTAAATTAGATTTGAAATCTTTATACTCAATAGATCTACTTATAATTTAGTTTTTGATTTAGTATGATAAGAAAATTGAATTTTAATTCTATATATACTTGATGGAGGTTGGACATAATAAGAATGTAAATAGCTAGCTTATTTTATCAATTAGCTTACTTTAGATTTTTCTGTAGTAGGTCTCTTGAAATTCTTTATAACGTCTAAATCAATTTCTACAATAAGTATAGCAATAAAAATCAATCCGCAACCTAATAAAATCATTGGGCTCATTTTTTCATGCAAAATTAAAACACCAAAGATTGCAGCGAAAAGCGATTCTAATGACAAGATAATAGAGGCATGGGTAGATGATGTATATTTTTGTGCAATGGTTTGAATAGTAAAACAAGCAAAGGTTGAAAAAATAGCTAAGTAAACTATAGCTACCCATGCCCTTGTACTTAAGTTTGCAGGTAGAGGTTCGGTGATAAATGCAATAGCAATAAATAAAATAGCAGCAATAAATATTTGTACAAAGGCTAGTTTGTAAACATTCATATCTTTAGCATAGTATTCTATTGAAATGATATGGGCAGCAAAAAATACAGCACAGACCAGTGTCAGTAGGTCACCGATATTTAAGACCAAAGTACTCCCCTCTAGGCTTATAAAACCTATACCTATGATGGTAATAAAACTTCCAATAAAGGCTTTAAGCTTTGGAGGTTTTTTATATAAAAGCCAATAAAGCAAAGGTACTATAACAACATAAGTTGCTGTTAAAAATCCTTGTTTAGATGCAGTTGTAAATTGAAGTCCATAGGTCTGGGCCGCAAAGGCTAGGAATAAAATAATTCCTACAATACTACCTTTTTTAAAATCATCTTTGACAATGTTACCAATTTTTCGATGCAAAAAAACATATAAAATCATGGAAGCTAAAGCAAAACGCAATGCCATAAGAAACATAGGTGTTACTGTATTTAATGCATCCTTTACAGCAACGAAACCACTACCCCATACTGCAGCAACAAATAACAGACTTATATCAGCAATATACTTTTTTTTATTACTTAATTCTGTCATATTCTCACTCCTTTAAATTTTTTATGATATTATTAAAATAATATTCGTTATTAGAGAAAGCATACCTTCTAAAATTTAGAAAATTTCTTATGGTAATTTAAAAACCTAGAGTTATATATAGAATAGTTATAAAAAAGTATCAATATTATTCTAACTTTTGAAATTAATTGACAATCATTATTTAAAACTATATAATCATCTTGTACTAAGGTGTATATTTAGACATAAGCATACAAATCTAATAGAAATATACAATTAAATGTTAAAAAACATCAACCCTATACAACTTCATAACTATACGAAGATAAAGGCACCGCTATTGAAAAATAGCTTCGCAAAGCTATGGGTCTAAGGAATATTTTACTCTATGACTGCCAGGTTACCAAGATGTAAGTAATAATAAGGGGGAATTGTGATTTCTACCTGTTGGTACATGAAGGCACCTAGGAAATGAGTAGGTGTTTTTGTGTTTATTAAACATAAGAAAAGAATATATACATAATAAGGGGGAAGGGAAAATGGGAGAAACTACATCACAAAACAGAAGGGGTTCTATTAAGCTTAAATTAATTGTGGTACCATTAGTTATTGTATTAGTTGCTATTTTAGGTATTGGAGGGATATCATCCTATTTAACAAGAAGTAGCTTGCTTCAACAGATGAGGAACGATGGGCTCCAGCATGCTACCCAGATTGCAAATCAAATAGAGACTTCTACCATTTCTATGGAAACAATGAGTGAGATGATACAAGATAACATAACAATAGTCAGTAGAACTGTAATAAGAAACCAAGAAAATTTAAGTAATCAAATGCTAAGAGAACTAGGGCAGGACTTAGGTGTTGATGAAATAAATTTGTATAATGAAGAAGGGGAAATTATATATTCTAACCTTCAGGAGAATATAGGCTGGATTGCTCCTGAAGATCATTCAGCTCAGGCTTTTGTGAATGGAAGCCAGGATGAATTTATGGAGGAAATAAGACAAAGTGCAGTATCTGATGATCATTATCAATACGGATATATAAGGAGTCCTGAAGGAGGTTTTGTACAGGTAGGTATTCTGGCAAACACCATATATGACATATCAGAAAGATTTAGCATTCAGAACTTGGTTGAAGATTTAGCGCAGGATGAAGGTATAGTATTTGCACTTTTTATAGATAGAGATCTAAGAGCTACTGCTCATAGCAATAGAGATAGAATAGGAATTGAGCTTACAGATGGAGGGAGTAGAACAGCGGCGGTAGAAGGACAACCTTATACTTCAGAGTTTCCTTATGAAGTTGAAGGGACGACGATAAATGTATATGATGTTGTGGTGCCCGTTATAGTTGATGGAGAGCATGTTGGAGCTATAAATATGGGTCTTTCTATGGCAAATGTACATACTGCTATACAACAAAATTTTTTAATGGTTGGAATCATAGGTATAATACTCTTTATCATACTTGGTATTATACTATTTAAAATCTCTAACCATGTAATAAAATCCTTAAATACCACAAAGGAACATTTAAACTTTATTGCGTCAGGGGATCTTACAAAGGAAGTTCCTGAAGAAAATCTTGTTGAAAACAATGAGTTTGGTGAAATTGCACATGCAATAAAAAATATGCAGCACTCCCTCAAGGAGATGATTCTTAATATAGTAGACACTTCGCAACAAGTAACCTCCTCCTCAGAGGAATTGACTGCTACCAGTCAGCAATCGGCTACGGCGGCGGATGAAGTTGCCAAGACTATTGAAGAAATGGCTAAGGGAGCAAATGACCAAGCTAGAGATGCAGAAGAGGGAGCTGTACATATTAATGGCTTAGCTCAGCTAATAGAAAAAGATCAGCTACATATTAAAAATTTAAACACTTCTACTGACAAAGTAAGTCAATTAAAAGATGAGGGTATGGAAAGTCTAAAAGACCTAGTAGAAAAAACCAATAGCAATAATAGATCCACTAAGGAAATTCATGAAGTTATTATAAACACTAATGAGAGTGCAGAAAAAATACAAAATTCAAGTCAAATGATTAGAAGTATTGCAGAACAAACAAATTTACTGGCATTGAATGCAGCTATAGAGGCGGCTAGGGCTGGGGAAGCTGGAAGAGGCTTTGCTGTAGTAGCAGAAGAAATTAGAAAGCTTGCTGAACAATCCAGTCAGTTTACAGAAGAAATTGGAACTATTATTCATGAATTAATTAGTAAAACTGGACAAGCTGTTAATACCATGCAAGCAGTAAGTAAATCAGTTGAATCTCAGACAAAGAGTGTAGAAATCACGAATACAAAGTTTGAAGGCATTAACAATGCTATTGAACAAATGAAGGAAGCAATAGCAGCTATTAATACATCGGGAGAAGAAATGGAAAATAAAAAAGATGAAATAATAGCTATTATTGAAAACCTATCA
>JAFIFG010000107.1 GCA_020832135.1 Clostridiaceae bacterium
AGATACCGCCTTTCGTAGAATTTTTTTGGGATAAAAAATACTTCTATGGGCGGGCTATTCTCACCTTTAGTTGTTTTTTGGTAATACTTCCATGGTAAACTTAGGAAAATCCTATGGTTTTATTTGTACAAAATCTAGGTAGCTAAAAATAAAAATTATGGGGGGAATGAAAATGAAAAATAATTTAAAGGGAGAACTTATATCAGAATTTATAGGGTCATTTATCTTACTTTTTTTTGGCGCAGGATCTGTAGCAACATTAGTATTAAAAGGAGCTGAGTACAATATTTGGGATGTTTCATTAATATGGGGACTTGGTGTAACAATGGCTATCTATGTAACTGGTGCGGTATCAGGAACTCATATTAATCCAGCAGTAACGATTGCACTTGCTGTATTTAGAGGGTTTTCTTGGAAGAAGGTTGTACCCTATATTGCTGTACAAACGGCAGGAACTTTTACAGGAGCAGCTATGGTTTTTACCTTATACAGTAGATCATTTGCGGCATTTGAAGAAGCAGCAGGGATGATAAGAGGTAGTATAGATAGTGTTGCAACGGCAGGAATATTTTCAACCTACCCACAATCTTACTTAACCAACATGCATGCACTTGTGGTTGAAATCGTTATCACAGCAATATTATTAATGGTGATATTTGCTTTAACTGATGAGAAAAATGCAAATGCTCCTAAAGGTAAATATGCCCCCTTTGCAGCTGTATTAATTGGTGTCACTATAGCTATTATAGGTGGAAGTTTTGGTACTTTAACAGGATTTGCCATGAATCCTGCGAGAGACTTTGGACCCAAACTATTTACCGCTTTAGCAGGATGGGGAAGAATTGGATTGCCTGCACCTAATGGATATTTCTGGGTGCCAATTATAGGACCTATTATTGGAGGTCTTGCAGGAGCTTATTTATATGAAAATGCTGTCAGTAGATATATATTAGGACATGGAGAAGGAGAACCAGAGTTGGCAGTAGAGGAAATGATTTATGATCCTAAGGAAGAAACCATCTAAACTATGCGAGACTATACTAAGGAATGAAAATATAAAATAAGGAGGAGTTAAGGTTGAAAAAGTATATTATGGCATTAGATCAAGGAACAACTAGCTCTAGAGCAATATTATTTGATTACGAAGGAAAAATAGTAGGTACGTCTCAAAAAGAATTTACTCAAATTTATCCAAAGGCTGGCTGGGTTGAGCATGATGCTATGGAGATATGGGGAAGTCAAAGTGGGGTTGCTAGAGAAGTACTTGAAAGAACCGGTATATCTCCTCAGGAAATAGCAGCTATTGGTATTACTAATCAAAGAGAAACAACAGTAGTATGGGATAAAAGTACGGGTAAACCTATTTACAATGCTATCGTTTGGCAATGTAGAAGAACTGCTGGAATCTGTGATCAATTAAAAGCACGTGGGCTAGAAGAGTATATTCGTAATAATACTGGTCTTGTTGTAGATGCTTATTTCTCTGGCACTAAGATTCAATGGATACTAGATAATGTCGAAGGTGCAAGAAAAAAAGCTGAAAATGGTGAGTTGTTATTTGGTAATATAGACACATGGCTTATTTGGAACCTCACCAGGGGTGCAGTACATGTTACTGATTATTCTAATGCATCTAGAACGATGTTATATAATATAAAAGAGCTTAAATGGGATGAAAAAATTCTTTCGGAGTTAGATATACCAACTTCAATGCTACCTGAAGTTAAGCCTTCTAGTGAAGTATACGGACATACTGATCCTAATACATTTGGCGGTGCACAGATTCCTATAGCTGGTGCTGCGGGTGATCAGCAGGCTGCTTTATTTGGGCAAGCATGTTTTGAACCGGGAATGGCTAAAAACACTTATGGAACTGGATGCTTTATGCTAATGAATACTGGTGAAAAATTTGTACCATCTAACAATGGATTGTTAACAACTTTAGCATGGGGTGTGGATGGTAAAGTTGAGTATGCATTAGAAGGAAGTATATTTGTTGCTGGTGCATCTGTTCAATGGTTAAGAGACGAATTAAAAATTATTCGTGATGCAGAAGATACTGAATACCTAGCAACAAAAGTAGATGATTCCAATGGTGTATATGTAGTACCAGCATTTGTAGGGATGGGTGCTCCATATTGGGATATGTATGCTAGAGGAACGATTGTAGGCCTTACTAGAGGAGCTAAAGCTGAACATCTTGTAAGAGCAACTTTAGAATCAATAGCTTACCAAACAAGAGATGTATTAGAAGCGATGCAGGAGGACTCTGGAATTAATCTTCAGACATTGAAAGTTGATGGTGGAGCTGTTGCTAATAACTTCTTAATGCAATTCCAATCTGATATTCTTGGTGTTGAAGTCGATAGACCTGAAGTAACAGAAACTACAGCACTTGGTGCTGCTTACCTTGCTGGTTTAGCAGTAGGATTCTGGCAAGATAGACAGGAAATTGCTAAGAAGTGGAAGGTAGAAAAACAGTTTGGTCCAGTTATGGAAGAGGCAAAAAAAGAAAAACTATATTCTGGATGGAAAAGAGCGGTAGAACGTTCTCTTAAATGGGAACTAGAGGATGAGGAAGAGATTGTGGGAGCTGAAGCATAAAATACAACAAAAATGTTGGAATCTAGATTCCAACATTTTTGTTTGAGTTTAAATTGAAATTTTCACTACTTTACAAATTATTTGATAAATGATACAATTAATATAGAAATATTTATTATTTACAATTTAATATCATGGATGAGATTGGGAGAGCCATACAAACAATTTACCGAAAGGTAGGCTAGTTTTGTATGGATTTTTGAATTTTTTGCAATTGAGATGTAAATTATTTCTTTTAAAAATAGGACTATAAATACATGATGTAGTCATATAGGACGTCTTAGACACTGGTATAGATATTATAGCTTCTAAAAGTATTTGGTTAGAGGGGGGAATTACTAATATGGCAAAGGTTACTAACATTTATAATAAACAATGTACAGAAACTATTGATTTCACCGAGCTAAGGTATTGTGATATTTTTGATTATATGAATGAAGGTGTACTCATTATAAATAAAGAAGGAAAAATTGTGTATTCAAATACAGCCTATGAGAAAATATTCCGTGTTAGTAACATTGCTATAGTGGGTAAAAGTATTTTTCGTGTAGTAAATGATGATGCTATTATTAAAGGTTTTAAACAGAAAAAAAGTATTACTGGTAAAATAGATTATTTTATTAAAACAAAGCAAATATATGTATCGGTATCACCTATATATTATAATAAAGAGTTTCAAGGTGTAATTGGTCTATATAATGAAAAAAAAGCCCATCCTCAAAAGAAGGATATAGATTTTATCAATAAAGAAGTAGACAAAATAGATGAAATTAAAAAAACTAATACTGAAAATAATCAATACTTTCAAGATATCATTACTGCTAACCAGATTATGAAGGAAAAGCTTCGTATAGCTGAAAAGGCTTCTAAGGTTTCCACCACGGTTCTTATAAGAGGTGCAAGTGGTACAGGTAAAGAGTTAGTGGCAAAAGCAATACATTATGCTAGTAATAGAAAAAATAAGCCATTCATTAAAGTAAACTGTGGTGCAATACCGGCAAATCTTTTAGAGACAGAGCTTTTTGGACATGAAAAGGGTTCTTTTACTGGAGCTATAAAAAATAAAATCGGCAAGGTAGAATTGGCCAATGGAGGCACATTATTTTTAGATGAAATTGGAGATATGCCTATGGATATGCAGGTGAAACTTTTGCGTGTCCTACAAGAAAAGGAATTTGAAAGAGTAGGAGGTAGTGCAACAATTAAATCTGATATAAGGATTATATCGGCTACCCATCGTAATTTAGAAGAACAGATTGAAAAAGAAAGGTTTAGAGAGGATTTATATTATAGACTAAATGTAATTTCTATACAGCTACCTTCACTGAGAGAAAGGATCGAAGATATTCCACTTATATGTGACTGCTTTATAAAAAAAATTAATAAAAAAATTGATCGGCAGGTAACATCTTTGTCAAATGAGGTTCTAAAAGCTTTTAATAACTATCATTGGCCTGGTAATATTAGAGAAATGGAAAATCTTATAGAACAATTAATTGTTTTGTCTGACAAAAATGAGATAGAACTAAACGATTTACCAAATTACATTTCTAACATTTATCATGTTAACAGTATGCACAAAAACGACAATGGTTTCATCCAATTAGATGAAAAGGGGAATTTATTGACATTAGAAGAGTACGAGAAGGAAATTATAAAAGTAGCTTTACAGAGGTTTGGTAGCTTCAATGCAGCTGGAAAGGCTCTTGGTGTTACTCATAAAACTATTGCAGCTAAGGCTAGAAAATATAATATTGTCGACTAAACTTATCCTAGAGTACCGAGATATATTTCACAAAATACTATAGGTGTTATAGATTTACTATTGAAGCAAATAGGTAAAAAATTGTCATTATTGAAATAAGTGTAGTAAAAATTTTTCTCTTGATAATTTTTTCAAGAATATTATAATAATACTAACGATTTAACTTGTAATCACTATTATTATTTAATAATTATGACTATACTATATGCCTCCAGTATGATGTAGAGGATAACTAAGTAAACATGGACAAGATTCATTGGCAATAATAAGGTCCTTTGAAGAAGTCTCGTTATTATATAGTGTAGTTAATATTTTACAAACTTTGGGAAAACGTTAACAATGTGAGGGGGATGAGATTGAAAAAGTATATTATGGCATTAGACCAAGGAACTACAAGTTCAAGGGCAATATTGTTTGATCATGATGGTGAAAGAATAGGAACGTCTCAAAAAGAATTTACTCAGTTCTATCCAAAGGCAGGCTGGGTAGAGCATGATCCAATGGAAATATGGGGTACACAGAGTGGCGTTGCTAGAGAGGTATTAGAAACAACAGGTGTAAGCCCTCATGAAATAGCGGCAATAGGTATTACTAATCAAAGAGAAACCACCATAGTATGGGATAAAAATACAGGTAAGCCTATATATAATGCAATCGTTTGGCAATGTAGAAGAACTGCAACTATTTGTGATGAATTGAAGGCAAAAGGTATGGAGGAATATATTAGAAATAATACGGGATTGGTAGTAGATGCATACTTTTCTGGAACTAAAATTAAATGGATATTAGATAATGTAGAAGGTGCTAGAGAGAGAGCTGAAAATGGAGAACTATTATTTGGTACTGTAGATAGCTGGTTAATATGGAACTTAACAAGAGGTAAGGTACATGCCACGGATTATTCTAATGCTTCAAGAACCATGTTATATAATATTAAAGAATTAAAATGGGATGAAAAGATATTGGAAGCATTAGATATTCCAAAATCTATGCTACCAAAAGTAAAGCCTTCAAGTGAAGTTTATGGGTATACAGACCACCAAACCTTTGGTGGTGCGGATATTCCGATAGCAGGAGCGGCAGGAGATCAACAGGCAGCCTTATTTGGACAAGCATGTTTTCAGCCAGGAATGGCCAAAAACACCTATGGGACAGGTTGCTTTATGTTAATGAATACAGGTGAAAAATTTGTACCGTCTGAAAATGGATTGCTTACTACCTTAGCATGGGGCATAGATGGTAAAGTAGAATATGCTTTAGAGGGAAGTATATTTGTAGCGGGGGCTTCAGTTCAGTGGTTAAGAGATGAACTTAAAATTATTAGAGATGCAGAGGATACTGAATATCTAGCGACAAAAGTATCAGATTCTAATGGAGTCTATGTAGTGCCGGCCTTTACAGGTATGGGGGCACCCTATTGGGATATGTATGCTAGAGGCACAATAGTAGGATTGACAAGAGGAGCTAAGGCTGAGCATATTATTAGAGCCACTTTAGAAGCTATCGCTTATCAAACTAGAGATGTGCTAGAGGCCATGCAGGAGGATGCAGGTATTGAATTACAATCTCTGAAGGTGGATGGAGGAGCAGTTGCTAATAATTTCTTAATGCAGTTCCAATCAGATATATTAGGTGTAGAGGTAGATAGACCGGAAATAACAGAAACAACAGCTCTAGGAGCTGCATATCTAGCAGGCTTGGCTGTAGGATTTTGGCATGATAAAGAAGAAATAGCCAATAAATGGAGAGTAGACAATACATTTATACCTGCTATGGAAAATATTAAAAAGGAAAAAATGTATAAAGGCTGGAAACGAGCAGTAAACCGTGCTTTAAGGTGGGAATTAGAAGAGGAAGAAGAGATAAAAAGCGAAGAAGGAAGTGCATTTTAATATTAAAAAGCATGTAATAACAAAGGTTCAGCTTTACAAAAAAATTGTAGAATGATATAATAACTGTAAACTTTTTAATATTGTTTTCATACAGTATAGTAATTAAATAATAGATAAAGGCTGAGAATTGGAGAGCCATGCAAACTGACCTATCATAAATAGATGGGTCAAGTTCCGTGTGGCTCTTTTTGTTGTTACTTCAGAGCCTTATAAGAGAAGGGAGATAAGAAATATGTATGATATAGCCGTCATAGGAGCAGGGGTTGTAGGTAGTTTTATTGCTCGAGAGCTATCTAAGTATAATGTGAAGGTTGTTTTGATTGAAAAGGAAAATGATGTTGCAAACGGTACCACTAAAGCTAATAGTGCTATTGTTCATGGAGGGTATGATGCGACACCGGGAACATTAAAGGCAATTCTAAATGCTAAAGGTAATGCTAAATTTGATCAAGTCTGTAAAGATTTAAGTGTGCCTTTCAAAAGAGTAGGTTCACTGGTGGTGGCTTTTAGTGAAGAAGAAATGGAAACCATAAAAAGCTTATATGAAAGAGGAATAGAAAACAATATACCTAATATGAAGATTTTAAATAGAGAAGAACTTTTACAGAAGGAGTCTAACATAAGTGATGAGGCTGTAGGAGCATTATATGCACCGACAGGAGGCATTGTAGGACCCTGGGAGTTGACTATAGCATTAGTAGAAAATGCTGTTGAAAATGGTGTTGAACTTAAACTCAATAGTGAAATAGAAAATATTCAAAGACTAGAAGATGGTTATTTGATTTCTTTAGCTGAAGAAGAAATAAAAGCAAAATATGTAATTAATGCTGCTGGATTGTTTGCAGATAAAATTCACAATATGGTAAGTAGCTCTACATTCGAGATTATACCTAATAGAGGACAATACAATTTATTTGATAAAAGTGCAGGAAATCATGTGAACAGTGTTATATTCCAATGTCCAACAAAGCATGGTAAAGGGGTAGTAATCTTACCTACTGTCCATGGGAATCTATTGTTGGGTCCAACTGCTGAAGCTGTTGATACTAAAGAAAGTATAGAGACCACTGGTGACGGAACACAAAATTTGAGACAGCATGCTGAAAAAACTATAAAAAACTTACCATTTAATAAAGTAATTACATCTTTTTCAGGGTTAAGAGCAAAAACATCCTCTGGAGACTTTATCATTGAAGAATCTAAGGAAGCGAAAGGTTTTATCAATGTTGCTGCAATAGATTCTCCAGGGCTTTCAGCAGCACCTGCCATAGCAGAGCATGTAGTTAATATACTTAGAGGAATTGCTGGAGAACTAGAGGGAAAAACCGATTTCAATCCTGCAAGAAAGCCATTCGTACCCTTCATGGAGTTATCAGATGAAGAAAAAACAGAAGCAATCAAAAAAGACCCTAAGTATGGTAGAATTATATGCCGTTGCGAGAATATAACAGAAGGCGAGATCGTGGATATTATTCATAGGAAAGCTGGAGCCACAACAGTAGACGGTGTTAAGAAAAGAGCAAGAGCTGGAATGGGTAGGTGCCAGGGTGGGTTCTGTGGCCCTAGAGTTATGGAAATTATAGCTAGAGAACTAAATATGAAAATTACAGAAGTAGTAAAGGATAAGAAGACAGCTTATATTCTAACGAAAGAAACAAAACAGAAAAAGGTTTATGACATTACAGATAAGTTGCAGACAGAGGCAAAGAAGGAAGAGGTTGGAGGTAAGTATTATGCTAAACTATAATATTGTAGTAATTGGTGGTGGTCCAGCAGGATTGGCGGCTGCTATAGAAGCTAAAAAAAATGGTGTAGATAATATATTGGTTATTGAAAGAGATCGCGAACTAGGTGGTATACTGCAACAGTGTATCCATAATGGTTTTGGATTACATGTATTTAAAGAGGAATTAACTGGCCCTGAATATGCTGAAAGATTTATTGAAGAATTAAAGGAAATGGGCATTGATTATAAATTAGATACAATGGTGCTAAGTGTAGGAGAAGATAAATCTTTAGCAGTTATCAATACTACCGATGGATTTATGAGAATTAAAGCTAAAGCTATTGTAATGGCAATGGGATGTAGAGAAAGAACTAGAGGTGCTATTAATATACCTGGAGAAAGACCAGCTGGGGTCTTTACTGCAGGGACTGCCCAAAGATTTGTAAACATGGAAGGTTATATGGTAGGGAAGAAGGTTGTTATATTAGGATCTGGTGACATAGGACTTATTATGGCAAGAAGAATGACTTTAGAAGGGGCACAAGTTGAAGCAGTTGTTGAATTAATGCCTTATTCTGGAGGGCTTAGCAGAAATATCGTTCAATGTCTTGATGACTTCAATATCCCGCTTTTACTGAGTCATACTGTAATGGATATAGAGGGAAAAGATAGAGTAAAGGCTGTTACCATAGCTAAGGTTGACGAGAGTAGAAGGCCCATTAAAGGTACAGAGAGACGTATAGAATGTGACACTTTACTGTTATCTGTAGGATTAATACCAGAAAATGAACTTTCCATCAATGCAGGGATAGAATTAAGTCCCGTTACAAGTGGTCCTGTTGTTAATGAGTCAATGGAAACATCTATAGAAGGAATATTTGCCTGTGGTAATGTTGTACATGTTCATGATCTAGTGGATTGGGTAACAGAGGAAAGTAGAAGGGCAGGGAGAAGTGCTGCCAAGTATGTACAACATCAGTTGAAGTCAAATGGTGTTACATTAACTACTACTCCAGGGGAAGGTATTAGATACATTGTTCCTCAGAAGATAAGGATAGATAATATAGAAAAAACATTAGACCTATACATGAGGGTTGATAATGTGTATCACAACATGAGAATGGTTGTAAAGGTTGATGATATTGAAGTGAAAAAAATAAAGAAAATGCATGTAGCACCAGGAGAGATGGAATCTGTAAAGATAGCATTAAAGGATATTGAAGGCAAAGATGCTAAAAATATTACAGTAGAACTGCAAAGGGAGGAGGCATAGGGAATGGAAGTAAAAGATATGGTTTGTATTGTATGCCCTCTTGGATGCAAGCTACAAGTAAAGCCTGCTAATGATAGAGCTACAGAATTTATGGTAGAAGGCAATAAATGTCCTAGAGGTGCTGAATATGGAGTCAAGGAGTTAACCAATCCAACAAGAGTGATTACCTCAACAGTAAGGATAAAAAATGCTCATTTAAATAGAATTCCAGTAAAAACTAATGGGGCTATTCCAAAGGGTCTTATGGAAGAATGCATGAGAAAGTTAAATTTTGTAGAAGTAAAGAGCCCTGTTAAGGTAGGAGACGTTATTATTAAAGATGTGTTAGGAACTGGGATAGATATCGTAGCCACTAGAAGCATGTAATTTTTAAGCAAGGTTACAGCAAATGTTACTAGTATTTAAAAATAATAATACTGGTAACATTGCTATAATAATGTAGAAAAGTATCCTAGGATTGTGAACATGATAACAAATTTTGCAAAGGAAAAATTCTTGCATATACCCCAAAATCCTTTACAAAATCCAGGTGATGTGCTAACATTAAAATAGTTGAAATAAAGCGTAGAATTATTGGAATTTTTAGAAATATTACAAACGCTTTAGATGAAACTAGCTTAAACTATATATGATAGAACTATTGATGACAGGAGAATTGGAGTGTCAACAGTAAATAACACGGTACACTATGGTTCTAGCCATGGAGGTGTTTCTTTATTGTTGTTTTCTATTACCTGTTTATTTTATTGGTTTTAGAATATATAGGATGGATGTCGCTTTACTTATACATAAATAAATTTCAAAAATGTTACAGGAAAACGTAAACATTTTTGAAATTTAAAAGAAAGAGGCATCTGTAAGTTTAAGCAAAGGATTTTATGGTTTCAAAAAACCAAACAAATGTTTTAAAAAAGGGAGGATTACATTATGAAAGAATGGGGAAAGAAGTTAAGTATTGTTTTAGCATTATTATTACTGATGACAGCAGCTCTTGTAGGATGCGGAAGTGAACCAGCTACAGGAGGAGAAGGAGAAGGAGAAGGTGATGATGATTATAAATTGGTTTTAAGGTTAAGCCATGTATTTTCACCTGAAGAACAACTTACTAAGTCAATGGATGCAGTTGCAGAAAGTATTTATGAAAAAACAAATGGTGCAATAGAAATCCAAACATTCCCACAGGCACAAATCGCTGCCTACAAAGATGGGGTAGAACAAGTAGTTAGAGGAGCAAACTTCATCTCTGTTGAAGATCCTTCCTACATAGGAGATTATGTACCTGATTTTACTGCTATGGTAGGTCCAATGTTATACAATAGCTACGATGAGTATGTGGCTATGACGGATACAGAATTAGTAGCGGATATGAAAAGGCAAGCTGAAGAAAAAGGGATTAAAATACTTTCTTTAGATTATGTATTCGGTTTTAGAAATGTAATCACAGACAAAGTAATTGAAACACCAGAGGACTTAAGAGGTGTTAGATTAAGAGTACCTGGAAGTCAATTGTTTATAGAAACATTAAATGCTATGGGTGCGAATTCAACTCCGTTACCATGGGGAGAAACAATTTCTGCTATGCAACAAGGAGTAGTTGATGGAATAGAAGGTTCTGAATTTACGAATATTGGAAATAAGATTTATGAAGTTAAAAAGAATGTAGCATTAACTCGTCATTTCCTTGGTGCATGTGGTGTATATATTTCAACTGAAGTATGGGATGGAATTCCAGCTCAATATCAACAAATCATTCAAGAAGAATTCGATGCAGGTGCTGAATATATGGTGGAATTACTAAAAGGACAACATTCAGATGTTGTAGCAGAATTAGAATCTCACGGTGTTCAATTTAATGAAGTAGACAGAGAAGCTTTTGTAGAAGCTACTGCTCATATTTATGATACATTCCCTGGATTAACTCCTGGAATATATGATAAGCTTCAAGCAGAGTTAAAAATAATAAGAGAACAATTAGGAGAATAGGATAAGTCCTTTAAATCCATAAACAAAGTTAAAATTATCCTAATAGAATAAATATGTTATAGGAACTTACTACTATAATCATTGATCTATTAGGATAATTTTTTATCATCAATTCCACTATGATTAACATAAGGAGCAGTGACGAATATGAGAAAATTATTAAATAATTTTGAGGAAATTATAAGCTGTTTTTTTGTAAGTATAACAGTTTCTTTAGTAATTCTTAATGTTATCTTAAGGTATGTCTTTAACATGGGACTCTATTGGACAGAAGAAGTAGCTACCATTAGTTTTGTTTGGAGTGTTTTTATAGGGGCAAGTGCTTGTTATAAAAATAAGATGCATATTGGCATTGACTTGCTTACACAGTTGGCTTCTGAAAAGATTCAAGCACTTATTAGTCTTGTAGTAAATTTAGCAATGGTGGCTATTAATGGTTACATTACCTATTTAAGTATTGTTTTTGTACGAGCATCTGTTGGTAAGCCAACTGCTGTTCTAGGTATTTCATCTGCTTATGTTAGTGCTGCAGTAATGTTAGGATTTGGTCTTATGACTTTCCATGCTATAAGGTTTTTTATTAAAGAATTAAAAGTATTGATTATAGGTGAAACGAGAGAAGATGAAAAGGAAGTTAAACAACTTGATATTATATAAAATAACAAACTATTCGTTAGAATAAATAGGTAGGAGTGATTTAAATGGCTTATGTACCAGTGGCAATTGTATTTCTTTTATATTTTTCAAGCATTCCAATAGCATTTGCTTTATTTGCTGCAACATTAGCATATTTTGCTTTTATTAACACAGGTATGCCGGTTGATCTTGTTTTGCAAAGATTTATTACTAGTACCGCTTCATTTCCATTATTAGCTATACCATTTTTTATTATGGCAGGTGCCATTATGAACTATTCAGGTATAAGTTCTAAGTTAATGAAAATGGCAGATGTGCTTACTGGACACATGGTGGGTGGTTTGGCACAGGTAAATGTAGTGCTGAGTACCCTGATGGGAGGCATATCAGGATCTGCCAATGCTGATGCTGCTATGCAATGTAAAATCTTAGTTCCAGAGATGGAAAAAAGAGGATTTAGTAAATCTTTTTCAGCGGCTATTACTGCAGCTTCCTCTTCTATTGCACCAGTAATACCTCCAGGTATTAATTTAATTATCTATGCGCTTATTGCAAATGTATCTGTTGGAAAAATGTTCGTAGCCGGATACATACCAGGATTACTAATGTGCCTTGCTTTAATGATAACGGTATCTATTATATCGAATAAAAGAAATTATAAACCATCACGAGAAAAACGAGCAACTTTAAGAGAGATTTTATTACAAACAAAAGAATCCATATGGGCATTGTTTTTACCTTTTGGTATTATTATGGGATTGAGATTTGGTATGTTTACACCTACAGAAGCAGGTGCTATAGCGGTGTTGTTCTGTGTACTAGTTGGATTTTTTGTGTATAAAGAATTAAAAATAGAACACTTTCCTACTATATTAAAAGATACTATTTACGGTACCAGCTCTGTAGTATTAATTATCGTTGCTGCATCGGTGTTTGGATATTATATGAGTTGGGAAAGAATACCTCAAAATATAACTGCACTTTTATTGAATGTAACAGAAAGTAAGCTAATGATGTTATTAATAGTAAACTTCTTACTTTTATTTATGGGAATGTTCTTAGAGGGTGGAGCGGCACTAATTATTTTAGCACCACTATTGGTTCCAGTAGTAGTTAGTCTTGGTGTTGATCCTGTACATTTCGGTATTATTGCCATTGTTAATATTATGATTGGAGGTGTTACACCACCATTTGGCTCCATGATGTTTACAACATGTACTATTACAAAAGTACCTATTATCAGCTTTATTAGAGAGGTGTATCCCTTTATAATAGCTTTGTTAATCGCATTAATGGTTGTAACTTATTTCCCAGGTTTAATTATGTTTTTACCAAATCTGATGTAATTTTAAGGAGGTATGGGATAGATGTTAATTATTGCTCATCGCGGAGCATCTGGATATGCTCCAGAAAACACTATAGCCGCTATGGACCTAGCAATAAAGCAGGGTTGTGATGGAATAGAAATGGATGTTCAATTAACAAAGGATAGACATGTAGTGGTTTGTCATGACTGGACGGTAGATAGAACTACAGATGGAACTGGAGAAATTAGAAATTTAACCTTAGAAGAAATTGAAAAATTAGATACTGGATCATGGTTTTCAGAAAAATTTGCAGGGGAAAAAATTCCTACACTGGAAGAAGTGATTAACTTTGTGCCGGATTCCCTTTTATTAAATATTGAGATTAAAATGCAATCCTTTGATGATAGGGATATTGAAAAAAAAGTAATGGAACTTTTAGAAAAGTACAATAGAATGGATAATACCATTGTTTCATCCTTTAATCATTTATATCTTCAGAAGATAAAAAGATTAAATGCTAAGGTGAAGATTGGATCCTTGTATGAGGCATATCTTCTAAATCCCTGTGACTATTTTAAAAGAAATGGTTTAGATTTGTATAGCTTTCATTCCTCGAGTTATTATATAAATTATGAGATGGTAAAACAGTTACAAGATAATAATATGAAGGTATATTGCTGGACTGTAAATGATAAAGAAAAAGCCAATCAACTTATGGATATGGGAGTAGATGGTATCATTACAAATTATCCCGATATATTAAAATAGTAATTTATTAATGTTATAAAGGTCATGTTAAAGTAGCTTTACAATTTTATTTTAATAGTATACCATTATACTTAAAATGGATAAAAGGATTGATAAAATGAAAGAAATAATATTTGAAAGAGTAGGAGAAAATCCAATTATTGCAGCTGTACAGAATGAAGCTGACTTAGAAATTGCTATTAAGTCTCAAATAAAAACTATATTTTTATTGCGTGCTGACATTTTTAATATTAAATCTTTTGTTGATAAAATAAAGCAGGCTGATAAAAGTGTATTTATTCATATAGACTTTTTAGAAGGAATAGGAAGAGATGCAAAAGCTATTGAGTATATTGCTCAAATGGTTAGACCAGATGGTATTATTAGTACCAAAAGCAGCCATATAAAGCTTGCAAAAGAAAAAGGAATGTTCACCATACAACGTTTTTTTCTGATTGATAACCAATCCTATAATATGACCATTAAAAGTGTAGAATCCACACATCCAGATATGATTGAAATAATGCCTGGAGTAATACCAGGAGTTATTAATCGTATAACTAAAAAATTAAACACACCTGTTATTGCAGGAGGATTAATAGATAATAAACAAGATATCATTGAAATATTAAAAGCAGGAGCATTAGCAGCTTCTACAGGAAAAAAAGAATTATGGGAGCTATAGTAAGTACTATCTTGAAAAGTTAATGCAAAAATTGAGTGGAGAAGGAGAGTCACATTTAAAATAGAGGTATATAACCTCTGTTAGATGTGACTTTTATTTTAAAACATACTAAATGTAGATTGGAGAGATGGTTGATATGAAGTTTAAAAGAAGGGGATTTAATGATTAGTACAAGTGAAACTATATTGAGACTGGTTCTTTCTGCTATAACTGGAGGACTTGTTGGAATGGAGCGTGAAGCTAATAATCGACCGGCTGGTCTTAGGACACATGTTTTAGTTACATTAGGAGCTACCCTTATTATGTTAATTTCTATGTATGGATTTGAAGGATTTGGAATAGATGGAAAGGGTGGAGATCCTGCGAGATTAGCAGCTCAAGTGGTGAGTGGTATAGGTTTTTTAGGAGCAGGAACTATCCTGCGAACAGATAACAATATCAGAGGATTAACAACAGCCGCTAGTATTTGGGTTTGTGGAGGTATTGGGCTAGCAATAGGTAATGGATATTATATAGGGGGATTAGCTACTGCTGGTATTGTCTTGTTCACATTAAAAAGCTTAGGAGTTTTAGAGAAAAAGCTATTTAAAAAGAAATACAAAACCCTCCTTATACAGTGTAAGGAAAGACCTGGATTGGTTGGTGATATAGGTCAAGTATTAGGTAAAAATAATGTTGTCATTAAAGATATAAAAGTGATTAATGAAAATGATGATTACGATGGATATGAAAATGGTGAAAGTTACTTTATTGAATTATATTTTATGATTAAAATACCTGCTAAGTTTTCAAATGACAAGTTCTTCAAAGAAATTATACAAATCAATGGTATTCAAGATGCTATGTGGGAAGGAAGTACAAGAATATACCAGACAGAAGAAAATATATAGTGAAGAGAAGGTCTTACACCTTCTCTTTTTTAGTTTTTTCTAGTATAGATTTCATATAAAATGTCAAAATAATAGGAGACTTAATTCAGAGGCTGTAGAGAAAAGGAGGGAGAAATTTTTGGTAGATAAAAAGAATGCTGTAGAATTTATAAAGCAATTAGATCAAGAAAAAAATTTTTTTAACGGTGTTGAAGAAATCAATAAATACAACCTAGGTGCTATTGTAGAGCTTATTCAATATAATAATGTAAAGGAATATGGTGAACCTTTATATACCAAAGATGAAATAAGACGAAGTATTAAAAAATATATGCTAGATTATTGACAAAATAAAGAAAATGATGGAAAATATATAAATGTACTTTAAAATGATTTTTTTATATACAAGAGGGATATTCTATAATAAAGGCTTATTCTATATAAATGATTAAGGACTTTTGAATTGGGTATTTAACATTTAGTATAAAGATTACCATATTAAGTATTTAACAGATTATAAGGAGGAATTATTATGGCAAAGGAAGTTACTGTTTTTACAAGTAATACGTGTCCTCACTGTGTTACTGCGAAGGAATATTTTCAGTCGAAAGGTATTGAATATACTGAAAGAAATATACAGGAAGATCCAGAAGCTAGAAAAGAACTTATGAAAAAAGGTATTATGGCGGTTCCGGTAGTAGAAATTGATGGTGAAACTATTGTAGGATTTGATAAAGAAAAAGTAGAAGCATTATTAGGATAAAAATCAAAAGGAGAGATTGAAAAATCTCTCCTTTTATAATGACTAGATTTGATATTTTTTAAGTTCATTTTTGAAGTTTTTCGTCAATGCCTCTAGTAAAGCAATGTTATCTGTTAGTTCCTTTACCTTCTCAGAATACTGTGTAACATTGGCACTCATTTCTTCAGAGGCAGCTGAGTTTTCTTCAGAAATAGCCGCTAAAGAATGAATGTTTTCAATAACCTCTGTAAGCTTATTGGTTTCCGTGGATAACTCATTTATTAGCATAACAATTACATTAGAGACTCCGACGATTTGATTCGTAGAGGCTTGATTATTTTTCGTTACTTTTTCTAATGTTTCATTACTAGTATGTAATTGATTATATTGATTTTCAATTGCCTTAACAAATCCTTCAATTTGTTGTATGAAGAAGACTAAATTATTGTTAATATCCTTTACAGCACCTTTAGAGCTTTCCGCTAGTTTTCTAATTTCTTCAGCAACTACTGTGAAACCTCTACCAGCCTCGCCAGCACTGGCGGCTTCTATGGCTGCATTTAAGGCTAATAGATTAGTTTTATCAGCTATTGCCTCCACGGTTGAGCTAATTTCCATAATTTTTGTAGCTTGAGAAGCAAGGTCTTGGCCTTGGTTATTCACAGTACCGAAATTATCTTTTACCTCATTAATCATAGAGGTAACGTTTTTCACATCATCAAAGGAGCTTTCTAACTGTTTAACAGCATCCTCCAATTGGTCCTTACCCTCTGTTTCCTCTTCAACAATTTTATTTAAAGTAGTAATATATTTATCCAAAACATTAACTGCATCCTCTGTCTCCTCCGCTTGATTCGTTGCACTTAATGCTACTTCATGAACAACTCCCGCTATAGAATCCGATAAATTCTTCATATTGCCTGCAATATTAGAAAACTCATGGACAAAGTTATCCATATCATCCGTACCACCCTTTAGAAATAAAAAATCTGTTTTGATGGTATTTTTTGTTGTGTTAAATAAATCAAAGGTGTTTTCTAAGGCATCATTAGTTATAAGTGTTGTCTTACTGGCAAAATCATATTGCTGGATTTTATCCATTTCAGCAGCGAATAGTTCCATGGGCTTTAATACGATGGCAGCTCCAACATAAGTAGATAGGAATGTTGTCAGAGAAATACCTAATGGTAAAATCCAGTTAGTAGAGCCCTGTAGTAATAAGGTGATCACTAGCACAATAATAGTACTGAAAACGCTGATCTTCATAGGAATGCTTCTAATGATCCCAAAGCTTAAAAACTTTGAAAAAGTAGCATCTATTATTTGATCAGGAGATTTTTCTAGCTTAATATGTACCTGCATATACTTTTCTCCATCATTTGTAGTACCGGAGTCTAAAATAGAATACTCTAATTTTTCATTAAAGTATTCAGAAGCCCCTTCAAGGAGACCTAAAAAGTAATCGAATAAACCTCTTTTAGATTGATAAGTAATCTGTATTTCCTTTTCACCTATTTCCTTAGCAATTAGTCTTGGTGGATTAGCTCCTTTGATCATCTTTGTAAGCTGAGCATGAACATCATCCATCATCATAAGAAAGCCCTTTAAACTATAGCGCTCAAAATAGGATGGAAACCACTTTTGAAAAGAATAGATATTTTGTCTGCCAACACTACGCCATATTTCATTGATAGGCTTGTCTAATTTTTGTGCTATGTATTGAAATACAGAAAAAATTTCATTATCTGGAATATCTTCAAGAGGTGTAATAATTCTATTTACATCCCATCCAGCAGATTCCATTGCTTCCTTCACTAAGTCCTCGCTAAAAAGATTACGAAGACTATTTAACCATGTAGATACGACCGTACCCTTCATAAAGTCACCCCTTTATTTTGTATACTATTCCTAAGTAGTATATATGTAAATGTTATTACTTAACAATACATACATTAATTATATCAAAAAAAACTCTCCTTAAACATAAAACTACACCAAAATAATATGATTTTTAAAAAAATTAATCAAGTATGGTATAATAATACTATGAAATGAAACTTAATTTAGGATGGTGACCAGGTATGAGTGCCTTTGTATTTCAGTTCTTTAACTTAATTTTAATTATTGTATTGTTAGGTGCTCCGGTAATTATTACAGTATTACTAATAAGGCACTTCGGTAAACCAAAAGATTCCTTGCAATATGAAGATTACTTAATAGAGAAAATAAGAGAACTAGAAAGAAGAATCGAAGAGCTGGAGAATAAATAATTAATTAATAGAAAAACTATCTTTAAAAATAAAATCAAACTTAAATTAGCCAAATTTTTTATTCTGCTGAATTGACATACTAAAAAATATAAAGTATAATATTAGCAAAATATCGAAAAACGATGATTAAGATAAGTAAGGATAGTGCTCTTGTTGAAGCGAGTCGATGATGGTGAAAGATCGATACTGAGGCTATTTTGAATGGACTTATGAGTGCTGGCTGAAATAATAGTAGGCTATGACGGCTACTTCCTCCGTTATGGAAGGGTTGATATGATCAACTACTGAGAGTGGGTGCTTTGCACTAACTAGAGTGGTACCGCGGAGAATAACTCTTCGTCTCTAATAAATTGGGGACGTGGGGTTTTTTTATTGTATAAATATTTCAAGGATGGTGAAAACATATGACAAACAATGATGAAAAAGTTATTTTCAGTGGTGCTCAGCCAACTGGAACATTAACACTTGGAAACTATATAGGAGCTATTCAGAACTGGAAGGCTTTAGAAAATGACTATCAGTGCCTTTATTCTATAGTGGATCTACATTCTCTAACCATAAGACATGACCCAAAGGCCTTCAGAGAATCCTGTTTATCTTTATTAGCACAATTTTTAGCTGCAGGATTAGATCCTGAAAGAAATACTATATTCTTTCAATCCCATGTACCACAGCATACTGAATTAAACTGGATATTAAACTGTGTAGCCTATATGGGAGAACTTAATAGAATGACCCAATTCAAAGAAAAATCTGAAAGGCATAAAGATAACATTAATGCCGGACTCTTTACTTATCCTGTCTTACAGGCAGCGGACATTTTACTTTACCAAACCAATTTAGTCCCTGTAGGAGAAGATCAAAAACAGCATATAGAGCTTGCTAGAGATATTGCTATTCGCTTTAATAATGCTTATGGAGATACCTTCCAATTACCTGAAATCCATGTACCTAAAGTAGGTGCTAGAATTATGAGTCTACAGGAACCTACTAAGAAGATGTCAAAATCTGATGAAGATATAAATGGAACTATCTTTTTACTAGATAGTGATAAAGTGATTACTAAAAAAGTAAAACGAGCTGTCACCGATAGTGAAAACAAGGTTGTATATAGGGATGAACAACCTGGAATTAAAAATTTGATGACAATTTATTCAAAGCTTGCTAATATTACGATACAACAAGTAGAGGAAAAATACACAGACCAAGGTTATGGTAATTTCAAAAAGGATTTAGCTGAATTAATGGTGGAAAGTTTAAGACCTTTTAAAGAAAAATATCAACAATATATGGATAACCCTGATTATCTAGAAGAAATTTATAAAAAAGGTGCTAAGAGAGCCACTACTATAGCTGAAAGAACTATGAAGGATGTTAAAGAAAAGATAGGATTAGTGTAAAAATTACTAGTTATAAAATCACTCTACAGTAGACAGACTAACTGTAAGAGGTGATAGAAATGACAAAAACTCCAAAACCTATTGTACCTGAAGCTAGACAAGCATTAAACTCTTTCAAGGAAGAAATAGCAAAAGAATTAGGTCTTGAAAATGCAACCAATGCTGGCTATGTGGGTGGTAATATGGTAAAAAAGATGGTTGAAGAAGCTGAAAAATCACTTACACATTTAGGAAGGTCATAGTACCTTCCTAATTTTATTGACTATTTCAGTACAAAGAGGTATGATTTTATTAAGATTATAGATGCCAAATTAGAAGGAAGTGAAATATTGAAAAAAAATAGTATTTCTCTTATTTTATTTTTAGTCTTTGCTATATTTGGTGTAGTGATGGGAATCCAAATGGAG
The DNA here is from genome assembly GCA_020832135.1 of Clostridiaceae bacterium. Taxonomy (GTDB): domain Bacteria; phylum Bacillota; class Clostridia; order Peptostreptococcales; family Natronincolaceae; genus JAFIFG01. Next base: position 20,307 of record JAFIFG010000107.1, read on the forward strand.
GCTTTACAGGGAATAGAGAATGATGATGCTCTGCCTTTTTCTAGTAATGAAGAAGGTGTACAGGAGATATTAGATTTAAGAAAAGTAAATGAAGATATGAAAAACAGAATAGAAGCATTACAACAAGAAATAAATGCATATGAACAAGAAAAAGCTACAGAAAATATAGGACTTAAGAATTTAAAAGATCAGGTTGATGAATATAAAATGTTGGCAGGCCATGAAAAAGCAATAGGAACTGGAGTAATTATTACATTAGAAAGTAGTTTTGACGAAAATATAGCGGAGCTTGTGGAACGGAAAAAATATTTAATTAATCTTATTAACGAGTTGACCATGTTTGGTGCTGAAGTTATTTCTATTAACAACCATAGAATTACAGCTAGAAGTGAAGTAACTTTGGCAGGAGATCATATTAATGTGAATGCAAAACCAATAGCACCTCCCTATATTATTAGGGGGATAGGAGATGTAGAAGGTTTTAAGCGATATATAAATTTTAGAACCGTTTTATTTGAGCTTATGCAGTTGGATGGTATCAATTCCTATGTTGAATTTAGTGATGAAGTGAAAATACCAGCCGTTACAAGAGAAAAGCCTATGCAATTTCTTCAAGTAAAAGAATCTACAAGTTAACAAAAAACAACAAGATTAATGGAATCCTCTTGTTGTTTTTTGTTGGTTGTTGTTTTTATTATTAGAGTTGTTGACATATTTGCTTTATAATACTTTGTGGTTTAAAGGAATCTATACTGTTATCTATATCCTCCACAATGAATAAATTTAATGGTTCGCTTTTATAGGTATTAATTTCTTTTATATTAAAAGTAGTTAGTGTTAATCCTAATAGAAACATTACATATAACTTTTTCATGGTAATTATTCCTCCTTTAAAGTTACCTCATAAAACTAATCAAGTAGTAGATTCTACAAAAAAGTTTGACTGTAATTCAGAAGAAGTAAAAACTTCTCTGAAACAAGTCTTATTTTACTTTGTATAACTTATTTTTTACAAAAATATAAAAATTATATGGGTAATTAAAGGAAGAAATGTCTCAGACTTAAACGTTAATGAATAAATTTCTAATCTTTTTTATAATGGAGTACAACATCCCAGTAACAAAGATACCTACAATGATGGCAAAGATAGACATGTTACGTGTTCTAGCTATAATTAAAAAAGAAGCCACTAATAGAGATAAAATATAATTGTTTTGATTTTTAAGGCCATTTATTATTTTTTCTCCCATAAAGATTCTATCAATAATAGTAAAAATAAAAAAGGTTTTTACCCACTCTATAATCAAAAATACACCAGTATCTAGTAGTTCCATAAATTTCACTCCTTGTAAAAAAATTATCTAAAAATCATCAATTAGCAACTAGTCAATTCCTATTATTATATGATAGTATGATAAATATTGCAACATGACAATATATTGAAAAAAAATAAACAAGTTGGTAATGCTATAATAAAGGAGAGAGTACAAAATGAAATATAGACTGCCTTGGGGCGAACTTTATACAAACGATATAGAAACATCAAATATAGCTATTTTAGGTATTCCTTTTGATGGTGCTGTAAGTAATGCCAAAGGTGCTGCAGAAGCACCTGACAAAATAAGAGAGTTATCTAGAATACTCCCTCCTATTACGGAAGAAGGAATATTGTTAAAAGATTTTAAAGTATATGACCATGAAAATGTAGAAATAAATTTAGACTGGGAAAAGTACTTTAAATCAGTAGAAAAAGAAGCTAGAGCACTATTAGAAAGTGATAAATTCTGTCTCTTTTTAGGGGGGGATCATGCTGTTAGCATTCCTCTAGAAACTGCCTTTTCTAAAGTACATAGAAATCAAAAAATAGGTGTCATACATTTTGATTCCCACCCTGATATTATTGATACTTATGATGGACATCCTTGGTCCCATGCATGTACCCAAAGAAGAGCATTAGAGTTAAAGAACATAAAGCCAGAGGGATTGACCTTCATAGGATTAAGATCTTATATGGAGGAGGAATTAGAGTTTTTTGAAAAGCATCCTGAGATAAAAATAATAGGTGCTAGAGAAGTCTATAAAAAAGGTATTGAGTATGTGTTAGAGATTGTAAAGGATAGATATAAAAATTATGACAAAATTTATATTACTTTAGACATAGACGTATTAGATCCTGCTTTTGCTCCGGGAACAGGGACACCAGAGGCAGGAGGATTGAGTACTAGAGAGTTAATAGAACTAGTAAGGGAAATGGTGTTAACTTTACCGGTTCAAGCTATGGACATTGTAGAGGTTTCACCTAGATTGGATTCCTCTGATATCACCAGTTGGGCTGCATTAAAGATTATTTATGAAGTATTTGGGGCTGTGTACAGTAGAAGCAAGGAGTAAAATGTAAAAATTTGCTATACATGTTACGAAAGGTATGATATAATTTATCTGTTTGTATAGCATATAATTTATAGAATATAGAGGAGGTACAAAATTGTCAATTATTTTAAATGAGGTTCATAATGAAGGTCTATCTTTAAACTGGAAAATTAACAAAGTACTATACAAGGAAAAGTCTGATTTTCAAGAGGTTGCTATAGTGGAATTAGAATCCTTTGGACGTGCTTTGGTGCTAGATAATGCAGTTCAAGCTACTGTAAATGATGAATTTGTTTATAATGAAATGATTACTCATGTGCCATTGTTTACCCATGCTAACCCTGAGAAGGTATTAATTATAGGTGGTGGAGATGGTGGTGCCGCTAGAGAAGCTGCAAAGCATCATAGTGTAAAACAAGTGGACATGTGTGAAATAGATCCTAAGGTAATAGAAGCCTGTAGAGAATTTTTACCGGAAACTAGTGTTTCTTATGATCATCCAAAGGTAAATGTTATTACAAAGGATGGAATTCAATTTGTAAAGGATCATCCTAATACATATGATGTTATTATTATAGATTCTTCAGATCCTATAGGACCAGCTGTTCAATTATATAATAGAGAGTTCTATGCAAGTGTTAAGGAATCATTAAAGGAAGATGGTATACTTGCTTGTCATAGTGAATCTCTTTTCCTACATCAAAAATTGATTAAAGACATCTTTGCTAGTGTAGATAGTTTATATCCAATAACTAGAATGTACTTAGCTACAACACCTACCTATCCTGGGTTCTCTTGGAGCTATATTATGGGTTCTAAGAAATATGATCCATTTGAGACAAAGATTGATGAAAAGCAAGTAGTAGATGCAAAATACTACAATCACGATATATTTAAAGCAACTTTCGTATTACCGAATTTCGTGAAGGAATTAGTAGGATTAAAAAAATAAAGAAGTTAAAATTATCTTGAGCCCCAGCGACATGAAATGTGTTGCTGGGGCTTAAAATATTAGAGGAATTTTATGGTGTGAAGTAGAAGTATGTAGTAATAAATACAGAGAAATGAGGTGCTGAAGTTGTATTATATAGGAATTGACTTGGGGGGAACCTCTATAAAAGCAGGATTGGTGACGAAAGAAGGAGATATTATAAGTAAAGTCAGTGCTAGCACACCTGTAAAGGAGGGCTTTGAAGGAATTTTAAAAAGAATAAATGAATTAGTAGAGGAAATCGTTACTACCACAAAGGTAAATAAAGAAAATATAAAGGCCATAGGTGTTGGTGTGCCGGGGGTCTGTAATGAAGAGGGATTTATCTACTTTGCTACTAATTTATTTTGGACGAATGTTCCTTTGGGAAAACGATTAGAGGAATTGACGGGAATAAAGGTAGCAGTGGAAAACGATGCAACCGTTGCAGCGGTTGCGGAATATACAAAGGGGGTAACTGCCCAGACAAAAAACTCTATTTTCTTAACTTTAGGAACAGGTTTAGGGGGTGGCATCATTATTAATCATCAGGTCTATAGTGGTAGCCACGGTATAGGGACAGAAATAGGCCATGTCGTAGTGGGGGAAAACTTCTATGATTGCACCTGTGGAAATAATGGGTGTTTAGAAACCTTTGTATCTGCCACTGCTTTAGTTAAATATTGTAAAAAACTACTGGTGGATCATAAAGACAGCACTATCTTTAAGAAGGTAAATGGAGATTTAGAGAAAATTAATGCCAAAATTATATTTGATTGTGCCAGAGAAAAAGATATAGTTGCTTTACAAGTAATACAGCGTATGGTTCATTATTTAGCTATAGGTATTGGAAATTTGATTAATATTTTTGATCCTGAAGTGATAGCTTTAGGAGGAGGGGTTGCTGCAGCCGGTGATGTTTTTTTAGAGCAATTGCAAGAGGAGATTAAAAAATACATCTATGTTAAAAGTATGAATGTTACTAAAATCGCTATTGCACAATTGGAAAACGATGCAGGTATTGTTGGTAGTGCTATGTACACTAAATTAAAATTTTAAATTCCTAACTAAGAAAGGGGTTTTGGCAGTAATGACAACTAAAATAAAAGTAGGCATCATTGGGTTTGGAAAGGCTGCAATGGTATTTCATGCACCTATTATTGAAAGTGTTGAAGGGCTACAGCTTACAAAAGTAGTCACCACCAATGAAGGTATGATTGACAGAGTAAAAAGTATATACCCCTATACAACAGTTGTGTCTAATGTAGAGGAACTATTACAAGATGAATCAATAGATTTGGTGGTTATTACAACTCCGAATGAACATCATGTAGATCTAGCAAGTAAGGCACTATTGGCTAAAAAACATGTCATAGTGGAAAAACCCTTTACCATTACTTCCAAAGAGGCAGATGAATTGATTGCTATTGCAGAAAAACAAAATTGTATTTTAACAGTACATCAAAATAGAAGGTGGGATAGTGATTATTTAACAGTTAAAGAACTAATTAAAAATGATTTTCTGGGAAATATTGTTGAGTACGAAGCTCACTTTGACCGTTTTAGAAATAAGGTTAAAGAAGACTGGAGAGAGGAGGATAGACCTGGATCTGGCATTTTGTATGATTTAGGCAGTCATTTGATCGATCAAGCCCTGTGTTTGTTTGGTTTGCCTCAAGAAATCACAGCTGATATAGGGATACATAGAGATGGTGCTAAGGTGGATGATTACTTTCAAGTGATATTACATTATGGAAGCATGAAAGCCATACTAAAGGCAGGGATGTTAGTAAGGGAGACATTGCCTCATTTTATTGTATTGGGGAATGAAGGATCCTTTGTAAAATATGGCATGGATATACAAGAAGAAGCATTAAAGAAAGGAATTGCTCCTAGAGATATGGATCATTGGGGAGAGGAACCAGAAACTATTTGGGGAACACTAAATACCGATATTCAAGGATTACATTTTAGAGGGAAAATAGAGAGCAAAAGAGGAGATTATAGGGGTTTTTATCAAAACGTTTACCTATCTATCTTAGGAAAAGAAGAGTTGAAGGTAAGGCCACAAGAGGCAAGAAATACAATACGTGTTATTGAACTGGCGATAGAAAGTAATAAGGCAAAAAGAAGTGTACCCTATATTTAATTTCAATTTGCAACTTTTCAGGGGGTATCAGCAATTATGAAATACTTAAATCATCTTGTTAAATTTGCACATAAGCATATAATTTGGATGTTACTGTTTCTTATTATTATTAATGGTACTATCCTATATCGATATCAAAAAAAAGAAAACAATCATCCTTTACCAAAGCCTAAATATCACTTTTACTTTATAGGGCAAAATTCTGTTGATCCTTTTTGGAGACAAATTAGACAAGGGATTGAAAGGGCTGCTAAAGATTACAATGTAGTGGTGGAATTTAATGCTCCTAGATTTAATAATCCTATGGAGGAGCTTAAATATTTAGATATAGCCATAACCTCTAAAGTGGATGGTATAATTACAAATATCTCTAATGTATTAGCCTCAACAGACCTTATAAATGAAGCATATGAAGAAGGTATCCCTGTAGTTACTATAGAAAATGACAATAAAATTAGTAATAGAAATGCTTTTGTAGGGACGAATAGTTTTTTATTGGGGCAGGAGGCTGCACAGTTAATGATTGAGGCTACCAACGGTAAAGCCAATATAGCTATTATTGTCAGTAGTGACTTAGAATTAGATACCGCTAGTCAGAATCTAAAGATTAACGGTTTTCTTAGCGGCATTAAGAGTCATGCTAATATGAAGGTGATGGAGGTTTATACTTCAAGGATGGGTACATTAAGTGCTGAAGAAATTACACGGGCTATTATTCATAACCATGGAGATGTTGATGCTATTTTCACTAGTACCTCTATGGATACATTAGGTGCGGCTCAAGTAATTGTTGATAGAAATAAAGTTGGAAGTATAACTTTAGTAGGATACGGAGATATAGAAGATATTTTACGATATATAAGGATGGGGATTATCTATGGCACCGTTATGAGTGATCCCTATAGGATGGGTTATGAGAGCTTGCGGGCATTAATTGACATAAAGGAGAAAAACAGTGCCTCCACCTTTATTGATACAGGAGTAAAGGTTATTAAAAAAGAAAATCTTGATGAATATGAAAATAAAATTGATATAGTGGAATAGTTGGTGATCCTATGAGAAAAAAACTAATACTCTATTACCTTATTATAACCCTTATATTAGGAGTAACAAGTGTATTTTCCTACTATAATGCAAGAATTGTTTTAAGAAAATTTGAGACTATTGTCATTGATTATGTCTATTTAAATAATTTAAATAATGATGTAGATTTACTGATGACGGAGGTTGAGAAGTACCTTACAACAAAATCCTCTGATGCTCTTTTAAACTACTATACCATCTATAATTCTCTTGAAAAAAAGTCTTCAGAAATTTCTAGAGAAACTACTTATAATATAGATAAACTTATGTTAAAGAATATTGGATTTATGATGGATGAGCTCTTAATAGAAACAGATCATGCAATAAAAGCAAAAAGAGGAAGGATTAGTAATGAATATATAGCTCACTTTACTAGGTCTTATGAGATAAGCCAACATATTAAATTATATATCAATAAAGTTCTAAATAATAAGCTGAAAGAAGGGTCACACAAATACAGTGACATTACAGAAAATATGAACTTCATTAGTTATTTCAATGCTATTGTTATATTAGTTTCTGTAGTATTTAATACTTTTCTAACTATTATCTTTACCTATAGATTAACAAAGCCTATTATTGAACTGGCACATTCTGCAGAAAAAATAGCTGAAGGCGATTTTGATGTAGAACCCATCATTATTAAAACAGATGATGAAGTCAATATACTTGCCAAGGCATTTAATAAAATGACGATTAATATCAAGAGCTATATAGATGAAATTAAAAATCAAGCTGAAGTCGAAAAAAAGCTAAAACATCAAGAAATGGAAAATTTGAGGATGAAAAGCTTACTAAAGGATGCTGAATTAAAATCTCTACAGTCTCAGATTAATCCCCATTTTCTTTTTAATACTTTAAATGCTGCAGGTCAACTGGCCATGATGGAGGGAGCAGATGCTTCATCAGAATGCATAGAACACATTGCTGAACTCTTACGATATAATCTAAGAAAATTAGATGAACCAGTTACCTTAAGGGAAGAAATAAAGCATGTAAAAAATTACATGTATATTTTAAAAATGAGATTTGGAGATAAAATTGAGTTTTTTACTAATATCGATGAGAGAATTTTAGATGTAGAAATGCCCTGTACCATTATACAACCTATTGTAGAAAATGCTTTTATTCATGGCATAGAAAATTTAGAAAGAAATGGAGAAATTCATCTTAATATACATAAGAATGGGGAAAAGATTTTCATAGAGATAATAGATAACGGTGTTGGTATGGAGGAAGCAAAGATAAAAATAAGTAGCAAACATGCATCGGGTATTGGGATGCATAATGTTATTGAAAGGTTAAGGCTTTTTTATAATATCGAAGCTATACAGGATGTTATAGAGGTAGAAAGTCAAGTGGGGTTGGGTACAAAAGTGATACTTAAGATCCCTTATGGGGAAGGAGTGCTTCAATATGATTAAGCTATTAATTGTTGACGATGAGCATATTGTTATTGACTCTATAAAATTTATTATTGAAAAATATATAGAGGATGTAGAGGTTGTAGGTACTGCAAGATCAGGTAGAGAAGCAATAGAAAAGGCATTGAACCTTAGACCTGATGTTGTATTTATGGATATACATATGCCAGGCATTAATGGTATGGATGCAATTCGTCGTATTAAAGCCACACATAAGGATATGAATTTTGTCATTATAACCGCCTATGAATATTTTCAATATGCTAAGGAAGCAGTAGATCTAGGAGTTTATCAATATTTATTAAAGCCATTAAATAGAAAAAAGGTAATCAAAGCCCTTGAGAATATAAGCAATGCTATTTATGAAAAGAGGGAAGCCATTAATAGAGAAATGCTCCTAATGGAAAAAATAAATACAATTCTTCCCCATATGGAGGGACAATTTATATATTCTCAACTATTTACTGGAGATACCACAAAAGACATAGCTTTTTATGAAGAAGTATTTGGAATGAGTTTAAAACAGGGTTATATAATGGTAGCAATCGTTGGGGATAGAGAGGGTTTGACAAAGGAAGAAGGTCTCGAGAAGAGTTTGATTAGACAGAAATTTTATGATGTTTTTAGTTTAGAGTTAAAAAGTATAACTACATGTCTAATTGGACCACCATTATTAGATAGAATAGTAGCCTACATTCCAGTAGATGATGCTATAGATAATTATCAAATAAGAAATAGCACCATAGAAACTGCTAAAAAAATTGTAAAAAAAGTTAATACAGCAGTTAGATTAGATTACAAAATAGGAGTAGGGAGAATATATAATATAGATTATTTTTCAAAATCCTATCATGAAGCATATATGGCTAGTGCTATATATAGCATTGATCAAATAACTCATTTTGAAGATATAAATATATCGGCAGCTGAAGTAGATACTCCTTATCCTTTCCATAAAGAAAAATTACTTATACACAAAATATTAATTGGAGATACAAAAGAAGCGGTAGAAGTAGCTGAAGAAATATTTTCTTGGTTGACCATAACATATAGTGAGGACATAAATCAAATAAAATTAAACCTAATACAGTTATTTATTTCTATACAGAAATCTATTGTTTATGATATGAAGGAAAAAGATGTTTCTAAAAAAGAGTATTTAATCCAGTTATTTAAAATAACAGATATGAAAGAGTTAAAAAATAGTTATTTTAATTATATTAAAAGCATTGTTATTAACTTAGAAACTTTTAAGCAGAAGGATATAAATGATTTAATCACAAAGTCACTAAGATATTTAGAAAAAAACTATAATAAGCACATTAGTTTAAATGATGTTGCTAAAGAAATCAATATGAGTTATCACTATTTTAGTAAATTCTTCAAAGAATCTACTGGCAAAAATTTTGTAGACTATTTAACGGAGTTACGTGTAGAAAAATCTAAAGAAATGTTGAAGGATAATACAATAAATATTAAAGAAGTATGTTATAAGATAGGTTACACAGATCCCAATTATTTTAGTAAAATATTTAAAAAATCAACGAATATGACTCCCACTGAATATAGAGCAAATGTATTGAAAAAACAAGAGGTGATGGGATGATGAACCTCAAACCTACAATAAAACAGGTGGTTACAGTAATACTCTTTGTCCTATGTGCAGCACTCACTTTTCAAACGATAAAAACCGTAACCAGTTTTTATGTAGAAAGTGAAGACAAAGAGGTTTTAGAGGAAGAACAAGAAAAGATAACCATTGGTTTTTCTTTGGGAACCTTAAAAGAAGAGAGATGGATTAAGGATAGAGATATTTTAATGGCCAAGGTAAAGGAATTAGGAGCCGATATTCTTGTTCAAAATGCCAATAATGATGATCAGGATCAAATCAAGCAGGTGAGATATTTACTGGATCAAAACATAGATGTTCTTATTTTAGTGCCTAATGACTTAAATAAAGCGGCTACAGCAGTAGAATTAGCTAGAAGAGAAGGTGTGAAGGTAATTTCCTATGATAGATTAGTATTAAACTCTAATATTGATTTATATGTATCCTTTGATAATGCAAGAGTAGGAGAGTTAATGGCTGAGTATATTTTAAAAGAAGTTCCTGAGGGGAATATACTCATTGTTAATGGACCCACCAGTGATCATAACACCAAACTAATTAAAGAAGGGTATGATCAGGTGTTAAAAGAGGTGGTTGAGGATAGAAGTATTAATATTATTGGAGAGAAATGGGCACCTAATTGGATGAAGGAGTATGCTTTTCAAATAATGGATGAATTATTACAGGATAAAAGTCATATAGATGCTGTTATAGCAGGAAATGATGGTTTGGCAGATGGTATTATTCAAGCCTTATCACAGCATAGACTGGCAGGAGAAATCGTTGTTGTAGGACAGGATGCAGATCTAGCAGCTACCCAGCGGGTAGTGGAGGGTACTCAGTTAATGACTGTTTATAAACCAATAGAAAAACTAGCTGATGCAACTGCTAGAATGGCAATTCAATTAGCAAAAGGAGAAGAACTATCAAACATAAAAAACTCCATTTACAATGGTATGTATGATGTACCTTATTATATTTTAGAACCTATTGCTGTTGATATTACAAACTTAGATGAGACTATTATCAAAGATGGATTCCATAGGATAGATGAAATATATAGAAATCTATCTTTAGAAAAAAATGATAATACAAATTAAAATAAAAAATCTAGTGCCTAGGCACTGGATTTTTTTATTGCAAAAAATTACTATAAAAATCTTAAAATATTAAAAATAACAAAATAAACAAGTGTAAAGATAAAATTCTACAGAGGCAAAACAACATTTGAAGAGAAATAAGTCAGTATACTATAAGGAAAACCTTTTCAAAGGGTACTTGTTTAACTACCTTCTACTACAAAGTAATACTATAGAAGTAGTTAAATTAATAAAATAAATATTAATAATGAGGAGGAGAAATTATGAGAAAGAGTAAGGTTTTATCATTACTACTAGTGGGCATGTTAATGATGACGTTGTTTATTGGGTGCAGTCAACCAGCGGAGCCAACTGAGTCACCAGAAGGTGAAGAGACAGTTGCGGAAACACCAGAGGAGAAGATCAGAGTAGGTTTATCCTTACCAACACAAAGAGAAGAGAGATGGGTAAGGGATAAAGAAAAAATGGAAGAGGTAGCTGCAGAATTAGGAATTGAGCTACTTGTAAGAGTTTCTGATGCTGATATGCAGGAACAAATCACACAGGTGGAAGCATTGCTAACTCAAGGTATTGATGTGTTAATCCTAGCACCGCATGATGCTTCTGCAGCAGCAACCTTAGTAGAAAGTGCTAATCGAGAAGGAGTTCCTGTAATATCCTATGATCGCTTAATAACCAACACAGATAAGCTTGATATTTACTTATCCTTTGATAATGTAAGAGTTGGGGAATTACAAGGACAATTTATTACAGAGCAAGTGCCAACAGGCAAGTATATTATTATGTCGGGTGCACCAACTGATAACAATGCTACACTATTTAAAGCAGGAGCCATGAAGTATATTCAACCACTTATTGATAGTGGAGATATTGAAGTGATAGCAGAACAAGCTGTAGATAACTGGGTACCTGAGAATGCTTTAAGAATTGTTGAAGCTGCATTAGCAGCAAATAATAATGAAGTAGATGCTATATTAGCACCTAATGATGGTACTGCTGGGGCAGCTATTCAAGCTTTAGCAGCACAAGGCTTAGCTGGTGAAATTCCTATAACAGGACAGGATGCAGAGAGAGCAGCAGCTAAAAGAATCGTAGAAGGTACACAATCTATGACGATCTTCAAAGATACAAGAAGTTTAGGTGAAGCAGCCATAGAAATTGCTATTCAACTGGCAAAAGGTGATGCTGTAAGTACAAATGGAGCAGTAGATAATGGTACTTTTGAGGTGCCGTCTGTACTATTAGACCCAGAGGTTGTTACTGCTGATAATATAAGAGAATTATTAGTAGAGGGTGGATATATTACAGAGGCTGATTTACAATAATACCTTGCTTTGTTTAGCTTTTAGTTGGAAAGAGGAATAGCTTATTGGTTATTCCTCTCTCTTTTAGAAAGGTGGATGGCTCTATGAGTGAATATATTTTGGAAATGCAGGATATTGTAAAAGAATTTCCAGGAGTTAGAGCACTTGATGAAGTAAATTTTAAACTCAAAAAAGGTGAAATACATGCACTAGTTGGAGAAAACGGAGCTGGAAAGTCTACGTTAATGAAAATATTAAGTGGTGTATATCCTTATGGAAGTTATGAAGGAAAAATTATCATTAATGGAGAAGTTCAAAGATTTAATACTACAAAAGATAGTGAAGTAGCTGGAGTAGGTATTATCTATCAAGAACTAACCTTAGTAAAGCAAATGAATATATGTGAAAATATATTTTTAGGAAATGAATTCCAAAAATACGGAGTAATTGACTGGAATCATGCCATGGCAAAAACACAGGAATTATTAAAAGAAGTAGGGCTAACAACCAACCCTGCTACAAAAATTATTAACTTAGGTATTGGTAGACAACAACTAGTGGAGATTGCAAAGGCTTTATCCAAAAATGTAAATATACTTATATTGGATGAACCAACTGCAGCGCTGAATGAAGCTGATAGTGATAACTTATTAGAAATTATAAAAAAATTAAAGGATGAGGGTATAAGTTGTATTTATATTTCTCATAAGCTCAAGGAAGTAAAGGCTATTGCAGATACCATCACCATTATAAGGGATGGTAAAACTATAGAGACTTTTGAAAATGATGATAAGATCAATCAAAATCGTATTATTACTGGGATGGTAGGTAGAGAAATCACACAATTGTTTCCTAGAGTAGAGCATACACCAGGGGAAGTAGTTTTAGATGTAAAGGACTGGACAGTCTATAATCCTGAATTACCGGACAAAAAGGAGATTAACAATGTGAGTTTTCAGGCAAGAAAAGGTGAAATATTAGGAATAGCAGGCTTAATGGGGTCAGGTAGAACTGAATTAATGATGAGTATATTTGGTGCCTATGGCATCAATAAATCTGGAGAAATATACATTAATGGGAAAAAGGCAATGATCAAAGGACCTAGGGATGCTATAGAAAAGGGTCTATGTTATCTTTCGGAAGATCGTAAAAAAACTGGGCTGGTATTGGGAATGGATATAAAGGAAAATATCACACTTTCCAGCTTAAATAAAATTTCCAGTATGATGGGAATAAATCAGAACGAAGAAATTAAAGTGGCAAACCATTATGTGGATGCTTTAAACATAAAAACACCTTCTATTGAACAGAAAACTAGAAATTTAAGTGGGGGAAATCAACAAAAAGTTGTAATAGCAAAATGGTTAATGGCGGCACCTGAAATATTAATTCTAGATGAACCTACCAGGGGAATTGATGTGGGAGCTAAATATGAAATTTACAATATTATGAACCAATTGGTAGCACAGGGGGTAAGCATTATTATGATTTCTTCTGAACTGCCTGAGGTCTTAGGCATGAGTGATAGAATTCTTGTCATGCACGAAGGAAAATTAACAGCAGATTTAGATTGGAAGGAAACAAACCAGGAGGGTGTTATGCATTATGCAACTGGTGGTGCATAGAGCTGTCATAACACCTATTTAAGGAGGTTTTAAGATGAGTAGTAAAGCAAAAATACATCAGAGTCCAATAGAAGTATTAAAAATGTCCCTTAGAAATAACATTAGACAATATACTATGTTTATTGCATTAATTAGTATTATGATGATTTTTTCTCTACTAAGTGATGTTTTCTTCACTCCTCGTAATTTATCAACACTTTTTTTGCAGACAGCACATATAGCAGTATTAGCATGTGGTGTAGTGTTAGTGATCGTGGCAGGTCACATTGATTTATCCATTGGTGCTGTTGTAGGCTTAACTGGGGCTATAGTAGCTATATTACCTGCACGATATGGTATGGGAGTGGTACCGGCAATCATCATTACACTAGCAGTAGGTGCACTTATTGGTTTGTGGCAAGGTTACTGGGTGGCATATAGGGATGTGCCGGCATTTATTGTTACTTTAGCAGGAATGATGATTTTTAATGGTCTATTACTAGGGGTTACACAAGGAGCCACTATAGCTACAAGTAGTAGTTTCAATAAATTAGGGCAAGGATATTTACCAAATTTATTTATCGAAAGTACACCAAGGGACATGCTTCCCCATGATACTACTGTGATTATATGGATAGTAGTAATTATAGCCTATCTATGGTTAGAATTTAAGAAAAGAAGAGAAAGATTACATTATGGCTTTGATGTACTGCCTAGATCTCTATTTATATTAAAAATAAGTTTAGTAATATTATTAATTAGTGCTATATTTTCTGTCATGGCTTTATACTTAGGTTTACCCTACTCTATTTTAATTCTAATGGTAATAGGAGGTTTCTATACCTTTCTCACCACAAATACTACCTTTGGTCGGCATGTATATGCTATTGGCGGTAATAAAGAAGCCGCTATGCTCTCTGGAATTAATATTAGGAAAAGAACTCTATGGATTTTTATCTCTTCTGGTATTCTAGGTGCCATCGGAGGTATTATTTATACCGCTAGAGTTGGATCAGCAGCTGCTTCAGCAGGGCAGGCTATGGAACTAGATGTTATAGCTGCTGCTATTATCGGTGGTACTAGTACATTGGGGGGAGAAGGGACAATTGTTGGTGCTATTATCGGGGCATTGGTTATGTCTACTTTAAACAATGGTATGCTACTTTTAGATGTAGGAACAACACAACGATTAATAGTAAGGGGTTTGGTATTACTTCTAGCAGTTTGGGTAGATATCTCTTCACGTAAAAAGAATAGTTAAAAATTTATAAGACCACTAACAGTAAGTATGTTAGTGGTCTTTCAATTTTAGAAATAGGGTGGACTCGATATCCAAAGAATCGAGGCAGGGGTATCATGAGGATTCTCTAAGCAGTGGTTCTCATTGGCTTTAAAGTAAAAGGTCTCACCTTTTTTTAATTTGTGTTTTTTATGTCCAATCCATATGTTGATATTTCCTTTTAATACATAACCAAATTCTTCACCGGTATGGGGAGCCTCAACATCACTTGTACTATGGGGCTTCATATTTAATAATATGGGCTCCATAGAATTTTTTTGAGCATTGGGAATAAGCCATAAGATTTCATAGCCCAACTCATTATTTTCAGTGGAGTAGATATCTTCCTCACCATAGACGATCTTATCCTCTGTTGGTTCATTGAAAAAACTTTTTATGTCTGTATCTAAGGCATCTAATAAATCCATTAATGTGGCTATAGAAGGAGAACTCAAATCTCTTTCCGCTAATGAGATAAAGCCTGTAGTCAAATCACAACGTTGAGCCAACTCTTCCTGTGTTAACTTTTTTGCAATTCTTAAATTCTTTAATTTTTCTCCTATATTCAAAAGATCACCTCATATCCCATACTTATTGGTATCTTACTTCATTATATTAGTATTAACTTATACTTTTATCTTACAACATTTTAGTAGATTTGGATAGTGCTCATGGTGTATTGTGTCATCCACACAATAAATCCACAAAATATTATAGCAAAACTACAATGATATAGAAATGAGAAAATAACAGAGATAGAGATAAGTTTTTAGAAAATTAATTATATAAAAATAGATCAAAAAACTAATTCCCGTTAAGAATTGATAAAAAAATGCATAAAATTTAAAATGTTGGGAACTAGCACAAATTAATATCTCAATCTTTATAAAATTCAAACAATGAAAAGAGGTAGTTATTGTTTTAATATATAAATAAGAAGACCATCTTAATAATCAATAGGAAATAATAACATTTTAATTTACTAGTACTTAGTGAGGGGGGATTATCTTAGTGATTACGAAAACTTTAATAAAATCTAGCGCATATTATGATTCTGTAACACTGATGTTGGTTGAAAAGAATCTATCTAAACTAGATGGAGTTGATGGTATTGGTGTTGTGATGGCAACTGCTCATAACAAAGAAGTACTTAAGACTGCAGGACTTCTTACGAAAGATGCTGAAGAAGCCAAGCCGGATGATCTTGTCATCAGTGTACGTTGTGGTAGCGAAGAAGTTGCTAAGGAAGCATTTGAAAAAGTTGATGAATTGTTAAATAAAAAGAAGGGTGGAGGTTTTTCAGGGGGAGCAGAAGTTAGACCTAAGACTCTAGATTCAGCATTAAAACAATTACCTGATGCTAATATGGTAGTCATCTCTATACCTGGGAAACATGCAAAAGACGAAGTAGAAAAGGCGTTAGATAAAAATCTGAACGTAATGCTTTTTAGTGATAACGTTAACATAGAAGATGAACTTTATTTAAAAACAAAGGCTAGAGACAAAGGACTATTATTAATGGGTCCAGATTGTGGGACGGCCATCATAAATAATACTGCATTAGCCTTCGCCAATGTTATTAGAAAAGGGAAAATTGGAATTGTTGGAGCATCAGGAACAGGTATCCAAGAGGTTACTGTACTAATCAATGAGTTTGGGGGAGGCATTTCTCAAGCAATAGGAACCGGAGGAAGAGACTTAAAAGAAGAAATCGGCGGTATGATGATGCTACAGGGAATTGAATTACTAAATGAGGATGAGAACACCGATGTAATAGTCTTAATATCCAAACCACCTTCAGAAAAAGTAGTACCTAGTATAATTGATGCCATAAAAACCTGTAATAAGCCAGTTGTAGTGAACTTCATAGGTGGAGAACAACAAGAAATAGATGAAAATATCTACTTCGCCAGCACCTTAGAAGCAGCAGCAGAGAAGGCTGTATTACTATCTGGAACTAGTATAAGAAAAGATTATAAAGAAGTAAATATAAATACAGAAAAATTAACATCTCAACAAAAGTATATCAGAGGTTTATTTAGTGGAGGAACATTATGCTATGAGGCTTTATTAGTATTAAGAGATTATGCACATAATGTTTATTCTAACACACCAATAGATAAAGCTTATAAATTAGAAAATGCAAATAAAGCATATCAACACACCTTGCTAGATCTTGGGGAAGATGAATTTACAGTAGGTAGACCTCACCCTATGATAGATATGACATTAAGGGCTGAAAGAATAGTACAAGAGGCTAAAGATCCCGAGACAGCTTTATTATTAATGGACGTAGTACTAGGATATGGATCCCATGAAAATCCAGTAGAAGAACTAGTGCCAGCCATTAAAAAGGCAAAAGACTTAGCTGCAGCAGAAGGAAGAGAGTTACCTGTAGTTGCATATGTTTGTGGAACCCAAGAAGATCCTCAAGAAAAGCAAAAACAAATAGAGGCATTGGAAGAGGCTGGGGTGATTATTACTAATACTAATGCGGAGGCAGCAAGAGCTGCTGGAGCAACTATTAAAAGCTTAGAGAAGTTAGTGAACCTAGCAACATAGGGGGTGATTTGATATGAAGGAAAAAAACCAGCTATTTAAAAAGGATATAAAAGTAATTAATATGGGTTTGGAAATTTTCACAGACAGCCTTAAAAATCAAAAGGTTGAGGTTGTCCAAATGGATTGGAAACCACCTGCAGGTGGAAATAAAAAGCTTGCAGATCTTCTTAAAAAAATGAGGTAAGGGGGATTTTGAATGATAGATATCAACAAAGCTAATGAGAAAGCCATACAAAAAGTATTAAATGCCCAACCATTTTTAGTGGGAATGGGAATCGCTAGAGATGTTATTCCTGGTATGCATGAAAATTTATTCCTACATGCTGGTCCACCTATTACATGGGAGAAGATGTCTGGTCCTATGAGAGGAGCCGTCATGGGAGCATTAATGTATGAAGGAAGAGCAAATACTCCTGAAGAAGCCGAAAAAATAGCGGAAAGTGGAGAAATAGAATTCTCCCCATGTCATGAATATGGAGCTGTAGGGCCTATGGCGGGTGTAACTTCACCATCTATGCCGGTTTACATAGTTGAAAATAGAGAGCATGGAAACAAAGCATTCTCAAACATGAATGAAGGCTATGGTAAAGTGCTACGCTATGGAGCTTATGACGAGGAGGTTCTTGGTAGATTAAAGTGGTTTGACGAAGAATTATATCCTCTTTTAAAGAAAGCAATTGAGCTATCAGGTGGTATAGATATGAAGAGTATGATTGCTCAACAGCTTCAAATGGGAGATGAGGGTCACAATAGAAATAAGGCAGGAACATCATTATTAATAAGAACGATTGCTGAATATGTTGTAAAAACAAAAGCAGACCATGATGTATTAGAAAGAGCATTTAACTTTATGAATAGCAATGATTTATTTAACCTTAATGCATTGATGGCTTCTTGCAAAGCTACTATGGATGCAGCCCATGGAATCGAGGGCAGTACACTTGTAACAGTTATGGCTAGGAATGGTACCGAATTTGGTATAAGAGTTAGTGGTTTAGGAGATCGTTGGTTTACTGGACCAGTACAACAACCAGATGGTTTGTATTTTTCTGGATATACAGCTGAGGATGCTAATGGAGATATAGGTGACAGTACTATTACAGAAACATCGGGTATAGGAGCCTTTGCAATGGCATCAGCACCAGCGATTGTTCAATTCATCAGTGGATCTCCTGATATGGCATTAGAAGCAACAAACGAAATGTATGAGATTACTATAGCAGAAAATAATGCATTTGGCATACCTATCCTTGACTTTAGAGGTTCTCCAACAGGAATAGACATTAGAAAAGTAATCGAAACAGGTATATTACCTAAAATTAATACAGGAATAGCTCATAAAAATCCTGGTGTAGGGCAAGTAGGAGCTGGCTTAGTTACACCACCGATGAACTGTTTTGAAGATGCCTTAGAAGCATTTGCTGAAACATTGGCAGAAGCTTAGAATTAATAAAATTTTTTAAAGTAAAGTATGGAGGTGAAGACGATGAAATCATTCACAGTAGCAGGAATACAGATGGCTATTAAGCCAAATGATGTAAAGTATAATGTTGAGAAATCTATTAAGTGGATGGAAAAGGCTGTTGAAGAATGTCAACCTGATTTAATCGTATTTCCAGAAACAATTACAACGGGGTTTCTAACAGATTTATCTGCTGAAGAGCTGTACGATATAGTAGATACTATTCCTGGAAGCATTACTGATAGAATAGCAGAGGCTGCTAAAAGACTTAGTGTATACGTTGTATATCCGACTTATGAAAGAGGAGAAAAGCGTGGAGATGTATATAACTCTTCAGCATTAATTGACCATAATGGTGAGTTAGTAGGAGTATACAGAAAAACACATCCTTTCTCATTAGAAAATGTGAATAGAGGTGGATGGGTAATACCAGGAACTGAAGCACCTGTATTTGATACAGAGCTAGGTAAAATTGGGATGATTATATGCTATGATGGCGACTTCCCTGAACTTTCAAGATCCTTAGCGGTCCAAGGGGCAGAAGTTATCATTAGACCTGCAGCTCTATTAAGAAGCTGTGATATATGGGAGTTAACAAATATGGCAAGAGCCTATGATAACCATGTATATGTTGTAGGAGTAAATTCAGTAGGGGCGGATGCAGCTGGAAACTACTATATGGGTAACAGTATGATCATTACTCCGATAGCTAACAAAATTGCTCAAGGAAGAGGAGCAGAAGAAATTATATATGCTAAATTAGATCCTGAGAATCCTTTAAAGCATATAACCTTTGGTTCTACATCCCCTCAAATCTTTGACCATTTAGAAGATAGAAATCTAGAAGTTTATGCTGAGGGAATGAAACCAGCTAAAAGTGCATTTGAGCCTCATAAACGTATCCCGTTTATTAAGTAACTTTTTAAAATTGATTATGGGGGGATTGCCCCCTAAAAATAAAATTATATTAGGAGGTTGTTTAAATGAAAAAAATATATGATTTATCTCAAGTTCTAGGTGTAAATAACTTTTTCTGGCCTTATTACCCACCATTTGAGGCTAAGTATTTTAAAAGAAAGGTAGAACACGGTGTAAATGCACAATATATTGCTACATCAAATCATATAGGTACTCATCTTGATGCGCCTCGTCATTTCAAAACTGATGGTATGACTATTGATCAAATACCACTAGAGTGGCTATATAGAAAAGGAGTAATTGTTGATGTTTCAGATGAAATGGATGATTTAGCTGTATATACTCCAGAAATGATTGAAAAAAGAGTAGAGGTTCAAGAGGGAGATATCGTTATTATACATACTGGATGGCATAAATACGGTTACGGCGGATCTGAACCTGATGAAGAAAGATATATCCACTTACATCCAGGTGCTCATCCTGATATGGTAGATTGGTTATTGAAAAAGAAAGTAAAAGTTTGGGGTGTAGATGCAGTTTCAACTGACCATCCAATGGACTTACCAATCGGTAGATTTTTAGGAAAAGGAACCTTTGGTCAATGTGATAAAGTTAGAGCATTAGCAGAGGCGAAATTCGGAAAAGAAGGAGTAGAAAAACTATTCCCAGAAGAAGACTATCAATTAACACATAATAAGCTATTCCCACATGATTGCATGCACATGGAAAACCTAGGTGGAGAAATTAGTGCACCTGAGCTTCATAATAAGCGCATAACTATCGGATGTTTCCCATGGAAATTTGAAGATGGAGAAGCAGCATTTGCTAGAGTAGTAGCATTTCTTGATGAAGAATAATTCATAGTAAACAGTCAATATAGTTAAGTTATATTTAGCAATATAGCTTAGCTATATTGCTAAATCAGAAAAGAATTCCTAATAAATGAGGACGGTCTTAATAGGAGAGGCTTACAAGATGATTTTGTAGCTATATTAGAAGATAAGGTGGATGTACTGGAACTTTGCACTAACTGCATGTCAAGTTGCCTAAAGAAATAAAGTAAATAGCTATAAAGGAAAGCATAGTCCATCTACTTAGGAGCAGTAGGTGGACTATAGTTAAATTGATAGCTTGCTTATATTTTATGGAATATAGAACTAAATAAGCTAATATTTTAGTTTGAAAACGTTTACCCACACTAATGATAACCGCTAGAAGATAAGTATAAAAAATTAGCTTCAATAAGCCTTTGTATAGAAATTTGTTTTAATTGTCATAAAAAAATTTTATGAGTTAGGGGGCTTTTAAGTGAAATTATTTTCGCATCTAAAATCGGATGAATCTGTATGGGAAAAAAATCCTCAAATAAGCAAACCAGAATTAGGAATCGATGAAAAACCTAACACATGGTGGGAGACGTTGTTATATGCATGGCAGCATACATTAGTAGATACATCTCCATTTGTTCTTCCATTAGTAGTAGGGACTGCTATCGGCTTTACACCAGTACAAAATGCAACCTTTATCAGCTTTAATTTATTTGCAACTGCCATAGCTACATTGCTCCAGACATCTATTGGCAATAGACTTCCTCTAGTTCAAGGAACATCAGCAGTTCATACAGGGACCATGGCTTCAGTAGGTAGAATGTTTGGAGCGGGTGCTATGTGGGGAGCAGTGTTTGTAGGGGCAATTGTCCAAATGATTGTAGGACTAACTGGTATATTAGGATTATTAAAAAAATACTTCCCTATATCTGTAGCAGGGGCAGTAGTGATAAACATAGGTGTATCATTAGGATTAATCTCTATTACATGGGTTATAGGTGATGGTAGTAGTATGAATTTCTATTTGGCATTACTCACCTTCTTATCGGTATTCTTTTTACAAGTGTACTGTAGAAAAATAGCTAATGGCATACTATCAAGAGGTTCTATATTTTTCAGTATTATATTGGTAGGTATAGTTATAAGCGGGATAATGGGTCAGGTAGATTGGTCTTTAGTGCAATCAAAAGCTTGGTTTGCATTTCCACCATTATTTCCTTGGGGAACACCTTGGGCTGGGAATGGAATGGGTTGGCCTATAGTTGGAGGAGCAGTTTTAGGTATAATGAGTGGGTATTTAGGATCAACTGTAGAGTCTATCGGTGACTATGCTGCTACTTGTGCAGTAGCAGGAGAAGACTATAAAGTTTCCCATATGAATCGTGGGATTTTTAGTGAAGGTTTAGGAAGTGCTATTGCTGTAGTTTTTGGAGCAATGCCTAAAACTAGTTACACACAAAATATTGGGGTAATTGCTACTACTAAAATAGCCAGTAGATTTGTAGTACAGGTTGCAGCAGTGATTTTAGGATTATACGGATTGATACCAAAATTCGGTGCCCTAATCGTAGCTATCCCACAACCAGTTATCGGAGCAGTATTTGTAATAGTTTGTGGTAGCATTGTTGTTTCAGGTATACAGTTAGTCGGGAGTGCAAAACAAACCACTTCTAACACAACATTAGTTGGAACGATTTTGATAATTTCTTTCGGCACACCTGTTTATGTAAAAAATCAAATGGGAGAGTGGTTATCTACTTTGTCACCTTTTATTCAAACTGTATTAACAAATGAAGTTGTCCTGGCAGTGGTGGTAGGGGTGGCACTAAATATAATTTTAAATCACATATTTAAAGGTAAGTTAGAGGAAGATGAGATGGATGCAGAAATGGATGAAGTCCATCAATAAAATAAGCTAATAAATTAGCTAACAAAATGTTTTAAAAAAAGTTAGAGCACTTTGCAATATTAAATTTCTGAATAATTAGAATTTAATTGTATTTATTATTAAAAATCATAATGTAATTGAAATAACTACATCATTAACAACATAGTATAGAAAAAAAGGGTTCGTAGATACAATATGGAGGTGAAGTGGGATGAAACAATTCGAGTATTTTAAGCCTGAAACATTAAAGGAAGCCAGTGAGTTATTAGCGAAATATGGTGAAGGTGCACATATTCTAAATGGTGGAACAGATTTAGTTGTAAGAATGAGGGAAAATCATCTAGCACCTGAGGCAGTTATAGATATTAAAGGAATCAAAGAACTATATAACCTAAGCTATGATGAGGAAAA